>NZ_JBNDIC010000051.1:0-44609 GCF_056755475.1 Rhizobium sp. KNZ2-6A | reverse complement strand
CGCCGGGATCTGGACCGTCATCCAGATCCCGGCATCCCTAAGGATGCACCAGTAAAACACACCCGCCTAATACAAGGACTAACCTTCTGCGCAATACCGCACATAGAGCTGGCTTGCTGCGACGGGAACCGGTTTTATGCGAAGATGCGCGCTCCATCCTCACCCTGAGGTGCGAAGCCTCGAAGGGCGAGGATGGCCCGGGGTCTACTATAAAAAATACGGCGGCCGAGACCTTGCTGATCCGGCCGCCGCGTAGATTTCAGATTGTGATCGATGTTATCCGATCGTCATCAGGCTGGCATTGCCGCCGGCGGCGGCAGTGTTGATCGATGTCGTCACCTCTTCGAGCAGCCAGTTCAGGCAATAGGCATCGGCGCTTTTGGCGATCTCTTCGCTCGACGCCGCCTGGGTGAGGACCAGCGGGCCGGGAATGGCCGAGATCGCCCTGACCGCCTGTTGGGTTCGCGCGGCATCGCCCTCGATGAGGGCGCCGGCGAATGGCCCATCCGCCGCCCAGTCCTTCGTCCAGGAGATGCGATTGGCGACCTCCATCGGCAGGTTGCGAAGCTCGTCCTGCAAGCCCGATGCGGCATCGATGACCACCGAATTGCCTGTCGCAAGCCCTGCCGCGATCTGAACGTTAAGGCCGAGCGCCGTCTGTGGAGCGAGCAGGATCCTGCCGCGCGGATGCAGCGCGTAAAGATTCAGCTCGCCGACCGGGCCTTGGAGCTCGATATTGAAGCCCAGCGACGACTGGGCGGCGACGGCGCGTGCCTGCTTTGCCGCATCCCCAGCACCCTTGCTTTCGAGCCAGGCAATGAATTGCCGCACAGCCGGATCGCTCTGCACCGACGCATCGCGCAATGGTTCGGTAGAGGAGGCGACCAGACGGCGCAGATACATCGGGCCGCCCGCTTTCGGACCCGTGCCGGAAAGGCCACGGCCGCCGAATGGCTGGACGCCGACAACAGCGCCGATGACGTTGCGGTTGACGTAGAGATTGCCGGCCCGCACGCGCTCGGTCACATGGGCGATCATATCGTCCAGCCGGGTATGCAGGCCGAAGGTGAGGCCGTAGCCGGAGGCGTTGATGTCAGCGATGAGCTTGTCCAGTCCCTTGCGCTGATAGCGGATGATATGAAGAACGGGGCCGAACACTTCCCGCTTGAGATCGCTCAATTTCTTCAGCTCGATGATGGTCGGGGGAACGAAGGTGCCCCTATCGGCGCTCTCGGGAAGATCGAGCTGTTCGACTTTGCAGCCAAGCTGGCGCATGCGCTCAATATGCTCATCGATGCCGCGCTGGGCGTTCTCATCGATGACCGGGCCGATATCGACGGCGAGCCGATCAGTCTTGCCGACCGAGAGCTCGCGAAGCGCGCCGCGCAGCATGGTGAGCGTGCGATCCGCCACCTCCTCCTGCAGGCAAAGGACGCGCAAGGCCGAGCAGCGCTGTCCGGCGCTGTCGAAGGCCGAGGCGATCACGTCGGCAACCACCTGTTCGGCAAGGGCCGAGGAGTCGACGATCATGCCGTTCTGGCCACCGGTTTCGGCGATTAACGGGATCGGCTTGCCGAATTTGGAGAGCCGTTCGGCAAGCTGAGCCTGGATCAGGCGCGCGACTTCAGTCGAGCCGGTGAACATGACACCTGCGGTTTCGGGGGCGCCGACGAGTGCGGCACCCATTCTGCCGCTGCCGGGGGCGAATTGCAGGACATTTCGGGGGACTCCTGCTTGATGCAGGATGCGGATGCCCTGTGTGGCGATCAGCGGCGTATTGCCGGCGGGCTTGGCGACGACGGGATTGCCGGCAACCAGTGCTGCCGCAACCTGACCCGTGAAGATCGCCAGCGGGAAATTCCATGGGCTGATGCAGACGACGGGGCCGAGCGGCACGCTTTCCGGCTTCAGCACCTTGCGTGCCTGTGTGGCGTAATAGCGAAGGAAGTCGATCGCTTCCCTGATTTCGCCGACGGCGTTTGCGGCCGATTTGCCGGCCTCGCGGATCGTGAGCCCGACCAGGGCCGGCATCTCGCTCTGCATGAGAACGGCTGCACGTTCCAATATGGCGGCGCGCTCGTCGGGGCTTACTCCTGCCCATTGCTCGGCAGCAGTCGCCGCCAGTCGCATGACATCGGCGGCATCCTGCGGTTCGAGTTCGGTGACATGACCGACGATATCTGCATGGTCGGCTGGGTTAAGGACGGCGCGGGCCGTGCCGCGCTCGGAGCCGTCGGCAAGGAGCGGTTTCGCGGTCCAGTCCCTGGCTGCGGAGGCCTGCAGCTGCGCGGATAGATCGGAGAGCGTTGTTTCATTCGACAGGTCGATACCATCGGAGTTCTGTCGCGCGCCGCCAAAGAGGTCTACAGGGAGGACGATCTTGTCGTGCTGCGCCCCGACGACAGGCATGGCCCGCACACGCTCGACCGGATCGGCAATCAGCTCGGAGACAGGCACGGCGGGATCAGCGATCTTGTTGACGAAGGAGGAGTTGGCGCCGTTCTCAAG
The DNA here is from genome assembly GCF_056755475.1 of Rhizobium sp. KNZ2-6A. NCBI lineage: Bacteria > Pseudomonadati > Pseudomonadota > Alphaproteobacteria > Hyphomicrobiales > Rhizobiaceae > Rhizobium > Rhizobium sp. KNZ2-6A. The sequence continues at coordinate 42,101 of NZ_JBNDIC010000051.1, read as the reverse complement.
CAGGCGCCGGACGAGATAGGCAAGCAGCGTCTCATGCGTGCCGACGGGGGCGTAGATGCGGCAGGGACGGTCGAGATTCTGAGCGCCGACGACCTCTTCATAGAGCGGCTCGCCCATGCCATGCAGGCATTGGAACTCGTATTTGCCGATGGAAAAATCGCTTCCGGCCATGTGGTAGATCGCGGCCAGGCTCTGGGCGTTGTGGGTGGCAAATTGCGGGAAGACCACATCGGTTGCCGCCAGCAGCTTCCTGGCGCAGGCGACATAGGAGACATCGGTGTAGATCTTGCGGGTATAGACCGGGAAACCTTCGAGGCCATCCAGCTGCGCGCGCTTGATCTCCGCGTCCCAGTAAGCGCCCTTGACGAGGCGAACCATGAGACGATGCCCGGAACGGCGGGCAAGATCGATGATGAAATCGAGGATGAAGGGGCAGCGCTTGCCGTAGGCCTGCACGACGAAGCCAATGCCGTCCCACCCGGAAAGCTCCGGATCGAGGCACAGTTCTTCCAACAGGTCGAGCGAGAGCTCCAGCCGGTCGGCCTCCTCGGCGTCGATGTTCAGGCCGATATTGTGGCGCTTGGAGAGCAGAGCCAGCGCCTTCACCTTCGGCAGAAGCTCGCTCATCACCCGCTCGGCCTGCGAACGCGAATAGCGCGGATGCAGCGCGGAAAGTTTGATGGAGATGCCCGGCCCTTCATAGATGCCGCGGCCAGCCGATGCCTTGCCGATCGCATGGATCGCGTTTTCATAGTCGCGATAGTAGCGTTCGGCATCGGCATGCGTCGTCGCGGCTTCGCCGAGCATGTCGTAGGAGTAGCGGAAGCCTTTCGCCTCCAGTGCGCGTGCACGCTTCAAAGCCTCGTCGATCGTCTCGCCGGTGACGAACTGCTCGCCCATCATGCGCATGGCCATGTCGACACCACGGCGGATGACGGGCTCGCCGGCGCGGGCGATCAGCTTCGTCAAGGCGGCAGAAAGCCCACCTTCGTTGACGGTCGATGTCAGTCTGCCTGTCACCACCAATCCCCAGGTGGCGGCGTTGACGAACATCGAGCGGCCGCCGCCCAGATGCGCTTTCCAGTCGCCGCCGGCGATCTTGTCGCGGATCAGCGCATCGCGCGTCGCTGTGTCCGGAATGCGCAGCAGCGCCTCGGCAAGGCACATCAGTGCAACGCCTTCCTGGCTCGAAAGAGAATATTCCTGCACCAGCCCTTCGACACCGTCGCCCTTGTGCTTGGCGCGCAACGCCTCGATCAGCTTCTTGGCCGTCTTCCTTGTCGCCTCGCGGGTGGTTTCCGGCACGGTGGCGGCCTCGATCAGGGCGGGAAGGCATTCCGTTTCGGGGCGCCGATAGGCGGCGGTGATTGCCTGACGAAGCGGGCTTTGTTCACGAATGGGCGGCGCGAAATGCGAAAATGGGACGGCGTCCGGAGCCGGTTCTTCTGTGGCGAGCTTGGCAGAGACAGTCATGATAACCTCTAGGTGCAAGGGTCCCGATGGCCTTGTGGGCGTCGGCGATATCGCCCACGCGGCCCTCCCGTTGCTTCGATCAGAACATACGTCATCTTAGAAAAGCGTTCCGCCTTGAAAATGCGGCTTTCCAGTCATATTGAACTCCAATATCGCTTATTTCAAATAGGAATGTCTGCTGAAATGGTAAAATACAGTGAAATTGACCAATTCGACCAAAAGATCCTCGACGCGCTGGTCGAAGACGGCCGCATGTCGATCACCGAGCTTTCCGAGCGGGTCGGTCTTTCCAAGACTCCATGCCAGGCGCGCCTGAAGAAATTGATCGATTCCGGCTATATCGATGGCTTCAAGGCCATCCTCAATCCGATCAAGCTCGGCCTCGATCACGTCGCCTTTGCCGAAGTCAAGCTGACGGATACCCGCGAGGAAGCTTTGCTCAGCTTCAACAACGCCGTCAAGAAGATCAAGGAAATCGAAGAGTGCCACATGATCGCCGGCCGCTTCGACTATCTCCTCAAGGTGCGAACCTCGGACATTCGCCGCTATCGCATCGTTCTTGGCGAAAAAATCTCCAGCTTGCCCTTTGTAGCCAGCACATCGACCAATGTGGTGATGCAGTCGGTCAAGGAAAACTGGTCGTAAATCCGCTCCGCCCTCCGCGCACGTCCTGGCCTTCCTGATGAGGCTCCCGTCGGCCAATTCATCTTGCCGGCTAAACAATGACCTAGATTTTGCCATTCGAATCGGATCATTGCGAGGCGCTAAAATAAGTAAGCCAGAATAGTTGAGATGGAGTACGCATGGAGACCAATGCCGGCGACCGCGACCTTGTCGAGGTCATGAAGCGGTACTTTGCGGTGAAGGCCGAAGTCGAGGACGTGAAATCCCGCCTGGAGGCGGCAAGGCGCGAGAATGGCGAAGAGATCGGCACATTCTACAACCCGCGCACAAATCCGAACCACGCAGCCGAGATCATCCGTTCCCACACTCTCAAGCAGGAGATGGTGCGCCTAATGGATTGGGCCGAGGCCTGGGGACGCCGGAGCCTGATGCCGGACGAGGCCTGACGGTCGGCTACGATCGCCAGGCCATCATCATGAAATCGGATCAACTATCGGATTTCAGTTTGCCCGCCGTTGCCCAGGAATCCTTCGAGATCTCGGTAATGACGATTTCCACCGATTCCGGCGGGCAGACGAGCGTTTCGACGGCGACCCTGGTCGCTTCGCGAACGAAGGCGCGCTTCTGGTCCTGTGTGCGTCCGGGATGCATTTCCAAGCGAAGGATGGGCATGGTGGCTCCTTGATAGTTTATGGCCTGACGTTAGGCGCGGTGGACTATCTTGCAAAACCAATGAGCGATAAATAGGCTGATATTTGCTTCACTCCGAACCTATAGGTATGCAATCATGGACAAATTGGCCGGCATGGCGATGTTCGTGCGAGTAGTCGAGCATGGCAGCTTCGCCGCCGCGGCCGACGTCAGTCAGGTGTCGTCAACCATGGTCGCCAAACATATCAGGACGATCGAGCAGCGGCTGGGTGCGCGCCTGCTTCACCGCACGACGCGCCGCCACCAGCTGACCGAGGTCGGCAAGCTTTATTACGAACGCTGCAAGACGGTGCTGGCGGAGGTAGAGCTCGCCGAGTCTTCGGCCTCCGAACTGCAATCGGCTCCGCGCGGACGCTTGCGGCTCGTCGCGCCGGTCAGCTTCGGGACGCAAAGCCTTGTGCCGGCGCTTGTCGACTATCTGCATGAGAATCTCGACGTCAGCGTCGATCTGGCGCTCGACAATAATCCGCATGATCTGATCGGTGAGGGCTATGAGCTCGGCTTCCATATCGGCGAGCTGACGGATACCAATCTCGTGGCTCGCCCGCTAAAACCCTATCGGCGCATTCTCGCGGCATCGCCGGATTATCTCGCCCGTTGCGGTAGACCGGAAACTCCTGAGGATCTCGCCAATCATATGTGCCTCGGCCATTCCTACTGGCGCCTGCAGGGTCGCTGGCATCTCGTCGGCCCGGAGGGAGAAACCCGCGAAATCGCCATAAAAGGCCGGTTCACCACGAACCAGGGCGGAGCTCTGCGCGTTGCCGCTTTGCATGGCGCCGGTATCGTGCTGCAGCCGGAATTGTTGCTCGCGGCCGATCTCGATGCCCGCCGGCTTGAGCCGGTGCTGCCGCAATGGTCCTACAAGCCGACGCCGATGCATCTGGTCTATGCGCCGGATCGGCGTCCGACGGCGATGCTGCGCAGCGTCATCGATTTTCTGGTTGCCCGCTTTGGCTGAGGCTTGAACCTCTTTCGTCGCTCGCGGGTCTATGATCAAATCCAGCCTGATCGCTCGATGGTCGCAATTCATTTATCAAAACGAAAGTCCTCTTTCATCAGCAGAACTTTGACTAACCAAGATGGTTCACCAATAATCATAGTGAACCAAGGAAAGTTAGATGTCATGACTGCGTTCACCGTACGCGTCTCGGATGAAACCGCCAGCAAGCTTGATCAAATCGCGGAGAAGCTTGATCGCTCCCGTTCGTATATGGCTGCTCAAGCCATCGAAGATTATGTCGTGCGTGAAGAGTGGCAGCTTGCCGAGATCGAAGCTGGGTTGGCTGAAGCCAACCGGGGCGAATTCGCCTGCGACGACGACGTGGCGAAGGTAGTCGGGAAATACGTTAAGTCCACCCATCAATCATGAGTCGGAAACGCATCCGCTGGACGCTGCGAGCCTTGCGGCGGCTTGACGTGATTGGTGAGTATATCCAGAAGGAACAATCCGGACGCCGCAGCGCGTGTTGTCGCCCGGATCGTGTCGGCTGTCGACATGCTGGCGGATTTTCCGGCGACGGGGCGTGCCGGTCGCCTCAAGGGCACCCGCGAACTGGTGCTGGGGGACATTCCCTATATCATTCCCTATCGCGTTGGGCAGGATGTCGAAATCCTGACGGTGATGCATGCTCATCAGCGGTGGCCCTTGGAACTGTAGTTTGACCACGGATGCAGAGGGGCTCTTCATGCCATCATTTCTGTGTCCAATTCACGGGGACACCGCATTTATGCGACAGTACCCTGTTATCAGAGACTCCAAACTTAATTAAACCGCAATATCGCCGTTAAACGGACAAATCGTCTTTGGCCAGTTTGGCTTTCGCGGCGTCAGAGGTTTTCGACCCGCCAATCTTCTCCAATCGCCGATATAGCAGTGTTATGACTGGCTGTTTAAGGGGAAGTTTTCATGATCAATGGCACGGTAAAGAACTTCGATCCCGTCAAGGGCTACGGATTTATCCTTCCATCCGACGGCGGCCTTGCCGTGTTCTTTCATTCCGAGACTGCCGACAGGGCAGGTATAGTAGGCCTGAGAGCGGGCCAAAGACTGAAATTCGGTTTCGAATTCGACATTCGAGGCCGCAGATCGGTTGCCAGTCTCAAGCTTGAATAGCAGGTTGTTGCCCGCATTGGCGGGCGCCTGAAAGCGACCGGTTACCAGAAAAAGCGGTCAGAAAAGCGAGCATTATGTCGTCTCACCGCCATAGCGTAGGCCAAACAGTGCGCCTGAAGGACAGGACCGGCCTATCTCCGAAAGCTGCTTCTATTTATCGGATCGAAGCCCTCCTGCCAATGAAGAGCGGCGTCGGACAATATCGTCTGCGCAATGACGAGATGGACCAGGAGCGTATCGTCTCCCAAAGCAATCTCTATATCATCGAGCCGATCTCTGATCCTGATGCCGTTTTTTCCGATTGAAGACGGGTTTTATACGCGCGGCGACAGCCCGCTGCTTCGCGGGCATAGGAAGGTCGGTCAACGTCATGGAAAACGATCGCTGGATCGTCGATGATTTCGCGAAGCACGGACGTGGCTCGTGACATTTGGGGTGAACGTCCAGTTTGCGGATAGAGGCGTGCGGTCATGACCATTTTTTCCGTCCGCCACGTCACCTCTTATCGCTATTTCCGCACCGTTGCCTTTGGGGAGCACCGGGTAATGTTCCGGCCTCGTGACAGCTTCGATCAGCGACTACTCGAAGAATCTCTGACAACCTATCCCGAAGCCAGCCGCGTTCGCTGGATTCATGATGTTTTCGGCAATTGCGTCGCACTGGTTCATCTTGCCCATCCTGCCCGCGAGCTGCGTTTTGAAACGCGCATTACGCTCGATCATGCGCCCCAGCCGCTGGATTTTCAGATCGACAGCGCCGCATTGACCTATCCGTTCTCCTACAATGCGGATGAGATTCCCGATATCGAGCCGGTGATGCAGCGCCACTATGCCGATCCGAACGACGAGATCGGACGCTGGGCGCGTCAGTTCGTCCGTTACGGCCAGCCGACGCAAACCGGCCATCTGCTGATGACGCTCTGCTATGCCATCCGCGAGAGCTTTTCCTACGTGCGCCGCCTCGAACACGGAACGCAGACCCCGCTGCAGACCCTTTCGCTGCGCTCAGGCTCGTGTCGCGATTTTGCCCTGCTGATGATGGAAGCTGCGCGTTCGCTCGGGCTCGCCGCGCGTTTCGTGACCGGCTACATCTACGTGGCAGACCGGGACGGCAGCAACACGCTTGGAGGCGGCTCCACGCATGCCTGGTGCCAGATCTATCTTCCAGGTGCCGGCTGGACGGAGTTCGATCCGACCAACGGCATTGTCGGCAACCGAGATCTTATTCGCGTGGCCGTCGCCCGTGATCCCAGCCAGGCGGTGCCATTGAGCGGCAGCTATGATGGCAGCCGTTCCGATTTCGAGGGCATGACAGTGCAGGTCAACGTCACGACCCGATGAAGCGACACGAAACGGATTTGCGGGAACTCCGCTTAACCCGCTGACGTTTCGCAATGATCTTCCGTGCATGCCCGATCGCTCAAACAAGGAATGCAGGATGAAAATACGCGCCGGATTTCATATAGGCTACGAATGCACGCAGCCGACGCCGATGCTGCTTGCGCTGAACATCCATCCCTCCCGCCGCGTCGATCTTTTCGGCGATCAGGCTCTGAGCTTTGACAGGCGGATAGAAGCGTGGACTTACACCGATGTGTTCGGCAATTCCTGTAGCCGCATCGTTGCGCCGCCCGGACTGACGACGATTTCCACGCAATTCGAGATCTATGATGACGGGCAGCCGGATATCGTCCCGGAAGGCGCGTTTCAGCATGCGATCAACGACCTGCCGAACGAGGTTCTGGTCTTCCTGCTCGGCAGCCGCTATTGCGATACCGACAGGCTTGCCGATTTCGCTTGGGCGCGATTTTCGCAGACGCCGCTCGGATGGCCGCGCGTGCAGGCCATCTGCGACTTCGTCCATAATCACATCATCTTCGACTATATGAAGGCCGATCCGCTTCGCACGGCGCATGGCGGATTTACCGACAAGACAGGGGTTTGCCGCGACTTCGCCCATCTTGCCATTGCGCTGTGCCGTTGCATGAATATCCCGGCGCGATACTGTACCGGTTATCTCGGCGATATCGGCGTGCCGGCCGATCCTAACCCGATGGATTTCAGTGCCTGGTTCCAGGTCTATCTCGGCGGTCACTGGCATACAGTGGATGCGCGTCATAACAAGCCCCGCATCGGGCGAATATTGATGGCGACCGGCCGTGACGCGACGGACGTCGCCCTATCAACGGCTTTCGGACCGGCAACGCTTGCCCGTTTCGAAGTGATGACCGAAGAAATCCAGCAGGGCTGAATTGAAATAGGGAAGGCGATACCATGCCATCTGAACCACGCTCGCCACGGCTGGCCGTTCTGATCGACGCAGATAACACATCCGCGAAAATCGCCGACGGCCTTTTTGAAGAGGTCGCCAAGATTGGCGAAGCAAGCGTACGCCGTATCTACGGTGATTTTTCGGGGACACGCTCACGAGGCTGGGCCGCCATACTGGCCAAACATGCGATCATCCCGCAGCAGCAATTTGCCTATACGACAGGCAAGAATGCGTCCGACATCACACTCGTCATCGATGCGATGGATCTGCTGCACAGCGGACGCTTCGACGGCTTTTGCCTGGTTTCGTCCGACAGCGATTTCACAAGGCTTGCTGCCCGCATCCGCGAGCAGGGCATCGATGTTTTCGGATTCGGAGAGCAAAAAACTCCCGAGAGTTTTCGCCAAGCATGCCGACGTTTCATCTATACCGAGAACCTCTTGCTGGGAAAGATCAAGGAAGAGGGCTATACCGCAACGAGCCATAAGCCGCTGCAGTCGCCGGATGCGGCAAGCCTGCTCATAAGGAGGGTGCTGACCCAGGAAGATACGGACGACGGTTGGGTGAGCCTCGGCACGGTCGGCAAGCAGCTGCTCAATCTGGCACCGGATTTCGATCCGCGAACATTCGGTTTCAAGAAATTGAGCGACCTTGTCCGCAAGACAGGGCAGTTCGACATCGAACGGACCGAAGGCAGCCCTCTCGGGATACGCGTGAGGACGAAGCCGAGCGTCGAGGGGGAAGCAAAAAGAGGACGCTCCCGCGGTTCCGCAAAAAGTCCTGCGGCGGAATAACATGGTCCACCCACGGGAACCGGCTAACGCGACCGCTATTGGGCAATCCGCAGCTCCGCGGCATCGCGAAACGAAATCAGGCGCCGGTTTTGCTCATCCCAGAGAACCAGCTTCACGCAGCGCAGGCTCTCGATCAGAGTAATACGGCCGATGTTTGCCAGTTCCGGGTGATCCCTCAGCACTTCCGGCAGCCTGTAGTAGGGCACCCTGCTTGACAGGTGATGGACGTGATGGATGCCGATATTACCGGTGATCCAGCGCAGTGCGGCCGGCAGATCGTAATGCGACGCGCCATGAAGGGCCGCATATGAAAATTGCCATTCGGGTTCTTTCGACCAATGGGTTTCCTCGAACTGGTGCTGTACATAGAAGAGCCATATGCCCGCGGCTCCGGCCAACAGGGCGATCGGCAGATGCACCAGCAGGAAGGGCAGGAGTCCGATTGCCCATATCAGTATCGCAGAGACGATGGCGATCGCCAGGTTCGTCGCCATGGTCGATATCCAAGGCAGGGAACCCGATCGCATCATGCCGAAGGGCAGTCGCTGCTTGAACAGGAAAAGCAATGCCGGGCCGATGCCGAACATGATCGCCGGGTGCCTGTAGAGTCGGTAGTTGAGCCGTCCGGTCCACGACAGGGCTTTATATTCCGATACCGTCAATGTCGTTATGTCGCCGACGCCGCGCTCGTTGAGATTGCCTGCCGACGCATGATGCTCCGCATGCGCCCGGCGCCAATAATCATAAGGCGTCAGCGTCAGGACACCGATCACGCGGCCCGTCCAGTCGTCCGCGCGTCGACGCGCGAAGAAGGACCCATGGCCGCAATCATGCTGGATCATGAACAAACGCAGCAGAAAGGCGGCTGCCGGAACAATCAAGATCAGGCCTGGCCAGAAGCCGTAGTGAACCGACGCCCATGCGCCGGCCCAGAAAAGCGCGAACGGGACGGCGGTCACGGCAAGCTCGACAATGCTGCGCTTGAGGTGCGGCTGACGATAGCTGGCGATGATCTTGAGCCATGCCCTTTCGTCGGAAAGGGTAGGGTTCGCGTCGTGGTCGATAGGCTGCATCAAAGAATAATTCCATACATGGCAATGAATGCCGAAAGGGGGAGGGACATCACCACAGCGGCTGATGAGGAACAGCGGATCGTTGAAGCGATAGATCGCATGAAGAGTGTTCGCCTGGTCGGATCTCCTGGGTTTCGGAACATGTCTGTGCAAGGCGATAGCTCAGAGCGTGCGCCCGGCGCCTTGGCGCCCTTGCCTGGCATGTGGCTTCAATTCTTGTGTTTGCCGCCCTGCGGGCTGCTTTTCGAGGCTTCCTTGATCTGGTTGGCGAAGCTCGCCTCTACCTTCACTGGCGCCTTTTCCTGTTTCGGTTTCCGCGTCTCGCGGTTGCGTCTCATTTGTCCTTTGGCCATTGGGGCAATCCTTTGATCGTTGAAATTGATGGCACCAGCCCCGCGATGCGGGGCAGAGCGTATAACGGGCAGGCCTAGCGTTCCGGCATGTTCTCAATGGGGCATTCGTCATCAGCCGTTTGAGGTCCGCCACGACGTTGGGCCTCTGCACCCGTCTTTTTGTTCTCGTCTTTCGTAGAATTGCGGACTGGCTCGGCGCGATTGGTATCGGCTTCCTTCGCCGATGGCTGCGGATCGGGCTTTTTCTCGAAGCGGATCACTCGTCATTCTCCTGCTCTGTTAGATTGTGAAGCGCTCCGCCCAAGCATGGAGGAGCGCATCCGCGAATCGGCTCTTACGTGGCAAGAGCGGTGGTGCAGCCTTGAACGCTACGACTATCGGCCGAGGTCTGCCCTGGCATGATGGCCCAGCCGCCGGCTTCTACGAACTGGCGCTGCCTGTAGATATCGGCAAGCGCCTTGAATTCGATGAGTTTGGCAGCGGCGCCCGGTGCGGCGTTGAAGCGCTCGACGCAGATGGCGGATGCCAGTTCTCCGCGCGCAACGTCACCCGCCGTTGCCGCGGCCGTGCGAGATGTGCCGCCGGTCACCCAGCCGCCCCAACCGAATCCGATGATCATCGTGGCGATCGCCGTGGCGATGCAGGCCCATACGAAGATTGTCTTGGACGGCTGGTAGCTGTCGAAGCGCTGACTGATCGATGTCTTGCTGCTGCTCTGCGTGGCCATTGGAATTCTCCTATTTTATTGTTGTTGGGATTCCGCCGCCCGGCCACCTGGCCGTGCGGTTCAGGCACGGTTCTCAGTATTCCATGCCTGCCATGGTGTCATTTCCGGCGCTGTGGGTTGAACCTTTTGCGGAAATGTCGGCGATCATGGCTTCGCAGGTGATCAGCAGTGCCGCGATCGAACCGGCGTCCCGCAATGCGGTCCGCACAACCTTGGCCGGATCGACGATGCCGGCCTCGATCATGTTGACATAGGTTTCCGTCTGTGCGTCGAAGCCCCGGTTGTGATCCTTGCCGTCGAGGAGCTTTCCGATAACGATGGAACCTTCGACGCCGGCATTCTCGGCGATCTGCCGGATCGGCGCTTCGAGCGCCCGCCGCACGATCGAGATGCCCGCCGTCATATCGGCGTTCTCGCCCGTCAACCCCGCCAGCACCGATGTCGCACGCAGCAACGCCACGCCGCCGCCGGGAACGATACCCTCTTCGATCGCTGCGCGGGTGGCGTTCAGGGCGTCGTCAACGCGATCCTTCTTTTCCTTGACCTCAAGCTCGCTCGCGCCGCCGACGCGGATCACCGCAACGCCACCGGTCAGCTTCGCCAGCCGCTCCCGCAGCTTTTCCTTGTCGTAATCGGAGGTCGTCTCTTCGATCTGTGCCTTGATCTGCTGGATGCGCCCCTGGATGGAGGCGTTGTCGCCGGAGCCATCGATGATCGTGGTCGTGTCCTTCTCGATCAGCACGCGTCTTGCGCGGCCGAGCATGTCGAGTGTCACATTCTCCAGCTTGATGCCAAGGTCCTCCGAGACGACCGTGCCGGCCGTCAGGATAGCGATATCTTCGAGCATGACCTTGCGGCGATCTCCGAAGCCCGGCGCCTTGACGGCGGCAACCTTCAGCCCGCCGCGAAGTTTGTTGACGACCAGCGTCGCGAGAGCCTCGCCTTCGATATCCTCACAGATGATCAGCAGCGGTTTGCCGCTCTGCACCACGACCTCGAGGATCGGCAGCATGGCCTGCAGATTGCTGAGTTTCTTTTCGTGGACGAGGATGTAGGGCTCATCCAGCTCGACGCGCATCTTTTCGGCATTCGTCACAAAATAGGGCGAAAGATAGCCGCGATCGAATTGCATGCCCTCAACGACATCGAGCTCGGTTTCGGCCGTTCTGGCCTCTTCAACGGTAATGACGCCCTCGTTGCCGACCTTGTCCATCGCCTTGGCGATCATATCGCCGACGGCGGCGTCGCCATTGGCGGCGATCGTGCCGACCTGCGCGATCTCGCCGGAAGATTTGACCTTGGTGGCGCGCGCCGTGATTTCCGTGAGCACGGCGGTAACGGCGATATCGATGCCGCGCTTCAGGTCCATCGGGTTCATACCGGCTGCAACCAGCTTGGCGCCCTCGCGGAAGATGGAGGCGGCGAGTACGGTCGCCGTCGTCGTGCCATCGCCGGCAAGATCATTGGTCTTCGAGGCGACCTCGCGCACCATCTGCGCGCCCATGTTCTCGAACCTCTCTTCAAGTTCGATTTCCCTGGCAACGGAGACGCCGTCCTTGGTGATACGTGGAGCGCCATATGATTTGTTGATGACGACATTGCGGCCCTTGGGGCCGAGCGTCACCTTGACGGCGTTGTTCAGCAATTCCACTCCACGCAGCAGCCGGTTGCGAGCGTCGGTGGAGAAGATGATTTCTTTGGCAGACATGGACTTGCCCAGTTCGGTCTTGAGAGAAGGGGTCGGAATTTTGACGGATCAAGCGGCCTTGTCAGCAAGAGATCCGGTCTTCTCGACGATGCCCATGATGTCTGCTTCCTTCATGATCAGCAGGTCTTGGCCATCGATCTTGACCTCGATTCCGGACCATTTGCCGAATAGGATCGTATCGCCGGGCTTGACGTCGAGCGGGATCAGCTTGTCGCTTTCGTCACGCGAGCCAGGGCCGACGGCGATCACTTCGCCTTCCTGGGGCTTTTCCTTGGCGGTATCGGGAATAATGATCCCACCCCTGGATTTGGTGTCACCTTCAGCGCGTCGAACGACGACGCGATCGTGAAGCGGACGGAATATCATGGGAAATCTTTCTACTGCCGGCGCATAGGGCGGCTGCAACCCTTACATAGCACAGACGACAATTGATTGATAGGCGGCCAGGGAATATTCTCGGATGATGACAGATGCGTGAAAATAATTTTTGGCATATTTCACGTTTAAGACGATAGATGTCCAAGATTATTGTTGAATATATGGGATATGAAAAATCGTTTTATTTTATGCCGTCGGCGTTTTTTTGAGAAGATCGAAAATAACTTTGAGCGTCTTGATTGTAACTCATTTGGGGAGTAAAGATTGATCTCGTTAATTTGGCCTATCTGGCTTCGCGGCGTCAGAGACTACGACCCGCCATACACTCCGAATTCTCGATAGCGAATGCATGCGCCGTTTCGGTGTGCGTTTCGCTGTGTTCGAATTGAAATGAACCCGTCGCTGACCGCGGATTTACCGGCAGCCTTGGGATCATTTCGGTTCGAATGTGAATGATTAAGGGAGCCGCACCCGCGTGTTCCCGCGGAGACCTGCCGTCATGAACAGTCGCACCACGCAAACCGTCATTCGCTTTTCCTATCCGTTCCGGCTGCCGGGCTTCGAAACGCCACAGCCGGCCGGAGAATATCGCGTCGATTACGACGAGGAGCCTCTCGAAGGTGTCTTCCGGCTGGCATGGCGACGTGTTGCCGCCTTCATATATCTGCCGGCGATTGCCATGCAGGGTTCGGCGCAACAGATGGTGCCGATCAACATATCGGACCTCGAAACCATCCTCGAAAAGGACCACCAGCAGTCATGACCACACCAGCTATCCTACAGCGCAATGGCCATCCGATCCTCCACACCGCGACGACACACATCTTCGCGGTAGGACAATTGGTCCAGCTCAAGAACGGTTTCCGCACACTCGCTTCCAAGTCGACGGACGTCTATCGCGTCACCGGCAGGTTACCGGCGAGGGGGAACTTGCTGCAATACCGCATCCGCAACGAAGATGAGCGCCATGAACGCGTAACGACGGAGGATGCTCTGGAACTGGTTAGCATGTTACCCGGCGCTGGTGCGACCCTCATGGAGAAGACATTCGGCCACAGCTGAAGGACGGAACGTAAAAAGGAGCAGCACCATGACCATCGAAGACGACAAGATCGAACAACGACCGAATGCCATTGCACTTGGCAGATGGGAAAACGAAGGTGGCGCTCCCGGCCAAGATTCGATGGACATTCAATATGGCCGCCGCATCGAATCCGACCGCTCCTGGACCGTCTATCATGTCTTCACCGGCATTCCAGCACAGGCAGACGGCCAGTTTCTGACCCGAATGAGCCGATCGGACGCGACCAAGGGCATGCTGTCACTCAATCTCGTCAATACCGGACGCCGCAGGGAACGGACCAGGCTGTCAACACCCGCCGTAACGGCGCATGAAACGACGGCAGGCTAATCATGACGCTTGCCTTCCCGAACCAGAGCCGCGGCTTCGACACTGTGAGAAATGCCGTGCGCTTCATCGGCCATGACGGCGTTTTCGAGGTCCTGTTCTTTGTCGAGGTCGACGCACTCGCCAAATCCGATGCCGAACTGCAAAGAAGCCGTATCTCGGAAACCAAGTGCCTTTTCGCCTTCGATGCCTTGCGCACGTCGATCCAGGAGATCGCCCGCAAGGTCTACTCCCGCCGCGGCTGCAATGCTGTTACCCTGACGGCGGCGGATTTTTGCTAAAGGGCTGCGAAAGCGGAAGCTTGGCTGGCGGCAATCAGCCAGTCGCGAAAGATTTGTGCCTCATCGGAAAGGCGGCTGGCCTCGAGCAGCCAATAGGATTTTTCCGTATCCAATGGCGTATCGAACAGGGTGACCAACGCTCCATTGGCCAGTTCCTCGGCAATGAGCGTGGTCGGGCAGAGACCAACACCCTGTCCGCTGATGACGGAGCCGATCATCAGGCTGAAGTCGGCAAAGATCGGGCCGGGCTTTAGCGAACGGTGGATACCCTCAAGGGCGAACCAGCGTATCCAGGCTGCCGTCGTCTCATCATGCAAGAGATCCAGATCGAGAAGATCTGCCGGCTTCCCGATCGGGCCATGACGATGTTTGTATTCCGCCGAGCAGGTCGGCCGCGTCTCCGCGGTCAGGAGCGAGATGGCGTTTGCGCCGGAGCGCGGTCCATGGCGTATCAACAGATCGACGCTTGCCGCTTCCGGCGTCCTCGCATCGAGCGCATAGACGATGTTGATATGGATCTCGGGGTGTTCCTTCCTGAATGCCGGCAATCGGGGTATCAGCCATCGGGTGGCCACAGAAGCAATGCATGCCACGCTGACGGGCCGCTCACCGCCATCCAGCCGCAACCGTCGAGCGGCGATCTCGATATGTCCAAGACCGTTTGCGACCGCCGTCCCGAAATCGCGGCCTGCTATCGTTGCCGTCACGCCGCGGGCATGGCGCGTGAAGAGCTTGATATCAAGCCATTCCTCCATTGTGCGCACATGCTGACTTACCGCCGCAGCCGTGAGATTGAGTTCGCTCGCCGCTTTGGCGAAGCTCTCATGACGGATGGCGGCCTCAAAGGCGCGAAGGGAGGCAAGTGGGATAGGTTGCATCCCTCAAGGCTAAGTAGGACTTAGCCAAAGCACAAGTGCAATCGACGTTGCGCAAGGGCTTTATATCCTTACATTGCGGGGCAATCGAATGGCTCTATCCTAAATCGGTAAGGAATGAAACGTCGCTATGGACAATCTTTTTGATATGCCTGCCCCCGTGGATGCCGACGAGCGGCGCCGCAAGCCGCCCGTCGTCGTTTATCCGAACGGGACGCTGCCGCCGGCCGATATGGATGTGCTGCGTGCTGCCCGCCGGGACATGGCCAAGATAGAAGACATCATCGTGCCGCCGCGCGAGGGCGGCAGCTTTCGCGTGCCGAAGGGGCATTTCTTTCGCATCGTCGGCATGGAGGGCTCGCAGGTCGGCGACCTTAATCTGTGGAATGCCGATGATCTTTCGGAACGGTTCTTCAGCGGCAAGACCCGGGCGCTGCACGGCACCCACGTTGGCGTCGGGGACAGGCTATGGAGTAACCTGCCATACCTGCGGCCGATGGCGACGATCACCCATGATACGCTTGGCTGGTACGGCTTCGATGCCGACGGAGCCGGCATCCACGATGTGATCGGCACGCGCTGCGATCCCTACACGAACCGGCTGCTGAACGGTGAAGACTATCACCATTGCTGCCACTCCAACCTGTCGCGCGCCCTCGCCAAGGAACTGAACATTTCCGTCCAGGAAGCCGAGTTTCACGTCCATGACGTGCTGAACGTCTTCATGTGCACCGGTTTCACGCGCGATACCTATCAATATTTCATGAAGGCAAGTCCGGTCCGGCCGGGCGATTTCATCGAGTTCTTCGCCGAGATCGATCTTCTTGGCGCGCTTTCGGCCTGCCCGGGCGGTGATTGCGGCAGCGAGCATTCGAGCGATGCGGTGCCCTGCTATCCGTTGCGGGTGGAGATCTGGCGGCCCGAGCCAGCAAGTCTTATCGGTAGGGTTTTCCCGGAGCGCAACGCCTATCCCGGGACGCATGGCTTGTAATTCGATCGTCCGAAAGGCTCCAAAAAGTTTGCCGGCGGTTTCGGCCGCCGGCAATCCCAAAGTCGTCCATCAAGCCAGGCATCTGCCGAAGGGCAGTGCCCGGTTGATTGCTTAGTCGCACACGCGAACGCGTTCGTAGTGCCAACCGTCGTCATATGCGTTGTCGACCTGGCGGTTTTCGAACCAGCATCTCGGCGGCGGGGGCGATACTTCGTACACCGGACCTCTATTGGCAAGGGCGCCGCCGACGATCAGTCCGCCGAGGAGACCCGCAGCAACACCGCCGGCGATCGCGCCACCATTGTGGTGATGGTGGTGGCGGCGCCAACCATCATCGCCACGCCAGTCGCCGCGATAGGGACCGCGGCCGTCGTAATACTGCGCCTGTGCGTTACTGACGGGCGCCAATGCGCCGCCTACCACCGCAGCGGCCAGCATAACCGTTAGAACCGTTTTCTTTATCATGACTACCTCCAAAGCAGCCTTCTTGCTCAGCGAATGCGCGAGTCAATTAATCAACGTCTTGAGCATGATTATGTTCAGCTGAATATTGTATGAATGCGTCGTTCATCGGGCGAAGGATTGGAAAATCGAAGCCAAAACCGTGATTTCGGCACGAGTTCAGCGTGGGGGCAATCGCCGCGTCGCTTCCATCCATTCAAGGGTCCGTGATTCGGGGTCGCTGTTGCGGGTGATATCCGTCACAACGGCCGCGCTGTCGGCGCCATGCTCGAAGACGCCGGCAAGACGCTCGACCGTCAACCCGCCGATCGCGACCAGCGGAAGATTGCCGATGCGGCTTTTCCATCGGCCGATGCGTTCCAGACCCTGCGGCGCCCAGGCCATGGCTTTGAGAATGGTCGGATAGATCGGCCCAAGGGCTATATAATCTGACTTGGCTGCAAGTGCTGTCGCCAACTCCGTTTCATCATGCGTCGAGAGGCCCAGTTTCAGTCCGGAAGCGCGAATGGCCGCGAGATCGGCAACGGCAAGATCCTCCTGGCCGAGATGGATGAAATCGCAGCCTTCCTCGATCGCGAGCTGCCAGTAGTCATTGACGATCAACTGACATCCGTAAGCGGCGCAAATTGCCTTCGATTCGCGAATCTCCGCGCGGATTTCCGCTTGCGTGCGATCCTTGACGCGCAGTTGCACCAGTTTGACGCCGAGCGGCACCAGCCTCTTTATCCAGGCAGCACTATCGACGATCAGGTAGAAGGGATCGAGTATCATGAGAAAACCGCCTTTCCGATGACCGGCGTCGACGGCACCGCCATATCACGTGGCTCCAGCATGCCCGCGCCGAATGCCTGTCGGCCGGCATCGATCGCCTTGGCGAAGGCTTCCGCCATCGTGGCCGGGTGGCCGGCGCCCGCGCCGGCCGGGTTTTGCAGCACCGCCTCGGTGGCGCGGTGGCAGACTGGGGGGGGCGGGGGGGGCCGGCCGATGCCGGCATCCACGATCAAGGGTGTCTCCGGAAAATGCGCCCTCATCGAGCGAAGGGCGGAAAGATTGAGCGGACCGGCCGCTGTTCCGATCGGCGCGCACCAGGGCATCAGCACCTTGCATCCGGCTTCCAGCAGTCGCTCGGCGACCACAAGATCGTCCGTCATATAGGGAAAGACCTCGAACCCTTCGTCGGTCAGTATCCTCGCAGCCTCCATCAGCGCGAAGACATCCGGCTGCAGCGTGTCGTGATTGCCGATCACTTCGAGCTTGATCCAGTTGGTCCGGAAGACCTCGCGCGCCATCTTCGCCGTTAGCACCGCCTCGGAGACACCATGGCAACCGGCGGTATTGGGCAGAACGCGAACGCCAAGTTCGCGAATCATTTCGAAAAAGGCACCGCCATTGCGCCCGCCCGCCGTCTCCCGGCGCAGCGATACGGTGACGATTTCCGCTGCCGAGCGTTTGACGGCTTCAGTCAACACGGCCGGCGAGGGATAGCGCGCCGTGCCGAGAAGAAGATGCGATGCAATCCGGGTTCCGTAGAGTTCGATCATGGTCAGCCTCCCTGCATCGGCGTCAGGATCTCGATCCTGTCGTCGTCGGCTAAGGTGTGGTCGTCGCGTTCTTCGCGATGGATGAGTTCGCCATTGACGGCGGTTGCCAGCCACTCGCCCTCATATTCGAGCGCGGCGAGAAGCTGCGAAAGCGTGGTTGCGTCGACGATCTGTGCTTCGCCATTGATGATCAGGCGCATTGGCGGTTCCTGTCGCTGGTGTGTCCGGAAAAGAGGAGATCCGCGGCCTCCGCCGCCATCGCCGGCGCCAGCAGGAAGCCGTGGCGATAAAGGCCGTTGATAAGGATGGTTTTGCCCTGCCGCGTCACGCGCGGAAGATTGTCTGGAAAGGCGGGACGGATGCCGGCGCCGGTTTCGACGACGGCTGCATCGGCAAATGCGGGATGCAGCGCATAGGCGGCGTTCAGCAGTTCCATCAGCGAGCGGGCGGTGATCGGTCCCTCGAAATCCGTTTCGATCATGGTCGCGCCGACCATGAACAGGCCTTCGCCGCGCGGCACGATATAGACGGGAAATCGCGGATGCAGCAGGCGCACCGGCCGCGCAAGGGCGACCTCCCGCGTTTGCAGATAGAGCATTTCGCCGCGCACGCCCCGCAATTCTCTGCTTTCGCCGACAGCGGCGGCGCCCGTGCAGTCCATGACGCCAGAAAATTCGGCGTCATTCGCGATGTGATCGACAAAGGTTACGCCCTTTGCCGAAAGAGCGTCCTTCAACGAGTGCAAGACCTCGCGGGGATCGAGATGCGCTTCCTGCGGAAAAAACAGGCCATGCCTGAAGCGACCGGCAAGTGAGGGCTCGAGGGCGGCGATCTCGGGTTCCTCGACCCAGCGATAGCCGGTGGTACGACTGGCGAACCGCTTCAGCTCGTGTTGATCGCGGTTCGGCGCGACGACCAGCGTTCCGTTGCGCACGATCTTGCCAGGGAGGATAGCGTCCCATCGATCGGCGGAATCGCGACCGCGCTCCAGCACGGCCCCATCGGCACTTTCCCGCTCGCACCAGGGCGCCAGCATGCCGCCGGCAAGCCATGAGGCGGCTCGGCGGAAATTCGCGCTGGGATCGACAACCGTGACCTCGGCACCGCGAGCATGCAGTTCGTGGGCGACAGTGAGGCCGGCAACGCCGGCCCCTTTGACAAGGATACGCATGTCACTCGGCCGACTGCGCAGGGGCTTCGACGGGCATATAGAGATCGCCACCCTCCCGGTATTTTGCCGCCATGGCCTCCAAGCCTTCCTTTTGCGCCTCGGCGCGGATGTCGTGCGAAATCCGCATCGAGCAGAATTTCGGACCGCACATCGAGCAGAAATGCGCCACCTTGTGGGCTTCCTTCGGCAAGGTTTCGTCATGGAAGCTGCGGGCGGTATCGGGGTCGAGCGACAGGTTGAACTGGTCCTCCCAGCGGAATTCGAAGCGGGCGCGCGACAATGCGTCGTCGCGCACCTGAGCGGCCGGATGACCCTTGGCGAGATCGGCCGCATGGGCGGCGATCTTGTAGGTGATGACGCCGGTCTTGACGTCGTTGCGGTCGGGCAGGCCGAGATGCTCCTTCGGCGTGACGTAGCAGAGCATCGCCGTGCCGAACCAGCCGATCATGGCAGCGCCGATGCCCGAGGTGATGTGATCGTAGCCCGGCGCGATATCCGTCGTCAGCGGCCCGAGCGTGTAGAAGGGCGCCTCGCCGCAGACGGCAAGCTGCTTGTCCATGTTTTCCTTGATCTTGTGCATGGGCACATGGCCGGGGCCTTCGATCATCACCTGGCAATCCTTAGCCCAGGCGATCTTCGTCAGTTCGCCCAGCGTTTCGAGTTCGGCAAATTGCGCGGCGTCGTTGGCATCGGCGATCGAGCCGGGACGCAGGCCGTCGCCGAGCGAAAAGGAGACGTCATAGGCGCGGCAGATGTCGCAGATCTCCTCGAAATGCTCGTAAAGGAAGCTCTCGCGATGATGATGGAGACACCACTTGGCCATGATCGAGCCGCCGCGCGAGACGATGCCGGTGACGCGATTGACGGTGAGCGGGATGTAATGCAGCCGCACGCCGGCATGGATGGTAAAATAGTCGACGCCTTGTTCGGCCTGCTCGATCAGCGTGTCGCGATAGACCTCCCAGGTTAGCTCCTCGGCAATGCCACCGACCTTTTCCAGCGCCTGATAGAGCGGCACGGTGCCGATCGGCAGCGGCGAATTGCGGATGATCCATTCGCGGATATTGTGGATGTTGCGGCCGGTCGAAAGATCCATGACGGTATCGGCACCCCAGCGGGCGGCCCAGACCATCTTTTCGACCTCTTCCGCCATGGAGGAGGTGACGGCGGAGTTGCCGATATTGGCATTGATCTTCACCAGGAAGTTCCGGCCGATGATCATCGGCTCGCTTTCCGGATGATTGATATTGGCCGGGATGATCGCCCGGCCGGCCGCGACTTCCTGGCGGACGAATTCGGGCGTCACATGATCCGGAATATGGGCGCCGAAGCTCTCGCCGTCGCGAATCAAGGCCTCGGCTTTCGCCTTGCGGCCGAGATTCTCGCGGATGGCGATGAATTCCATTTCCGGCGTGATGATGCCGGCGCGCGCATAGGCAAGCTGCGTGACGGCCTTGCCGTCCTTTGCCCGCAGCGGCCGGCGCTTGGCCGGAAATTCCGGCGTCAGCCGCTCGCCGGTGACAAAGCCATTGTCTTCGGGGCGTACATGGCGGCCTTCATAGGTCTCGACGTCGCCGCGGGCGAGCACCCAGTCGCGGCGGAGCTGCGACAGGCCCTGTTCGATGCGGATGTCGGCACCCTCGATCGTATAGGGGCCGGAGGAATCATAGACGACGACAGGTGGCTCGCCCGAGGTCGGATGGACGCTGATCTCGCGCATCGGTACGCGGATGTTGGTGTGTATATCTCCGGGAATGTAGATCTTCCGCGAGGCCGGCAGCGGGCCTGTCGTGACGGTCGGGGTGAGGTTTTTTGCGGCAATGGTCATGGTTTGAGGCTCCAAGTTGCGGTTGGAGACCCAGTCAATCAGCCGGAATGATGGAAAGACGCCGGCATGGAATCCACGCGGGAATCCGAAGCCTTCGAGCGCTCGCACCGTCCCTACGCCAGTATGAACTGGATCAGGTTCAACGGGTCACTGCGCCCACAATCGGCAAAGCCGTATTGTTCAGCAGTATCTCAGCCCCTTGCCGGGACCCCCCTGGTGAATGCGGAAAGGCTATGCTCTCCCTTCGGCTCCTGTCAACCCTGCAATGATGATTGCCCTTTTCCCGAAAGCGGCGCTTCGCTGAATTAAAGAATCTACAGCTTAAGCGTGTTTTAGCGGGCTGTCGGCATGACGCCACCCCAGGCTCGAAGCTGATGTCGGCATCGATGAAGAGCATGTGGGTCGCTGTGGTATCGTTCAGGAAGGACGATACCAGTGTGTTGCGGCTGCGGGTAATCAGCGCGTCATTGCAGAGAAGGGCGAGCGTCAGTTGCACGCCGGCCTGTGCTCCCGTCTGCATCAGGGAAAAGATGGATTGCATATAATCCTTGGTGACGAGGCCGCCGAAGCAGGGTGTCGCTATGAAGACCAACCGATTCTCGTTCGCGCGCGATTTTCCCTTCCAATGGTGCGAGTCGCCGGAATCTTAAGAAGATTCATCATTTCTGTGTGTAGCGATTTGTTGAGTTTTGTTTCTAAGCCTTGCCGTGCATTCGAGCCTTTGGTGCTCTCCCTGCGATCGCCGGGCGAAGCGAACCTTGCCCTGCCGTCCCCAGTTGCATTTAAGCAACAGCGGCCAAGACTAACGCCAGACCGGCGCCCGTCACGGTTTCATATAATTGACAAACATACGGGCTGTTTGTAAGCCAGATGCAGGACAGAAATTGTCTTACGGTCGAGCGATCGGCCGGATCGGTAGGGGCATTTCAAGACCTTTGCCGCGGGGTCAATCATGGAGGTTCGAGGGGACTCAAGCCAACATTACGTGCGTACTTGCCGGGCTACGCGGTCGCGTTTTCGACCGAGCCGATCTTCAAGGTGGTTTCCAGCTCAGCACTCGCGGCAAATTAGAAATGCATATTACAACCAGGAGTTTAATATGAATATCAAGAGCCTTCTTCTCGGCTCCGCTGCTGCGCTGGCAGCAGTTTCCGGTGCCCATGCAGCTGACGCTATCGTTGCTGCCGAGCCGGAGCCGTTGGAATACGTCCGCATCTGCGACGCTTACGGTGCTGGTTACTTCTTCATTCCGGGCACTGAAACCTGCCTCAAGATCGGCGGTCGTGTCCGTTCCGAAGGCGAGTGGTACGATGCCTACAACCCGAACAGCAAGAACGGTACGCTGTGGCATACCCGTGCAGAGCTGAGCGTCGACACCGCGACTGACACCGAATACGGCCCGCTGAAGACCAACACGGTCATCCGTTGGGACTGGAACGACGGCAACTCCACCTCCACCAAGCTGCTGTTCGCCAACATCAGCCTCGGCGGTTTCCTCGTCGGTAAGGCCGACTCGCAGTATAACTCCTACATCGGTTATGCCGGCGACGTCATCAACGACGACGTGATCTATGACGGCCCGTACGAACTCAACCAGTTGACCTACAACTATGATGCCGGCAACGGCTTCACGGCTATGATCTCGGTTGAAGACTCGAATTCCAGCGGCTCCGACGCTTCCTACGGCGCAAGCTGGTGGTCCGACGACAAGGGCAACCATTATGCTCCTGACGTCGTTGCCGGTGCCGGCTTCAAGTCTGGCGCATGGGGCTTCAAGGTCGTCGGCGGTTACGACTCGATCGTCGAAGAAGGCGCCATCAAGGCTCGCGTTGACGCCGACTTCGGCGCATTCTCGGCCTTCTTGATGGGCGGCTGGAACACCGACGGCGACAAGCTGAACAAGTATGCCGGCACCAACCTCGATCGTTCGGCTTGCCCGGTTAACGACGAATCGAAGTGCGGCTGGGGTGATTGGGCTGTTTGGGGCGGCGTTGGCGTTCCGATCAACGAAAAGCTGAAGTGGAACCTGCAGCTCGCCTACACCGACTCGAAGATCTTTGCCGCTACCACGAACGTCAAGTGGAACCCGGTCAAGAACCTGCTCATCGAGCCGGAAGTCTCCTACACCAACTTCGATTCTGTAAACCAGGATCAGTGGGCTGGTATCCTGCGCTTCGAGCGTAGCTTCTAAGTTTGAATTACCCGGCCTTGTGCCGGGTATGCAGAAGCCTGATGTTCCAATCCGTCAGGCTTCTTCCCCCGATCGGTTGACCTCCGATCAAAGTAAAGGATCCGGCTTTCCCTCCGGATCCTTTTTTATGTTCAAAGCCTTGATTCTGTGTGACCTGCTCTATGCAGCCGAGGTCTCTACCTCATGTGCCTGCTCCAGCGGGAACCATGTCTTCAAGACCATCTTGATGAACATCTGTCCGCAAGGCACGAGCTGGAAATTGCCCCTGTCGAGCGTCCATTCGGTGATCAGCCCGCCGATGACGGCCGTCAGCGCGGAGGCGGCCGTATCCGGCGTCCACGGCGCGGGCAGCTTCGTCTTCTCGTTCATCAGGGTGAATATGCGTTCGAAGTGCTCGTGCATATCGTGCCGGAAGGAGCTGGCGCGGCTTGTGGTGCCGTCACAAAAAGCCATATCGAGGTGCATCATCACCTTCAACATGCTTCTCTTGCGCGGATCGCCCTGGACATCGTCGAATATCCCGGCAATCGCCTCCGCCACAAGATCAAGCGGATTTGCCGGGAGCTCCCTCGACATCCGCTCGGCCAATTCGTGAAACGGCTGCTGCGCCTCATCGCGAATCGCGAACATCAGCCCCTGCTTGTTCTTGAAATGCCAGTGCACGGCCCCCCTCGTCACACCAGCCGCTGTGGCTATCTCCTCAAGGCTGACATTCTCGTAGCCCTTGTCGAGAAACAGAGCCTTTGCAGAGTGCAGGATCTCACTCCTCGTTTCCGCAGCCTCCTCCTTAGTGCGCCTCATTCGCGTCTCCACGGAAATCAGTTTTCAAGCTGTACCCCTCTTTTTTTGCCATTTTACCCCACCGCTGCCGCTTATCGCTGGAATTCCCCATACCAGCAATGCGGCCGAATTATATAATCCCCTAAAATTAGGGAAGGAAATCGTAACAGGAGGCCTTCGTCAAGCGCCTATAAGCCACGCGCAAGTTTCCGCGTGCAATTTCCGCGCGTTGGGAAGTGAACAGTCGAAAATACGCGGATGCTAATGCGTGGCCATGGCGGCGATATATTGGCTGCATGAAGCCGAGTTCGCTCGCCCGGGAGCGGAATCTGTTGCTGCCCGTCCGTCCGATGTCAGCGAAGATCAGGCAACGGCGCTGTTCAAGAGCCTCGATACGGCCGGTTCCGGATCTTTGACGCAGAGCCGGTTCGAGCAGGCCATGAGGCCGCAGCCGCCGCAGGTGCCGGACTTCGGCAGTTTCTATGCATTCAACGAGCAAGACCAGACGAGGAGCGATCTTCTGACGCTCTGATCGCGCATGAGCTTTCGCATTTAATCCATGCGAAGTGCCGGCAACTCGGACAGGAGACGTTGGTGCCTCCACGTCCGGGTGAGCCAGCTCTTTTCATATTCGCTCGATAGATAGTTTGCCGGAGAAGGGAGGAAAATCTGAAAATCCTCGATGCGGGAGCGACGGAATTCGGCAGATAAACCGTTCAATCCTTGCGAACCCACGCTTGATGTCGAAGGATGATACGCTGACCGAGATGCTGCGATCCGACGGGAGCCGCTTGCCGGATTTGACGGCCAGGCAGAGCTTTCTTGCCGAAAGCCCGAGCCGGGCGACGCGCCATGCCGGTATCGCACGAAACAGGAGCGGTGGCGATTGTCGATGAAGTGGGATCGCGCGCCCAGGAGTGGCGACCCGGACGAGGATCTGCTTGGCCGTATCGCCGCTGGTGACGTTCCGGCGATGCGTATGATGGTGGCAAGGCAGCTGCCACGCATCATCGCCGTGGCAACCCGCATGCTCGGCGATGCGAGCGAAGCCGAGGATGTGGCGCAGGAGACGTTTCTGCGCGTCTGGCGGAATGCCGGCAGCTGGCGTCAGCGCAATGCCCGCTTCAGTACTTGGGTGCATCGCGTGGCGATCAACCTTTGCTACGACCGCTTGCGCCGACGCAAGGATGTTCTTTCCGAGCATCCGTCCGACATCGAATATGAAGGGCCAGCGCCGGATGCGGGCCTGATGAGTGAGGACGATCCGTCCAAGCGTGTGGAGCGGGCGATACAGATGATCGCGCCCCGGCAGCGCGAGGCGATCATTCTGGTCTACTATCAGGCGCTGTCGAATGCCGAGGCGGCCGAGATCATGGACGTCAGCGTCGACGCACTGGAGAGCTTGCTTGCGCGTGGAAGGCGCTCATTGCAGCTGCTTTTGTTGAAGGAACAGGGCGATGGTTGAGAATATCGCAGGTCCGATGAATGCCGGGCGGTTTGAGGAACTGACCGCTGCCTATGGCGGCGATATCGCCCGGTGGCCGCAGGCCGAACGCGCCGCCGCGCGGGAACTTGCCAAAGACCCCGCCGCCGCCGGAATTCTTGCGCGCGCCGCCGATTTGGATGCACTGCTCGATACCTATGTCGTCAGACCGGGCCGCGCGGATCTGGAAGCCCGGATCCTCAAAAACGTCGCCCGCCGTGTGACGATCAGAAACTGGTTCCGCTTCGGTTCCGCCGGCATCGGCCTTGTCGGCGTCGGCATCGCCGGCGCGCTTGCCGGCAGCATCGCCATTGCCGTGCTGACGCCAAGCCTGACATCCGATACTTCAGTCGTCTCCGACGGAACCGCGACCATGTTCGGCGATATCGGGCCGGATACAGGCATAGTGGACGCGGGTATAGCGCAGGACAGCCAATGACGGATCGCAGTTTTAGAATAGTGGTCGTTTCCCTGCTGATATTGAATACGTTCCTGATCGGAGCATTGGCGGGCGGCGGCTTGACTTGGATCCGCAAGACGCAGGCGCGTGCGGGGATGATGCCCCTTGCCGGCGAGCAGCTGCCTTCGGCGCAGAAGAAAGCTTTGCGTGCCGCGCTCAACGAGGCCCGCAAGGATAGCAGGCAGACCATTCTCGAGGCCCAGCAAGCCAAGGTCGACGCCGCCTCCATTCTCGGCCAGCCGACGCTGGACAAGGAGGCGCTCTTGGCTGCTCTGGCGCGGGCGCGCAATGCCGATATCGGCCTCAGAACGAAACTGGAGGAGCGCGCCGTCGATTTCGCCGCAACGCTCTCCTACGACGAACGCCGGGCGCTTGCCGAAAGCCTCATTCGCCGCAGCGCGCCGAGAGCCGCTGCCACAAAATGATCATACTTGCCGAGCGACGGATCGGAACAAGCCCTGCGTTCAAGGAGCGTGTTTGATGCAGGAGTTGGCAGGAACATGGCTCAGCAATCGAATGATGTTTATGCCGCGCTTGCCCTTTCCCGATTTGGGCTAGGGGCAGATCATAACGGCACGGCGTCGATCGCCTCGGATCCGCGCGGCGCATTGATGGAAGAAATCACCGAGCGCTTCGTGCCCGTTCCCGTCGGACAGCAGCTTCAATCCACGGCCGATCTTCTCGTTTCCCTTTATGCATTCCAGGAGCAGCGTAAGGAGGCAAGGCAGCAGGCCGCAACCGCCGCTGCGACGCAGCCGGACAAGCCGATACAGGGGCCGCAACAGCCGCCAGCACAGCCGTCAGATGCCATGGCCGCCCAGTCAAGCAAACAGACCCAGCCAGCCAACCAGGCCCGAGCGGCTAACCAGGCAATGGCAACGGCGATCGGCAAGGTGGTCGAGAAGCTGGAAAAGCCCGCAATGCCTTATCTTCCGCAGCAGATCCTGCTGGCCGAAGTCGATGCCCGTTTCAACGGCACCATCCGGCAGCCGCTGATCGGGTTCGGCGAGCGGCTCGCCATGTTCTGGGCGAACCATTTCGCGGTTGCCGTCTCGAAGAGCGAGGAAGTTCATATCGTTGCCGGCGCCTTCGAGCGCGAAGCCATCCGACCACATGTCTTTGGTCGTTTTGCCGATATGCTGCTCGCCGTCGAAACTCATCCGGCCATGCTCGGCTATCTCGACAGCCAGCAGTCGATCGGGCCGAACTCCAGGGCCAATGCCAACAAGAAGCGCGGCCTCAACGAAAATCTCGCCCGCGAGACGCTGGAACTGCACACGCTCGGCGTCAATGGCGGCTATACGCAGACCGACGTGACGACGCTTGCCAAGATCATCACCGGCTGGACGGTGGCGCGCGCCGAGGGCAAGCTTGGGACACCCGGCACCTTCGTCTTCAACGCTGGCGCTCATGAGCCCGGCGACCAGACGCTGCTTGGTCTCACCTATGCCGATAACGGCGTCGGGCAGGGGCGGGAGGCGTTGCGCGATCTCGCCCGCCATCCGGCGACGGCGCGGCATATCGCCACCAAGCTCGTCCGGCATTTCGTCGCGGATACGCCGCCGCCGGCGCTCGTACAGGCCGTCGCTGCGACCTTCAGCAAGACGGATGGCGATCTTTCGGCGGTCTATCGGGCGCTGATTGCCTCCGAAGACGCTTGGAATCCGACATTGTCAAAGGTGCGCTCGCCGCTGGAATTCATGACCGCACTTCTGCGAGCAAGCGGCGAGACGCCGAAGCCGAATGTCATTCTCGGTGCCTTGACCGCCATGGGCCAGCCCTTCTGGGCACCCGCCGGCCCGAACGGTTTTGCCGATACCGTCGATGTCTGGGCCTCCAGCGAGAGCCTCAGCATGCGCATGGATGTCGCCAATATGATCGCAAACGCTGTACCGCCGCAGATCGATCCGCGTCGCTTCGTTTCCGACAGCCTGGGCCCGCTTCTTTCGAATGAAACGCTGCAGGCCGTATCGCGCGCGGAGACCCGCAACCAGGGTCTGGCGATCGCTTATCTCTCCCCCGAATTTCAAAGGCGCTGACCATGACCTGCGAACTCATGACCCCCACCCGTCGTGCCGTGCTCGGTGCTTCCGGCGCCTTGTTTGCCTGGGCCTTCATCCCACGCTTCGCCCATGCCGCCGGCGGCCGCGACCCACGCTTCGTCACGATCATCCTGCGCGGGGCGCTCGATGGTTTGACGGCCGTGCCGCCTGTCGGCGATCCCGATTATCAAACGCTGCGGCAGTCGATCGCCATGACGACGAGCGGTCCCAATGCCGCTCTTCCGCTCGACAGCTTCTTCGCGCTACATCCGTCAATGCCGAATTTCAATCGGCTCTATCGTACGGGACAAGCGGCCGTCGTTCACGCCAGCGCCACACCCTATCGCGATCGTTCCCATTTCGACGGGCAGGACGTGCTGGAGTCCGGCTACGAGATACCCGGCCGCGTCGATTCCGGCTGGCTCAACCGGCTGCTGGAAGGGCTGCCGAAGGGTGACAAGATTTCACCGGGAGCTTCGGAGATTCGCGGATTGTCCGTTGGCGCGAACGCACCGCTCGTCATTCGCGGCAAGGCGCCGGTGCTCGGATGGTCGCCGTCTAATCTAAAGCCGGTCAGCGACGACCTGCCGCCGCGGCTGATGGACCTCTACAATCACACCGATCCGCTTTTCGCGAAAATCCTCGCCGAGGGCATTTCGACCGGCAAGATTGCCGCCGGCCTCGACGTCAAGGCAAGGGGCGGCCCCGGTGATCCCAATGGAATGGAGCAGATGGCGAGAGGTGCCGCCCGCCTGCTCGCGCAGGACGACGGTCCCCGCGTCGCGGCACTGGCCTTCGAAGGATGGGATACCCATGCCGGCGAGGTGGATCGGCTCAGCAAGCTTCTCGTCGGGCTCGACAATTCCTTTGCCGCATTCCAGCAGGAACTCGGCCCCGCCTGGAAAGATACCGCCATCCTGGTTGCGACGGAATTCGGTCGCACGGCGCAGGTCAACGGCACGCAGGGCACGGACCATGGCACCGGAACGACCGCATTCCTCGCCGGCGGCGCCATCAAGGGCGGCCGGGTGATCGCCGATTGGCCCGGCCTCAAGCAGGCGCAATTGCGCGACGGGCGTGATCTGGCGGCTACCACGGATCTTCGCGCCATCGTGAAGGGCATCGCCGTCGACCTGCTCGGCGCCTCGCCAGCTGTATTGACGCGCGATGTCTTCCCGGGATCCGATCACGTCCTGCCGATGAAGGGGCTGATTATCTGAGCGGTGGTCCGATTATTTGCCGTCACCGCCGGTGGGCGATGAAAGAGTGCTTTCAGCGACGTCGCCGTGGCATGCGACGTCAAAGACAGGCGGCTGGCGCTGCGCGCGGAGAGATATTCAGCGACAGCTCGCTATAATTGATCCCGATCGGTGCAAATAAATCATTCTATAGTTGTAAATGTTGGGCTACACGTCACACGGCCTTCGCGAATAGCAACCGCCAATGTTGCGGAATCGACACGCCTCCCCAGAAACGTGCGCGAATTATTGTGCACCGCCCACTACTTTCTGATGCATGGATTAGAATTCTGCTATGTAGCGCCTTAGCCGATGATCGGCCGCGCCGCGTATTGGGTGCATTCTCATGAATTTTGACGATTTGCCGCTTGAGCAAGGCACGCCTTGCGCAAGCGAATGGCTTTGGCTTTGGGAAGTTATGAATGCCCCACACGAGTAAGACGTTTTCCATCAAAACCCTGAGATTCGTTACGTTTTTGTCGAGTGCACTCCTTGCATCCTCGGCAATGGCGCAAGAGCAGTCCGCGCCAGCCGCAAATCCGCCTTCCAATGCAAGCGCTGCGCAAAGTCCCGCTCCCGCTGCAAGCGAACAACAGCCAGCCCCACAGGCGCGGGTACAGAAGTTCGACGACTGGTACTATCGCTGCATCGACAGCAAGGCGGCCGATGGTTCGACGGCCACGCATTGTGAAGTGGCGCAGATTGCCACGGTCAAGCAGGGCGATCAGGACGTGAACGTTTTGACGCTGGCAATTGCCAAGGCGACGGGCGAGCCTGTGACATCGAACAAGAAGGCGGCAAAGCAGCCGGCAAGCGATCTCGTGCTGACGGCGCTCGTGCCGCTCAACATGTACATTCCTGCAGGTCTTGGCATCGATGCGGCCGAGAAGCCGGTGGTGCAGCTTGCCTATCGCAACTGCAACCAGGCCGGTTGCTGGTCGCAGCAGAAGCTGGACGCCAAGATGGTCGCGGCACTGACCAAGGCGTCCGATGGCACCGGCCATGTCCAGATGATGAATGGCCAGAAGGTCAACATCAAATTCTCGCTGAAGGGATTGTCGGCGGCGCTCGATGCGCTGCAGAAGACCGCTTCCAACTGACCGGACGGGCGCATTTATGAAGTCAGCCCGGCGATCCGCTGCTGTTCGGTACGGCCTCGATCTGGCCGCCTGCGCTTTGCTGGCGGCGATTCTTGTCATCTCGCCCGCAATGGCGCAAGTAATTCCATCGGCGCCCAATGATGATTTCGCACGCCGGCAGGCGCAGGAGGCCGAGCAGCAGCGCCTGAAGGCCCTCGGCGAGATGACGCCGAAGCCATCTGCGGTGGAGGCTCAGCAGCCTGCGGCTGCTGAGGGCAAGAAGGCCGGCCCCTGTTTTGCGATCACCCATGTCGAGGTCGAAGGCGTAAGGCAGTTTTCGGCTGCCGCCATCGACCAGGTCACAGCGCCTTATGCGAACCGCTGCGTCGGTGTCGGTGAGATCAATGGGCTGCTGCGTGATCTCACGCATCTTTATCTCGACAAGGGGTTCGTGAGTTCCCGCGTCTACGTGCCGGCGCAGGATATTGCCGGGACGAAGGTGCTGCGCCTGGTCGCCATCGAAGGCACGCTTGCCGACATCTACATCAACGGCAAGCCGGCGCCAGATTCCGGTGTAATCGCCACGGCCTTTCCCGGCATGAAGGGTGCGATCACCAATCTGCGCAACATCGAGCAGGGTCTCGACCAGATCAACCGCCTGACCTCCAACAATGCCAAGACAGCGATGCTGCCGGGAAAGACGGATGGAACCTCGATCCTCAATATCGAGAACAAGCCGGATCATCCCTGGCATCTTTCCTTAGGCAACAGCAATCTCGGTCAAGAGCAGACGGGATACTCCAAGTCCTCGGCCTCGATCGGCTATGACAATCTGTTCGGCGTGAATGACCAATGGAACTTTTCTTACGAGCATAGCGGCCCGGATTACCCATGGCGTGATGACGGCCTGGGCAAGAGCAACAGCTATTCCGGCAATGTCAGCGTGCCCTACGGTTACTGGACATTCTCGGCGAACGGCTCCTGGTACGAATACGACAGCACGGTTCCGGGGAATTTCGGGCCGCTCAATACGTCGGGCGATTCCAAGCAGGTTGGGATCGGTGCCGATCGAGTGATTTTCCGCGACAAGGATTCGATCACCACCTTCAACAGCGGGCTGACCTACAAGGAAACCAACAACTTTCTGCTCGGCAACAAAATAGAGGTCGGAAGCCGCAAATATACCGTCGGTGATCTTGGCATCTCGCATTCGCGCCGCATGCTGGGCGGCCTCTGGGTCTTCGACCTTTCCTATAGCCAGGGGCTGAACCTCTTCGATGCGGTCGCCCCCGGTGATGCCGGGGCAGGGGATGCGGACCCTCGCTTTTCGAAGTTCACTGGCACGATCACCATGACGAAGCCGTTCGAGCTTGCCGACCAGCGCTTCGAGGTCAATTCGCTCATTACGGGCCAGTATTCGCCCGACAACCTGTTCGGAGCCGAGCAGATCTCGGTCGGCGGTTATTCCTCCGTGCGCGGCACGCGCGAGACGATGCTCTACGGCAATAACGGTTTCTTCATCCGCAACGATCTCGTCTGGCGCACGCAGCCGTTCGCCGACAATGCCGACCTCGCCAAGATCTTCGGCGAGTTCCGGCCCTATGTCGGCCTCGATTATGGGCGGATCGCCTCACAGGCGCGCTACCGCATCGAGGGTGGCGACATGCTCGGCTGGACGGTCGGCGCCAAGCTCGCCGGCGGCCACGTCAATTTCGATATGGGTTATTCGGATGTGCTTGGGGGCACGGTCGACAAAAACAATACAGGGCTGATCTTCGTCAGCTCATCCGTACGTTGGTAATTATACGTTTAGAGGGAAACCATGAGCTTGATTGGAAAGAAAGAGAATAGGACACGCTTCACGGTGTCTCTCTCCATGACCGCGCTTGTCTGCTGTGCACTCGTCCTTTCTGGCTGCGGTGGCCGCGAGGCACACCCGATCGCATCGACCAATGCCGGCGATAGCGGCGCCGACTGCAGCGGAATATCCCGGGAATTTGCGGCCAATGAACGCCAGATCCTGACGACGGTGAAGGAACGTTCGCAGGCGCAGGGGAAGAACGTGATCCTTGGGGCTACCGGCGTTCTTCTGTTCTGGCCGGCGCTGTTCTTCATGGATCCCAAGTCGCCGGAAAAGATCGAGATCGACGCCTTGCGCAATCGCAACCAGGTGCTGACCGACCTCGCCCGCTCGAGAAAGTGCCCGGCACTGAAATCGCAGCTCGGTGACCTCTACAAGAAGCTTGACGGCGGCGTGAAAACCGCGCCGGCGACGAGAGGCGGTTAAGGAAATGAAGATGGATTTGCGCTTGATAATTGTAACCGGTGGCTTGGGCGCTCAGGTGATGCGATATATCTCCGGCGGTATCGCCATTGTTCTCGTGATGTTGCTCGCGTCCTGCGTCACAACGGATCCACGGCTTGTGGCTGCTCTGCAAAAGACCTCCGTGCGCGAAATCCGCATCGAGACGACCCCTGATCTAACGGCGTTTCCTGAAGCGGATAAAAAGCTTGGGGAACAAGAGATGGCGGATGCGATCCGTGTATTGCGGAACACAATGACAAAGCAGCTCGTCGGCTTGCCAGGCGGACCCGTCCCGGGTCGCCTGGTCGTCACTTTGCACGTCTTTGACGTCAGCACGAAGAAGGCGCGCGTCATCGGAGGCCACGACAGTCGCATCGACGGGACGATCCGGCTGGAAAACGCAAAGACCGGGGAATTGATTGCAGCGGCGCAGAATATACACGGTGAAGACCTTTCCATGCGCGGGAGTGGCTATGGCGTCATTGTCGCAGTCGCCGTGAATGCGATCCAGACCTCCGGCTCTCCTGAGGTGATGGCTCAGCGCCTTTCCGACTCGTTCACCGCCAACGTCAAGACGTGGTTGTTGACGAAGAAATAGCGGGAGGCCGGCTCTGACGTCGGCCTTCCGAGAGGGTTCAGAGTGAACGGCCCATGCCGGTCACAAAGATTGCTTCAGCCATAGGCCGGAAGCGCGTTGATCGCGCGGTTGTGGATGTCGCGATCGATCTGCAAGCTTAGGTTCAACTGCGGCAAATTCGGTGTGCCGCGCAGTCACCAGTGAAGGCGTGTGATGAGCAAGAAGATCGCGTTGGTTGGATCACGGCTTGCGGCCAAGGACAGGGAGGTCGCGTTTGATCTGCGAAGCCCGCTCCTGCGTCTTGGGCGGCAATCGCTTGCCGTCACTCTGAGCTTGCTTCTCTTCCTTGAGCCGGCAATTGCCAATGCGCAGTCGGTCTCGGCGGCAGGGTCGGCGCCTGCAGCTAACCAGCCAGGCGTCGGGGCTGCACCGAACGGTGTGCCGCTGATCGACATCGTCACGCCGAACAGCACGGGCCTGTCGCATAACAAATACGACAATTTCAACGTCGGCGCGCCGGGTCTCATCCTCAATAACTTCAACGGCGAGGTCGGCACCTCGAACCTCGGCGGCGCCACCCCTGGTAACCCGAACCTGAGGACATCAGGCCCGGCTTCCGTCATCCTGAACGAAGTCACCTCAGGCAATCGCTCCGCGCTCAACGGTCCGACTGAAGTATTCGGCGGCAGGGCCGATGTGGTAATCGCCAATCCGAACGGAATTACCTGCAACGGCTGCGGCTTCATCAACACGCCGCGGGCGACGCTGACGACCGGCGTGCCCAATATCGGCGCCGACGGCAGCCTGTCCGGCTTCACCGTCAATGGCGGCGACGTTACCTTCGAGGGAGCTGACGGAAACTTCGCAGCCGCTCCCGGCGCCGTCGACCTGTTCGACGTCGTCTCCCGCAATATCCACGTCAATGCACCGGTCTACGGCAAAACCATCCGGCTGACAGGCGGCGCCAGCCAATACAACTATGCCACCGGCGAGGCGACGGCGCTGACCGCCACGTCAGGCACGCCGGAATATGCGATCGACGGCACGGCACTCGGCGCCATGCAGGCCGATCGCATCAAGGTCGTCGTCACCGAGAAGGGTGCCGGCGTCAAGATGAGCGGCGACATGGCCGCCAATGCCGGCGAGCTGACGCTATCGGCCGATGGCAAGATCTCGATCGGCAATGCCTCGGGTCGCGATGGCGTCACCATTACCTCGAAACAGAAGGTGACGGCGGCCAAGGTCACGTCGAAGCGGAAGATTGCTGTTCAGGCTGATCAAGGCATCACCCTGCAGTCGGTTGCCGCCGATAGCGATATTGTGCTTGCAAGCGGCATTGGCCTCTTGAGCGTCACGGGTGACGTCAACAGTGGCACGGCCGTGCAGATGAGTTCGGGCGGCGGGATCTCAGCCGGCAGCGTCAGCGCTGGCAATGGGGCAGCGACGCTTGTTGCCACCTCCGGCGATATAGCCATCACCGGTGCTGCCAATAGCACCGGTGATCTTAATCTGACGGCAACGGCCGGTTCGATCTCGGCCGCTTCGCTGCTGAGTAACCAGACCATCGCGTTGAGTGCCGGGCTCGATATTGCCGTTGCCGGCAACGTGCTGGCGCAAGGCAATGTCAGCGCCATAGGCCGTTCGATCTCGACCGGCATGGTCGTCTCGGGCATCAATATCGCTGCCACCGGTGTCGATCCCAGCGGCAATGTCGTTCTCGGCCCGGCCGGCAATCTCAACCTGACGGCCACCGGCGGCAATATTGCGACCGCTAATCTGTTGTCGGCTGGAAGCGTCGGCATCGGCGCGGCCGGCAATGTCACGGCTGGAAGCATCCAGTCGACCAACAATCTGACAGTCACCGCGGCATCGCTCAATGCGAGCGGCATTACCTCGCATGGCGCGCTGACGGTCAATACAACAGGCGGTCGCGTTGATGTCAGCGGCCAGGTTCTTGCTGCGAACAACGTCCTGATCTCCGGCGCCGCCATTCAGGCTGGTGCGATCGCTTCTGGCGTCGACTTTGCGGCCACGAGTGCGAACAGTGGCGGCGTCGCTATCGGTTCGGCCGGCACGCTCGGCTTGACAGCCACGGCGGGCAATATCGTTGTCGATAAGCTGCTGTCGGCCGGCGACCTGACTGCTCAGGCCGCCCTTTTGCAGGCAAATAACATCACGAGCCATGGGATCGTGGGCATCACAGGCGGCGTTGATGTCGCCAACCAACTGCTCAGCGCTGGCAATATAACCATCAACGGCAACGCCAATGGCGTCAGCGCCGGTCTTCTCGCCTCCGGCGTCGACTTTGCCGCGACCAAAGCTAATGGCGGCAATATCGTGCTTGGTGCGGGCGGCAATCTAACTGTCAATGATGGCCTCGGCGCCATCAAGGCAGGGACGATTTTTTCAGCCGGTACGATCAGCGCGACCGGCCAGACCATCACCGCCGACACGATCACCGGCCATAAGGACATCGCGCTTTCAGGCGCTACCAGCGCTGTGGCCGGCAGCGGTCGCATCGATGTAAGCGGCCAGATTCTTGGTGCCGGCAATGTCGGCGTTTCCGGCTTCGGCATCCAGGCGGGCGCTATCGTCTCCGGCGTCGACATCGCCGCCACTAATGCCTCAGGCGGCAGCATCGTGCTCTCAGCGCAATCACCTGCGATTGTCGCGGGCTCGACGGCGGCTGGGACCGGCAATCTTTCATTGACGGCATCCGATCAGCTCAAAGTCGCTACGCTGCTGTCCGCCGGCGACCTCAACGTCAGCGGCACAACGATCACGGCCGACAATGTCTCCGCGCATGGCGCGCTGACACTCAATGGTGCCACCACCGTTAGTGGCCAGATTCTCGGCTCCAGTAACATCTTGATCAGCGGCCAGAGCCTGTCGGCCCAGACTCTTGTCGCAGGCATCGACTTCGATGCCACAAATGCAGCCGGCGGCAATATCGTCCTTGGCCAATCCGGTGATTTAAGCGTATCCGTCAATGGCGCTGTGACAGCGCCTACAGTACAGGCTGCCGGTCGCATCGATGTCAGCGGCGCGTCCATCAGCGCCGATGCGGTCACTGGTCATAAGGATATCACCCTTTCCGGCACGGCCGGTGGCGTGAGTGTTTCCAATCAGGTGCTTGGCGGTGGCGGTGTCGCGATCTCTGGCTCGCGCATTCAGGCAGGCACCGTCGTCTCCGGTGTCGATTTCACAGGGACTGCTGCCGCCAATGGCAACATCGTGCTTGCCGGCAGCGGTGACCTGAGCCTTGCCTCGTCGGGCAATATCAATGCCAGCACGCTATTGTCGGCCGGCGATCTCAGCGCTTCCGGTTCGACCGTTCGCGCGGATAGCGTGACTGCGCATGGCGACATGACGCTCGGCGGCGCCATCAGCGTTACAAACCAGATCCTCGGCGCTGGCAATGTATCGATCACCGGTCAGAGTCTGGCGGCTCAGACCCTCGTTTCCGGTATTGATTTCGACGCCACCAATGCCGCCGGCGGCAACATCGTGCTCGGCCAGATGGGTGACCTCAAGGTCTCGGTCAATGGTGGCATTGTGGCTTCGACCGTGCAGGCCGCCGGTACCGTCGATGCCAGCGGTGCAACCATCGCAGCCAACGCGATCACCGCTCACAAGGATATTACTCTTTCCGGAACGGCGGCTGGTGGCGTTGCGATCACCAATCAGGTGCTTGGCGGCGGCAACATTGATATCTCCGGGCAGAGCATCAAGGCCAGTGCCATCGTCTCCGGTGTGGATTTCGCCAGAACCGCTGCTTCCAACGGCAATATCATGCTCGCCAGCAGCGGCGATCTGACACTTGCCTCCGCCGGCAATATCGACACCGGCACACTGCTGTCTGCCGGTGCTCTTTCGGCCAGCGGCGCGGCCGTGAACGCGAATGCAGTCACGGCGCATGGCGACATAACGCTCCATGGTGCCACGACCGTAAGCGGCCAGATTCTCGGTGCGAGCAATGTCCTGTTCACCGGTCAAAGCCTGTCGGCACAGTCTGTCGTCGCCGGTATCGACTTCGCCGCCACCGATGCCGCCGGTGGCAATATCGTTCTTGGTCGCACCGGGGACCTGACCGCCCGGCTCAATGGTGGATTCTCTGCATCGACGGTGGAAGTCGCCGGTGCTACCGATGTCAACGCCGCCAGCGTGACGGCCGACACCGTCACCGGACACAAGGATATCACGCTCGCTGGTACGACCACCGTCAACGGCCAGATCCTTGGTGGCGGAAACATCGGCGTCTCAGGCCCGAGCATCTCGGCCGGCGCCATCGTCTCCGGTGTCGATTTTGCAAGCACGGCTGCCGCCAACGGTAACATCGTCCAGACATCAAGTGGCGATCTGTCGCTGGCCTCGAGCGGTAATCTCACCATCGGCACACTGTTGTCGGCGGGCAATCTGACCGCACAAGCGGCCGATCTCACGGCAAGTAGCATCACAAGCCATGGGAGCACCGACCTCAAGGCAAATGGTCGCGTCAATGTCAGCGGCCAGGTGCTGTCATCAGGCACACTCTCGGTCGACACCGGCAGCCTCGATACCGGACTTCTGGTCTCCGGCGTCGATTTTGCCGCGACCAACGCTGCCGGTGGCAACATCGTGCTTGGAGGGTCCGGCGCGACAGACCTCACCGCCTCCGGCAATGCCGCGGCCGGCACGATCCTGTCGGCCGGGGATATCACGGCAAGGACGGCCAATCTTCAGGCCGGTAGCATCACCAGCCACGGCAATATCGGTGTTGTCGGTAACGTCGATATCAGTAATCAGATCCTGGCCGCCGGCGATCTCGCGATCAATGGCGGCAGCATCAGCGCGCCGACCTTGATCTCCGGCATCGACTTTGCCGCCACCAATGCCGCCGGCGGCGCTATCGTGCTGGCACAATCCGGCAATACCAGCCTGATGGCCTCCGGCAATATCACGGCCGGAACGATCCTTTCGGCCGGTGATGTCACGGCAACAGCGGCAAACCTCAGCGCCGACAGCGTCACCAGCCACGGCAAGGTCGCGATTACCGCTAGCGGTAACGCTGGCATTGCCGGCAATGTTGATGTCAGCAACCAGATCATTGCCGCTGGCAATCTCACGCTGACTGGCGGTCACATCAACGCGCCAACGCTGATCTCCGGCGTCGATTTCGCTGCCACCAATGCTGCCGGCGGCGGTATCGTGCTTGGA
Source organism: Rhizobium sp. KNZ2-6A (assembly GCF_056755475.1). Lineage (NCBI taxonomy): Bacteria > Pseudomonadati > Pseudomonadota > Alphaproteobacteria > Hyphomicrobiales > Rhizobiaceae > Rhizobium > Rhizobium sp. KNZ2-6A. The sequence goes on along the minus strand of NZ_JBNDIC010000051.1, from coordinate 3,965 downwards.
TCGTCCGGCAATATGAATCTCACCGTTTCTGCGGGCATCACCACGCAGACCATGCTGTCGGCCGGCACAATCGACGCCAGCGGCGCCACGATCACGGCCAATGCCGTTACCGGGCATGGCGACATCATCCTTGCCGGCAACAGCAGTGTCAACGTGACCGGCCAACTCCTCGGTGCCGGCGACGTCTTGCTGTCCGGTTCGACCGTCCAGATCAATCAGGCGGTCACTGGTGTCGATTTCGCCACCACCGCGCGTTCATCGAACGGCGCTATCGCTCTCGGAACAAGCGGCGATCTTAATATCAATGCGGGAAGCGCCACCGCCAACATGTTGATCGTCGCAGGTAGCCTCAATGTGGCGTCGAGTGGCTTTACGGGCGGCAACATCACAGGCCACGGCGCGGTTACGATCGGTTCGTCCACGAGTCCCGGCGCGGTTAAGATCAACGGCCAGCTCCTTGGCGCCGGCAATGTCTCATTCATCGGATCTTCCGTCAGCGGTAACGTCATCGCGGCCGGTGTCGATTTTGCCGCGATGGACCAGTCGGGTGCCGGTAATGTCATTCTAGGCCAGGCTGGCGATCTGACGCTCACAGCTACGGCCGGAGACGTCTCGTTCAACAGCCTACTTGCTGCCGGGAGCATCACAGCCAATGCTGCGAACAATGTCAGCGCCAATGCCGTCGCCCATGGCGATCTGACGATCACCGCCGGCAATGCGATCACGCTCACCGGCCAATCGCTTGCCAGCCGCAGCGCCAATCTATCCGCCCGATCGATGACGATCGATACGCTGGTCTCCGGCGTCGATTTCGCAGCCACCAATGCCGCGGCCGGCGGCAGCCTTATGCTGCAACGGACCGGCGCGATGACGCTGTCCGCCTCCAATGGCAGCATCAGTGCCAATTCCCTGCTTTCCGGCGGTAATCTTGCCGCCACGGCAACGCAGAACGTCAGCTACAGCAGCCTGCAGAGCCTCGGCAGCGCCACGCTCACCGCACCTGGCACTATTGCCTATACCAACACTACCCGTGTCGGCGGCGATCTGACGCTCAATACCGGTGCCGTCGATCTTTCCGGCAACAGGGGGAGCCGGATTGCCGGCGGCGGTATGCTGATCGTCAACGGCTCCTCGGCCAATCTTTCCGGCAGCAATCTCGTCTTTGGCGGCCTGTCGCTCAATCTCTCCGGTAATGCGGATCTGTCCAACGCTGACGTCAGCACGGTCACCAATGCCGGCGGCTCTGGCGACATCGCCATTTCTGCAGCGGGTCTCATCACCACCGCCAATACGTCCCTGCTTGCCGCGCATGACCTGACGCTCAACCTGCCGTCACTCGGCAATACCGGCCAGCTTGCCGCCGGCAACAATCTCACCTTCAACGTCGCTGGCGACTTCTACAACAGTCCGTCCGGCCTCGTCTTTGCCGGCAACAATGCCAACCTCTTTATCGATGGCACGTTGACCAATGATCAGGGTGCTATCGTCGCCAATAACGGGCTGACGATCCAGGGAGCGACCGCCGGTCAGCGCAGTGCGGCAGTCACCAATGTGTCCGGGTTGATTCAGTCCGGCGGTGACATGACGATACTCACCAGCAATCTCACCAACAGGCGATCGACGACGCCGACCTGGGTGACGGGCCAGCTGGTCTCCTCCGGTGCCGTTGTCGGGACCTTCGTGCTCAATCCAGCGGTCGCAGGCCAGCCCTTCGCCTATCTGGAATCGACTGACCAGAACATGTTTCAGCTTTATGCGGGGGTCGATCCGGGACAGTTTTCTGACTATCAGCCGCTGTTGTATTCGGTCGCAACGCTTGCCGACGGTACCTCCTACCACGCCTGGACCTGGGTCAGCGGCAGTGGCCCGACGGAAGTGCGGCCGATTTTCGACTGGATCAAGGCTCGCGTTCCCAAGGACGCCAATGGCAATCCCCTCCTCGATCCCAACAATCCGTCGCGTTATTTCATTGTCGACGAAGTCGTCCGCAACGGCTCGGACACAAGCACGACCTACACTTGGGATCCGACGTCCAACATATCGCAGTCGGTTTATGAAGACCGCTTCACCAGTGCGCTCAGCCCCGAGGCCGTGATCCGCGCCGGCGGCAATCTCACCGTGGATGCCACCAACCTCACCAATTCCTACAGCCGGATCGAGGCCGGCGGTAGTGCGACGCTCAAGGGATCGACGCTCACGAATGAAGGCGTCGTCCTCAATCGCACCACGACACTGACCTGCAGCGCTCAAAGCGCGTGCTCGGCCTACAACGCCGACGGCACGGCCGATCCTTCCCGCAATATCGCCAATGGTACGTCGATCGTATCGGGATCGCAGATTGTCGGCGGCGCGGCTGGCACGCTCAAGGCGGCCCGTGCCCTCAGCCTCAATTTTGGTACGGTCAACAATACGTCGCTCGGTTCGACGGGCGGCGGCGCGGCCGTCAGTGCGCCGTCGACATCGAACGACCCTCTGTCCGCTCTTAATGGCATGACGGCCGGCGGCGCCTTGTTCAATGTCAATGCCGCATTGAGCAGTGTTGCCTCCAATCGTGGCGCAAGCGTCGCAAACGGCCCATCACTGACTGGTACCGGCACAACGATCGCCGGCGGCCCGACCGTCAACGGCGGCAGCCTGACGGCAGCAGTCGGTGCTTCGGTCAGCAGCAACGGTGTGACGCTCACCAGCGGCCCTTCGATCAGCTCGGCCACCCTGACAACCGGCGGCGCTGCGATCAATCCCAACAGCCTGATGGGCAAGCTCACCGCTGCTCTCGGTAACAGCGGCAACCTTGCCCAGGTGCTGCAGATCAACGGCGCGGAACTCGCCTCGCTTGCCAAACCGCAATCGGGCGGTGTCGGTGGCACGGTTCCGGGCCAGGTCTTCCTGTTCGAGACCCGGGCCGCCTTCCTCGACGTATCGAAGTTCTACGGCTCGAGTTATTTCATCGACCGTGTCGGCTATACGCCGGAGACCAAGGTTCCCTTCCTCGGCGACGCCTATTTCGACAATCAGCTCGTCGACGAACAAATGCGGCAGCTGGTGGGCGATGGTCTTGGAGCTGGGTCCTTCATCCCTGGCAACAATGCCACCGACCAGATGAAGTCGCTGCTCGACAATGGCGTCGCCTATGCCGAAGCACACGGGCTTACCCTTGGGCAGGCGCTGACGCCGGAACAGGCCGCATCGCTGACCCAGTCGATGGTGATCTATCAGACTGAGATCGTCGACGGCGCGCAGGTGCTGGTGCCGGTCGTCTATCTCTCGGCCGCTGACAAGGCGAAGGTCAACGGCGGCGGTGCGGTCATCGCCGGCAACAGCGTTAACATCGATGCTGGCTCCGTCAACAATTCCGGTGCGATTGCCGCTGCGGATGGCATGACCATCAATGCCACCGAGATCAAGGCAAATGGCGGCACCTTCCTGGCCGGCGGCAACATGAACCTCAATGCCACCAATGGCATCACGCTCGCCGCGCAGACGATGACCATCGGCGGCCAGAATGTCGTCAACACCAATGCCGGCGTGTCGGCAGGCGGCAACCTGCAGATCGCCGCGGGCGGTACGCTGAGCTTGCAGGGCACCAAGATCGCCGCAGGCGGCAATGCCCAGCTTTCCGGCACCAATGTCAATCTCACCACCGTCAAGGTCGACAACGGCGGTCAGCAGAATGCGACAGGCGCCCGCGTCAACGCCGGTGGTAATCTCACCATTGCGGCCAACAACGACATCAATGTCATAGATTCCTCGGCCAAGGCCGGTGGCGATCTCAAACTTAAGGCCACGGATGGTGCGGTCAACATCGTCTCGACCGATCTCGCCCGCAAGACGGACGATGGCTACACCAAGACGACCGGTATCGATCAGCAGGCCTCGCAGCTCTCGGCCGGCGGCAACATCGCGATCAATGCCAATACCGGCATTCTGATCTCGGGCTCGGATCTGACCGCCAAGGGTGATGTCGG
>NZ_JBNDIC010000050.1:0-48562 GCF_056755475.1 Rhizobium sp. KNZ2-6A | reverse complement strand
GCCCTGGCTGACGCAAGAGACTTCATAATCCTTCTGGGACTCGTTGAAGTTCTTGCACAGCGTCTGAACGACGCGTTCCAGATCGCCCGACAGGCCGAACCAGAAATCGAACTTGGTCGGAGCAGCGGCAGCAGGCAAAGCCAGCGCTGCGCTCATGACGCCGGCAGCGGCGGCCGAAATGTAGTTTTTAAGTTTCGACATAATCCCTATTTCCTTTTTGAAAGCTCGGAACCGGTGGCCTTGCGCAAGTCCGCGGTAGCGGCGTTATAGACAAGCTGTGTGACAGTTTGTTGAGGCCAAGAATCCCGCATTGCCGGGCATTTCCGGCCGAAATCAGGGATTTCGGGTGGCTGATCTTTGAACGATCAAGCATTTGAGTCAATGCTAATCAACGCGCGCGATATTGGCTGGTTCGCGGCGAGCTCGTCGCATGTTCGCGAGCCAAAGGCTGGCTTGCTTGCTGCCTGCCCAAGTGGTGATGCATGATCGCTTCGAGGCGAATCCGGAAAAGCATGGGAGGAGGGGCGATGGATCTCAGTGAGCGGCAGAAGATGGCGGCGGGGGAATGGTATTGCTGCTTCGATCCCGAACTCGACGGTTTACGCTGGCAGGCCCGGGAAGCCGTGCATCAGCACAATACGATGCCGCCTGTCGAACGCGGCAATCTCGGACCGGCTCTCGCCGCACTCCTTGCCGGTGCCGGCGAGAATGTTTTCATCGAGGCGCCGTTCCATTGCTCCTATGGCATCAACATCTCGCTCGGCCGGCGGGTCTATATGAATGCCGGCTGCACCATTCTCGATAGCGGCAGGGTCCACATTGGCGATGGCAGCATGCTGGGACCGGGCGTCCATATTTATTGCGCTGAGCACCATAAGGATTCTGAGCTGCGCGGCGCGGGCATCGAAATCGCGCGGCCGGTCACCATCGGCAGCAGCGTCTGGATTGGCGGCGGCGCGATCCTTGTCGGCGGCGTGACGATCGGCGATGGCGCAATCATCGGCGCGGGCTCGGTCGTAACCAGGGATATCGCAGCCGGCACGACCGTCGTCGGCAATCCAGCCCGCGCGATCGGCGCAAGGAGCGACTAGTTTGCCGGACGGCGCTTCTTGGCCCACCAGACGGCGAAGCGGCGCCGCCAGCGGCGAACCAGAGGCATGTCGTGCGAGAGCACGATGAAGCCCAAGGGCAGCATCCAGAAGCCGAGAACCGGCAGGAAGCCGAGCAGGCCGCCGAAGATGAGGGCTACTCCCACACCCAGGCGGGCAAGGCGCGACTGCGGCAGGGGAATTCTCACGGAGCCGAAAACAAGCTCGCGCGTTGAGGGATCAATGCCGAAACGGCGGGTTTTCCGGCCATTTCGATCGGCATTTTCGGTCGTTTGGCGTTGATCGGTCATCCACAGGAAATGGTGAGGCGGGGAAATAATGCAAGAGAATTCGATTTTTTTGAAAAAACCGCTTGGCAAATCGAGAAAGCATTTGTAGAAGCCCACTCACACCGCGCCAAGCGCATTCCCTGGTAGCTCAGCGGTAGAGCATTCGACTGTTAATCGACAGGTCGCCGGTTCGAATCCGGCCCGGGGAGCCACTTTCTTCAAAAATATTACGGCGCAGCAGATAGTGGCGACAGCGTCGCCGTTTCGCTGACTGATGGTCATCGTCTCGTGCAGATGGATCGGCTAGCCTCTGAACGGCCGAAGCTTTAGCAGCGCAGTTTGGCAGTTTTATTGCACATGCTTCGCGCCGGTAATTTCTCGACCTTTTGTCTTTCATCCATATTTCACCGGAAAACCGTTCTCATTGCCTGCGTTTCCGAGTCGTGGCAGGATCGCCGCGCTCGTTGGACCGGCATGGGACCGCAAGGGAAGAGGGAGATCTGACATGGTGGAGAATGCAGTCGCTGAGAAGGCGGATCCGCATCGCATTTCGTGGGCGGGATGGGCGCTCACGGCGATCGTGACCGTTGTTTTTGCGACCGATGCCGCCGTCAACTTGTTTTCGCCCGCCACGCTCACGGCCGAGATGACTGCAACCGGATTTTCGGCCAATCAGGCAGGAGTATTGGGGCTGATCATTCTCGTCTGTGCGGTTCTTTACGCCATTCCGCGCACGGCCGTGCTCGGTGCAATCCTGATGACCGGCTTTCTCGGTGGCGCGATCTGTACGCATTTCCGCCTCGGAGAAATCGGCTCGCCGCCACAACTTATCAGTTTGCTTCTCGGGGTCATGGCCTGGGGCGGACTTTACCTTCGCGACGAGCGCATCCGCCGTCTCCTGCCCATCCGCTCCGCGATCAACTGAAAATCGGCCACGCACATCATTCATCGTTTTTTGCACTGCAATAACAATATCTTGCATTGCGTTTTTCTGGTCTGGGCAGTGTGAATGGTAGCGGGCTAATGAGAATGTGCCGATAAGATACAGCCGGCAGTCTCCAGCCGTCATAACCAGCGGCTTTCCTGCGGATATATGTGGTATTTCTGAAAAAACTAGTTCAAGGTAGGGTTGCTCTCACAAGCGTGAGAACATGTTCATATCGTCAAGCGAAAACGCAATACGGCGCGTGAACATACATGCGCGATCCGCGCAGCATAGTCCCCCAATGCTTTAGAGGTTCGACATGAAAAACTTGATTCTTGCTTCTGCAGTCGCTCTGGCATCGGTCTTCACCTTCAGCGTGGCGTCCGAGGCCGCTCCGATGCATCATCGCCACTACCACGGCCATCATTATCATCATCACTGCTATATGAAGAAGGTGAAGCACAAGGTTCATGGCCGTTGGGTCGTCCGCAGGATACGCGTCTGCCGCTGAGCGATAGACGGTCGGAACTGGCGCAAGCTCCCTTTTTGAAACGAGTCCGCCGCTACCGATATCTCAGGTAGCGGCCGTATTATTTGAGCATGGTTCGAAGGGATTTTATCTCTGCCTTGCGGCTCGGCGAGCAAGAGTCGCTCATGACGCCATCGTCGCTAGGAAATCAGGGTCGAAACTCGAATATTACGCCGCCATGATGCCGACGATAGTAGCGACGATCGTCTCGCCATCTATCGTCCCGCCATCTGTTGTCCCAATGACGCCGTTCCCAGCGGCGCTCCCGCCAATGACGGCGATCATGATCGCGATCGCGCCAATAAGGCCTGCGGTCGTAATCCGGGTATCTGCGTGTTCCGCGTTCCTGCACCAGAATGATGTTCGAAGCCGTCGATGAGCCGCCACGCGAGGCAGACGTGGCGGGCAGGGCAGCCGATAATACGGAACCCACGGCAAGCGCGGCGGTCAAGGCGATGGAAGCGAGATGTTTCAAGGCGGTAACTCCATATTCAGCCAGGTCCCTTTCAGCGATAAACGCCACGATGACGACAAGGTTCCCCTCTCCGGTTGATCGGGAAGCCTTGTCACATGCGTGCTGATTGCAGGATGGCTTTGCAATTTTGAGGAGTTGCCGTCAAAAAAGGGGACCGGCAGGGAAAGCCGGACCCCTTCCTTCTCTGATCGGAGGTCAAGTCAGATCAGGTCAGAAGTTGCGTTCGAAGCGAAGAATGCCGGAAACGGTATCGTCGTGGGCATAGTCATAGTGAACGTAGGTCAACTCCGGCTCGACTAGGAGATCCTTGACCGGGTTGAACTTCAGGTTCGTCGTGGCTTCGAAGATCTTCGAGTCCGAGTAGGCGAGCTGAACGTTCCACTTCAGCTTGTCGTTGAACGGAACGCCGACGCCACCCCAGACGGCCCAGTCGCCCCAGCCGCATTTGGATGCATTGACGGTGCCGTTCGGCGCCGTGCAAGCGGAGACGTCCTGGTTGGTGCCGGCATACTTGTTCAGCTTGTCGCCGTCGGTGTTCCAACCGCCCATCAAGAAGGCCGTGAATGCGCCGAAGTCGGCATCGATGCGAGCCTTGATGGCGCCTTCTTCGACGATCGAGTCGTAACCGCCGACGACCTTGAAGCCCCAGGCACCGGTCTTGTAGCCAAGGCCTGCGACGACATCAGGAGCGTAGTGGTTGGACTTGTCGTCCGTCCACCAGCTTGCGCCATAAGATGCCACGCCGTCCGAGGCCGAGTTGCTGTCTTCGAGCGAGACCACGGCCGTGAAGCCGTTGCCGGCATCATAGTTGTAGGTCAGCTGGTTGAGTTCGTACGGGCCGTCATAGATCACGTCGTCGTTGATGACGTCGCCGGCGTAACCGATATAAAGGTTGTAGGCCGAGTCCTTCTTACCGACGGTGAAGCCGCCGAGGCTGATGTAGGACCACAGCAGGTTGGTGGAGGTAGAGCCGCCGTCGTTCCAGTCCCAGCGGACAATGGTTTCAGTCTTCAGCGGACCGTATTCGGTGTCGGTTGCGGTGTCGACGTTCAGCTCGGCGCGGGTGTGCCACAATGTGCCCTGGTGGTTGGCGCGGTTGTAAGCATTGTACCATTCACCTTCGGTACGAACCTTACCGCCGATCTTGAGGCAGGTTTCCGTGCCTGGAATGAAGAAGTAGCCAGCACCGTAGGCGTCGCAGATGCGGACGTATTCGAGCGGCTCCGGCTCAGCAGCGACAATAGCGTCAGCCGCATGAGCACCGGAAACTGCTACGAGTGCAGCAGCGGAGCCGAGAAGAAGGCTCTTGATGTTCATAGTAACTCCAATCTTTCTCGATTGGGCATGAGATATCGCGCCGAAAAACGACGTGCCCAACCCCATCCCGTTCATGTTCCCTATTCAGTAGGTGCGAAGTAATAAGCTTCGCGAACTATTTCCTGAACCCGCTTCGCTGATTTGGCAAGATACTAAGAGTTACGAACTATATGCGTGCTACTTGAAAGCGGGCGTTGTTGCAAAAATGACGCAATTCGTTGATCGGGACCGGCTGGGCTGCGTTCGGGCGAGGGAAATATGCAAGCGGCAAGATGCAAAGAGGAGGGGCTGCTGCGGTATGATCGTTGTCATACCGCACACCAATTCCGGCCGATCGATACGGGCGACCACTCTGGCCTCTTATAAAATCGAGGCTTTGAGCCGCGATTGCCGCAATGATTCTCCAAGAAAGAAATCGGAGAAAGGGCGTTTCCCAAGCTGGCCTGGCTGTGGTGCGTCCGACGACATTACTGGGGGCGTAGTCTCGTCGGACGCGGCACTGTCCGGTTCGGGGGTGGCGTCCAAACCGGTAGCACTGATTTTAGCATCTACCGCAGGTACCTATAACCTACCTGAATGGACTGGCGCCCCAGGATAGGGCTCCCCGGAGAGTGGGTGGACTATTCCGGCGATCGCCTCCCGGTCCGAGGCATCACGGAAATGATGGGTAGCATCGACGGATGTCCGTCATATCTCATAGTTGCGCGGCATCGTCGGGTTTGGCTGGCCGCAGCAGGAGCATCTCGAAAATCTCAAGGTCTCGTTTGAACGATCGGATGGTTGTTTACGGTTCGCAATGCGATGGGAAAGCCAGTTGCGCGGGAAGGCACCACTTTAGAAATCGAAGAGGACATTTTTCAAAAATTGCCTCTTGCGGTTTTCTTTGGATCATTCTAAATCCGCGCCACCACAACGCAGATTGTTTTCGGATGGCCTCGTGGCGGAGTGGTTACGCAGAGGACTGCAAATCCTTGCACCCCGGTTCGATTCCGGGCGAGGCCTCCATCGACTTTCGCAATAATATCAGCGACTTAGGTGGCATGTCATTCGATCGATTAGCCGGTTGCGTGTCGCATCTTCTTGCACGAAATTTTCAAACAATTTCAATAACGTCGTGAAAATGACGGCGAATCCATGCGACATGCATTGCAACATGCCTGCGAGGAGGCAATGCTGTGACCGAATACACATCCGACGGGAAACCAGTTACCGCTGAGCGCATCGAGCGCGCATTGGATCGCCTTGCGGAAATCATCGTTGAGCTTGGACGCGAGGGTCGTGAAGCCCTCCCAATTTACCGCCGGCTGAAGGACGAGCTTGCGAAGGTGCGGGACGAGGAAGCGGAAATGGAAGAGATTCGCGAACGTGTGCGTCTCTTGCAGGAGCGGCGCCGCAAATGAAAACGATCTTCCTGCTGATGGCCCAATACGACGGAAGAGTCATCATCCCCATTGACATGGTCGCACAGGACTTCTTCCCTCACCTTACTCTCGCAAAATTCCTGCGAAAGATCGGCAACGGCGACATTGTTCTTCCGGTGGTGCGAATCGAGGCTAGCCAAAAAGCTGCGAAGGGCGTCCATATTCAAGACTTGGCCGAATACATTGAGAAGCGGCGAGCTGCGGCCCTGAAGGAGATGAGACAGCTCTCCGGCGCCTAGGCGGAAGTTGGACGTGGTAATCTCGAGTGGTGGCGACAACTATTGCCATGCAACATTTCGGATAAGCCGATTCCGTCGGCCTGCCTGCGCCGGGCGATACGGCGCACGGAAAAACGAAATGGTTGATATCGATAGAACGAAATTTGCGGGTGGCGATAGCGTAAAGCCGCGCTCTGGTGGAGCGTTGGAGCGCATGCGGTATCTGAACCGCGATACGCCCGGTGTCGTCCTCGCGACGAGATACGACGGCAACAATGGTCACGGGATAATGGTCCAATGGCCAGACGAGGAACCTGCGTGGAGCTTTCAATCAGTGCATCAATTTGACCCTGCCTGACCGGTCCTTCTGCGCCGTGCTCATGCGGCGCGGTTCTCGACCAGGCTGAAAACGATCCGCGCCAATCCATCCGGCCGAACGCTGCTGACCTCAAAGCGGCGCAGGTCGTCGGTTTGGAGGCGGTCGCCCTGTCGCGCCTGGCTGGCTTGCGGGTAGCGGACCCGATCGACGTTCAATTCGATTGAGCTGCCGGTGACGATCGTCTGCAAATCGTTTCCGGTGCGGTCGCGCTTGCCTATTTCGACGGCCGGATATGTTGGCATCTCCTCCAGCACACCTTTGCCTTCCCATGCTTCGCGATCGGGATCGGGGCCATAGCGGCCGTTCGGTGATTTCTTCGCCGGCTGCACTTCGAACCGAATGGCGAACGTGCGATCGACTTGCCTGCTCGTGAGGCGGTCCAGGCGGTTGAATAGCGACATCACGGTCTCCCTCAAAGATATGCCCGGAGGTTTCCGGCCTCCGGGCTCGCCTCCACCCATTAAGGGATGGGCTGGCTTGTGGGGCGATTGTTCCTGAATCATCAAGATCGCCGGCTCGATGCCCCGCCAGCGTGAACTGGCGGGGAAGCGCGAGGCGTTTGGCGCCCCGCATTGGGATTTCATCAGGCGCCGGGGTTGCGATACCAGCCGCGGTGATCGGTCCAGCCGGCTCCGAAGTCGACCGAGACCTTGATCTCGACGCCGTCGATGTTGAAGCCTTCCTTCGTGAAGAACTGCGGCCCCTCCGCGCCCTCGAGATAGGCGTATTCGAGCGACGGCACATAGGCAGGGTTCGCCACGAGATACCACGGCGTGGCATCCAGACGGCGATCGACAACAAGCTGGAGCTTGCCAGCGAACGGGTTCACGTCATTGCTGTTCGTCGGCTGGATGGCCGCGAGCAGCTTTTCGGCCTTGGTCTGAAGTTCGAGGCCGACAACGAGAAACGCCGGAACAACGTCGATCAGCTCGCCGGCAAGGCCGGTCTGGCGTCCCATAGCGAGTCGTGCATCGCTCAACGAGTCTTCATCCAGCACAGCGCCGGCCGTGGCGAGGTTCTTGTGGTCCGCGTGGAAGACTGCCTTGCCATCAGTCAGCTTCGGATTCGACTTCACCAGATTTGCGAGAATGTCGGCCTCCAGGCGGGCTGCCGACAAGCCAAGCTCACGGCTCACGTCTGCGAATGCGCCAAGATCGTCGTTGACGATCATCTGGCGGGTCATACCGAAAACCTTGCCCCAGGTCGAAATGCGGTAGCCTTCGGAGCCTTCGCTAAATGTGCCGCGCTTGAACTCACCATGCTCGTTGACCTTCTCCAGATCGGAGAAGCCGCTGAGGCGTGCGGTGGTCTTCAACTTGAAATCCCGTGCGGTCGACTTCCGAGCGATTGCTTTGACAGCCGAAGGCACGGACGCATAGGCGGCGCCAAGCACGGTCTGTCCGACGGTCGAAATTACCTGGCTGTAGTCGCTGGTGGTGTGCAGGGCACGCTGGACCACTTCGCCCGCGGACATGCCATGCGTGCTGATGCCGTGGCCCTCCAGGCTACGACGTGCAAGCTCGGGGAGCGTTAAGCCGACGAACTCGCGGCTCGCATCTTGCGGCTTGTGAGAGGGATTTGCGCGAACCATGAGCGCGTCCGCCATCGCCTGCTGGCGCGTCTGCCCTCCATTGCGCCCCTCCGGCATAACGGAATGCGGGAAAGTCGGACTCTGCGACTGGCGTTCTGCGATCGCTTCCAGCGCGCGGGCGCGGAAGGCGTCAACAGTGGTGCCGTCTTCGATGGCTCGTTCCAGCTCTTCCTCGCCAATACCTGCGAGTCGGGCGATACCGCGAATCTCAGAGGCGCGGCGGCGCTCATTGATGATGTTCGTCGGCGCCTGCCGCTGCTGCTGCTCCTGGCGCTCGTTTTCGATAGTCTGTGGCATTGCAGTTTCCTTTTCGTGTTGAAGTGCGCGCGTGGTCGCAGCCGGGTCAGCCGGAATCGATACGATGGACAGCTCAAGGGGCGTCCAGCGGGTGGCGCGAATGGTGGGAAGGCCGCCGGCCGGCGCTTCGGTTTTTTCGAAAGCGTCGATCCGGTAGCCGACGCTGGCGCCCAGCACATGACCGTCTTCGAGATCGCGGAATAGCGCCTCGCCTCCGGCGTTACGTGAGATCTTGGCAGTCACGATTGCCGTGCCGCGCTCAATGCGAAGGCTCCCGGCCAACACCGAACCCAGGCGGGCAGAAAGCCCGGTGTAGACATCGTGCTGGTCAACAAGCGCAAGCGCGTCCAGCCGGGTGGTATCGATCGCTGCCTTGGTGACGTTCAGGATCTCGATATAGAGCCCTTCCTCCCACGACCGGCGGCGAACCTCCGACTCCGTGGCGAGCACGATATCGACCGTGCGCGCTTCGGCATTGAACGACGAGAGCTTGCGGTCGGCTCGCGTCTGCATTTCATCGATCTGCTGCGGCATCAGGCGGCTTCCTTCGCGATCTTCGCCTGCAGACCGTCCAGGCGTTCCTTGGCGCGTTCGACGACCTCGTGGAGTGGAAGGACCAGCGAAAGCGGGAACGTCGTGAGAACGGCTTCCAGGTGCCTATGCGTGGTGCAGGACAGATGAAATTCCGGTTCGTCGCCTCTGCGGCAGAAGACGATCCAGCAGCGGCGCTCCGGCCCGCATGAGCAATGCCGCATTTCGTCATGGAGTCCGGAGATTAGCTTTTGAGCGACCGGCGTGGTCATGCCGAGCGAGCGCGCTTCGATCACGGTGAGGATCTGCAGCGCATCGAAGTCGGACAATGGCTTACCAGCTACCGGGAGAGCCTGCGCAATGCGGCTGATATCGACCTCAGTCGTTGCGGCGGCGCGTGCCAAATCAGCTTGTCGAATGTTCATTTTCATTGCCTCCGGTCGAGAACGCACAGAGAACATATCATCGCGTATCGTGATGTGATAGGCATTTGTTATCGAAAATCATAATGTGCTCATTCTGATCAGATCCGGAGCCTCGATAATGACAAGCCGCACAGCAACGCTTCGCCTACAGCTCGTCGACGCCGTTAGCGGCCCATCCAAGAATGCGGCGGGTTCGCTCGGCGTGGTGGACACTGCGATCTCTCGCCTCGGCAAGCGCGGGTCACCGGAAATCCGCCGGCTTGTGAGGGAGCTTGAGGGCCTGCAGAAGAAGGCGGGATCGATTGATGACTTCACGGCCAACCGCCGGGGCTTCAAGGATCTCGCCACGCAGATGGCGGCGGCACGGTCGAACGTCTCCCGCCTCGAGGCTGCCCTGAAGTCCGCGGCCAAGCCGACCGCGAAGATGAAGTCGGACCTCGAGTCCGCCAAGGCTGCGCTGAAGTCGACGACGCAGGCGTTTCGTGAGCAGGGTGTTGCTGTCCGCAATTCGGAGCGCGCCCTTGCTGCCTACGGCATTGCCGGCCGTCGGGGCATCTCCAGCTCGCAGCAGGCGATCCGCAACGAGATCGCCAAGACCATTCGCGAAATGCGCCGTCTCGATCGGGAGTCGCGCAAGCCCCCGCCGAAGCCGCCGAAGCAGCCACCGGGCCAGCGTCCTCCGGGCGGAGGATCTGAGTCAGGCGGGCTAGGGTCGGCGCTGCTTGGCGGCGCGGTCGCCAACGCCGGCAAGAACATCGCTCAGAAATCGTTCTTCTATGCGGTCGACTTCAACCAGGCGGCCGAATACCAGGCCGCGCTCGGCGACTTCAAGGGCGACGACCGCAAGGCGCTCAACCGGCAGGCCGAGAAGATCGGTGGCGACACCCGCTTCTCGAACGTCGACGTCGTCAAGGCGCAGACCACGATCCTTCAGCGCGGTATCCGCGACACGAAGACGATCATGGACCTGACTCAGAAGGTGACGGACTACTCGCTCGCCATGGGCGTCACGCTCGAGGAAGGTGCCGATGCCTTGACCGGCTCGGCGCTATCGAAGCGCATCGACCTGAAGGACACCGACAAGATCGGCAAGTTCACCGATTTCATGGTCTGGATGGCGAAAAACGGCGGTATGTCGAATGATGACGTCAGCCAGTTCGTCAAGTACGGCGGCGCCCCGACGACCGGTGCGCAGCTGCCAGACGAGTATATGGCTGCCATGGGCATGCTACTTCGGAGATCCGGCGTGCGTGGCGATGAGGCAGGCGTGTTCGCTCGGTCGGCTGCGTCCAAGCTGGTCGCTCCGACGAAGAAGGGCCGCGATGCTCTCGCTGCCATGGGCATCGACTACAACAAGTTCACTGCGGTGGACTCCATGAATGCCGAAGGCATCGGCATCATGATGAAGAACAACTTCGGGGTGCGCCTTACTGATGAGATGAAGGACCAGGTGAAGGAGCTCATCGACAACGGTGAGTTCACGGACCAGGACACCGGAGAGAACCGCTCCGTCATTTCGGATAGTGGCGAGTTCACCACGCAGATGAGCCAGATCCTCGGCCCTCTCTTCGCCGGCAAGGGTGGCAAGGTATCGGCTCAAGACGCCAAGGCCCTCTCGAAGGCCCTCAGCGACTACCAGAAGTATTCGGTGAGCAATGTCGATGCGACTGGTCTGCTCAACGCGATTGCTGGCTCCGACCCGACGCTCGGCAACCTGAATGCTTTCTTCACAGACAAGCAGGGTGGCCGCGCCAACATGATCTTCCAGCAGTGGCCCGTGTTCCAGGAGCTGCTGAATAAGATGCAGAACGTGCCAGGCGGAATCGCCGGCAAGATCGGTACCGAGGCCAACCAGGGCCTCTATGGCGACTGGACCAAGCTGACCGGTACCATCGAAACCGCGATGACCCGCATCGGGCAGGATTGGGAGTTCGCAACCAGGCCGCTCATCAACAAGACGAACGAGATCGTCGACGGGTTCATCGGCCTGTCGGATAGCACTCGTCGGCTCATCGAAGCCTTTGGCGGAGCGGTTGCGGTGTTTGCCGGCTATCGCGCATACCAAGCGGGTAGCAGCCTGTTCGGCCGGATGCTCGGTCTAGGTGGTGGCGCGGCCGGCGGCGCTGGTGCCGGCGCTGCTGTTGGCGGCGGTCTCATGACGATGCTGAAGGGTGGCGCTCGGTTCCTCGGCCCCATTGGGGCGGGGATCACCGCATATGGTGTCGCATCGGCAGCAAAGCCGGGGCTCGATGAATTTGCCGGCGTAATGGGCGGCAAATACTGGATGCCCAAGACCAAGGAAGACGCGGACGACCTTCGCCAGATGGCGGAGGAAAAGAGGGCCAAGATTGCGGAGATCCGGAACAACTCAGTTGTGCCGGAAATGGCCGCGACCCTGATCCAGCCGCTTCAGACGGACCTCGACATGCTCGAGGCGCGTATCCGGGCCTTCGATCAGATCAACGTCAAGCCGAATGTTGACCCCAGCTCGATCGACGCCGCGCAAGCGAAGGCCGACGCGCTGAAGGCAACTCTCAATGGTCTTGGTGGGGCCGTCAGATCCGAAGGGAGCGGCGGCACGACGGCAACCTCGTCAAGCGGTCCATCCTTCGGCGGTCCTCGCGCACAGGGTGGTCCCGTCAAGGAAGGCGTCACCTACCCGATCGGTGGCCGCGGCGTCGAGCTCTTCACGCCAGGAGCGGACGGCTACATCACGCCGGCCGGTCAGGCAGGCGGCGGGCACAAGGTCGTCGTCCACCAGACGAATCACATCCATATTCATGGCAGCGGGGCCTCGAACGATATCGATAAGCTGACGAGCGCCCTCGATCGACAACTCAACCGTTCTGCGCAGACGGCCTTCTCATCGATCCGATATGGCGATGCCTGAAATGCGAAGGGGCGGATTTGAGAAGAGATCATTTCATTCGCTTCCGGCATCGTCCGCCCCCTTTGCGTATTCGATCGCTTGTGCCGTCGCATAGGCGATATCCTCCGGCGAAAGCAGCTCCATCATCGGCGACAGGCTGTCGGCATGAAGTTCTTGCGGCGTGCCCATGCCTTCGGGTGGGTAGGTATGGGGGACAAAGGTTCGGCTTTTCAGATCGTACTGCAGCGCAAGCCGTCGCCCGTCGCCTCGATTCAACAGAACGAAATAATACCCGAAGACGGTCGGCGTCGGCTCACCATCCCGCTCGAAACCGATGAGATCCGCCGGACCGAGTCGAAAAGTCATGCGGCGGCTCCTCCGTTCAGCGTCTTGCCGGCTTCCAGCTGTGCTACCAGCTCGCTCAATTGATCCGACAAACGAAGGCGAACGTCATCGGTGATCCGCTCGATACGACGCCGTTCGGTCGCGTCATTCGTGATCCTGGCAGGCATGCCGCCCAGTGTTGAAATGAACATGCCAGTCAGCCTGTCGACGACGTCCATCGCCTCTTCGAGGCTGATCAGGCTCCGATCTCGGACGGCGTTCTCGACCTCGAGTCGACGAAGGCGCTGCTGCCTTATCGGCTCCACGGTCGAATCCTGCCGCGTTTCCAGGCTTACGCAGTAGCCCGCCACGCTTTGCGACAGCCGATAGCGTGCACGCTTGCCCCGCGTGACGATACCCTCGGATGCCAATTGGCGCACCCGCCGCTCGCTGACGCCGATCACCTCTGCCAGCTCCTTGGCTGACACCTCAATTTCATGAATTTCCACGACTTACCTCCAAAAAAACGGAAACGGAAATGCGATTCATTTTCGCTGAAATCGCTCAAAGCGTGCGCTGCCGCCGACCCGCGGTCGAGGGGGTGCGCCTCGAAGAACCTAGAGCCGCCGAGTGGTGGGGCCGATGTATGGGACCGTCCGTTCCCACTTGTCCTTCAGTTCAGCCTTTGCACGTTGTGCGTCAGCTTCAGACCAGAACATGCGTGACTCCACGGTCTTTCCAACGTCGTCGATCACGACGACTCGGTAAATCGGCATTGGCTCAGCACGTGGCGCTCTGGGTTGGCCGGCGTCATCGATGATGATGGAGCCCTCTTTGACCGTGATAGTGGTTAAGCTCGATACGACGCGTGTCATTGCAGCACCCTCCCGTTCTCGCTCCGCTCCGCGAGTGCCATGCGCTCTTCGACCTCTGCCTCGGTCAAATGTAGCGATTTCACTTCGATGGAGTCTTCATCTCTGCGCATGAGAGCAAAGCTCGCCTGCGGTGCGTTGAGTTCGACGACCAAATTTGTGCCATTCCGCATGCGCAGGCCTTGGGCGACAAGATCAACGGAGATGACTGCGAATTTCGGGACGGTCATGCTGCGCCTCCCTTGAGCTTTTCGATCAGGTCCATGCGGCGCATTTCCATCGCTACTGCGTTCTCGAAGTCGACGAGTGCTAAACCGATAAGGACGGGCGCGATCTGCGCCTTCGTCATTTGACGGATCATGTCGTCTGTGATGCGATTCCAATAGGACTCCCTGTCTTTCCCCTCGCGCCGGCGCATTAGCTCAGCGACGTGCCGGATTTTGCCGACACGTTTGGCGGTAGGGAACGGTATGACCGTCGCCGTGGGCGTCCATTCCAGGAGATCAAGCTGCATTGGCTTCACCCCCCATGGTAGATCTATATGGGTCCGATGGGAGCGACTGTGAATCGTTCGATTTCGGGTTTGCAGTCCGACCAGAGCGACTGTTGCCCCTAATTTCATCCATTTTTGGTGCAGGAGCGTCCGATGGGTAGGACTGTGTGTCCGATGGATGCGACTGTGCTTTTTTCTCGGGCTCCCATCGCATGAACTCTTTCGTCGGGAGTTCGCCCGTGAGGTCGCAGGTGTACTCGGTCAATCTCCATTCGGTGGCCGTTCGATTTTTGATGTGAAATGCGCTGGGCTTGCTCTTGGCGATGAACCCAACTGCGACTAAGCGATTTAGTGCGCGGTTGGCGGCATCACGCCCCATACCGAGCTCGTCCCCTAGCTCGCGGCACCCGAGACCGATACGTCCGTTATTTTTACCGTCATACTTCCACTTGACCTCCAGATAGGCGATCCGCTCGACCGGTGTCAGCGCCTTCCAGGCAGCGCTACGCTTCACATACCCGTCGAGCATTACGAACTTGGATTTGCCTTTGCGCTTGTGACGGTTGCTCATGCCACTCTCCTACAGACTGCGGGCGGCCTGGAGATCTTGGAAAGGAGGTATAGGACTTGAAAATCATGAAGACCGACGGCAACTTCGCCCTTCACTTCATCTGTCAATGCCCACAACCCGCCCCGCCGGCTAGCTTTTAGGCCAAGGCGCTCTGCTTGGCGTCGGATCTTGCGATCGTCGGCAACTGCGCGGCGAATCCCAAGGCCGCAGCAAGTGCGCCACACGCGATTGAGGTTGATCATTGGCGAGCCTCCACGACCTTCACCGGCACGGTCAGCGTAAGAGCTAGGGCGTCGACCCGCTCTTGGATCTGTTTGGCCAGCAACTGAATTTGGCGGGCAGCGGATCGTGCACCGACTTCGGTGGCATGCCCGACGGCAGCGGGCTTGGATAAGGCTGCGATGGCCCCGGCAAGATCGTCGATTTCCCCGAGGCGTTCGAGATCTTGGTCGGAAGCGAGGGTGGTCACGGCAGCAGGTCCGTGAACCGGGGTAGATAAGTCGAGACCCTCATGCATCATCACATGCCCTCCATAATTGCTTCACGGACCTTCTCGGGGCTCCAAGTCCACCGACCTCCTATCTCCTTGGCGGGAATCTTCCCCTTAGAGACAAGGTAATGCGTCTGACGCTCCGTTTTTCGGATGTACTTCGCCAGCGACTTGATGCCGTGCCGGATATCCAAGGGAGGAAGGTCGTCAGTGTCATTGTTGATATTTTCGGTCATTTTTTTGCGCTCCGTTAACGATTCATACATAAGACGGTAATACCACCTAATACGGTGATAGGGTTGACGTCAAGCGGGACCTAAGACAGTGATATGTAAATTTAGGAGTGTAGGTGAATGGCAAAAGCTGGCCGCGGAGATGACCAATATATGCTTCGGTTCCCCGAAGGCCTTCGAGAACGCGTAAAAGCTGCGGCAGAAGAAAACGGCCGATCGATGAATTCCGAGATCGTCGCACGCCTTGAGGAAAGCCTTGATAGCCGGATGCCGTCGAACCAGGCGCTGAACAAAATAAAGGACCTCGAGGGGCGGCTTGCCATCGTGACCGCAATTTCAAATGCTCGTCTCGAAACTATCGAAGCGTTTATTGGGGTGCTGGCTCCGACTGAGAAAGCGCGAGACGAGATCTGGAAGGCGATCCGCTCTGGTCACCTCCAAATCTCTGACAGACGGACAGAGGAAGAATAAAATGTCAGTTCGCAGACGCAGTTGGACCACGCCGAAAGGCGAGAGCAAAAGCACCTGGGTCGTCGATTATTTCGACATGGCGGGCAAGCGGCGCTTGAAAACCTTCCGTCTAAAGAAAGAAGCTGACCAGTTCGCCGCGACAGCAACCGTAGAGGTTCGAGAAGGCGTTCACGTTGCCGACTCAGCAAGCGTTACGGTGGAGAAAGCCGGACAGTTCTGGATTAGCTCTGGTGAAGCGGCTGGGCTGGAGCGCTCGACGATCAACCAGCGTAAGAATCACCTGGATAACCATATCGTCCCGTTCATCGGGCAGATGCTGTTGTCGAAGCTCACCGTGCCGGCCGTGCGTGATTTTGAAGACCGTCTGCGGAACGAGGGACGATCACCGGCTATGATCAAGAAGGTGCTGACATCGCTCGGCTCGATCCTGTCAGATGCCGGCGAACGTGGCCTGGCAATGCGCAATCCAGTCCGTGACATTCGTGGGAGTCGGAAGGGCCGTGACAGGCGCCAGGAGAAGCGTCTGAAGGGCCGTCTTGAGATCGGGCTGGACATTCCGACCCGCGAAGAGATCAAGGCGCTCGTAGCGGCCCTAGACGATCACTGGCGCCCTTTGCTGGTGACAGCGATCTTTACCGGCATGCGATCATCCGAACTGCGCGGTCTGCGTTGGCAGGACGTTGACCTGAAGCGGGGCCAGATAAGCGTTAATCAGCGCGCGGACCAGTTCAAAGAGATCGGCCCCACCAAGTCGGAGGCCGGCGTTCGGACTATCCCGGTGCCGCCGCCTGTCATCAATGCGCTGAAGGCGCACCGGCTAAAGCAGGCTGACAAGGCCGGCCTGGTCTTTGCTAACCCAAATGGCGAGCCCCGGTCACATACCAATATCGTCAACAAGGGTCTCATTCCGGCAATGGTTCGCGCCGGCGTGGTTATCGAGATCGGGAAGGATGTGAACGGTGCTCCGATCCTGAAAGCAAAATATACGGGGCTGCATGCGCTACGCCATTTCTATGCGAGTTGGCTGATCAACCGGAAGGAAGAGGGTGGACTCGGTTTGCCTGCTAAAATGGTCCAGGAGCGGCTTGGTCACGCCTCGATCGTGATGACCATGGACGTCTATGGTCACTTATTCCCGAGGGCTGATGACGGGACAGAACTAGCACAAGCAGCGAACATCTTGCTCAGCTGATTGCAACACGACCGCAACACGGCGCCAAATTTCGCTGTAAAAACAGTATCAGGTGAAAGCCTGCAAATCCTTGCACCCCGGTTCGATTCCGGGCGAGGCCTCCATCCTTCCCTTTGATATCGATAAGCCATTGAATTCGGCTCGCCTTTTTGAAGGTGTGGCAATCTGTTGCCGCTTCGCCTTCCTTGGCCACGGGCCGCGCCCCTTCAACTGCTTGATGCAATCCATTTGCCGGTCGTTCGGTGGGCATAGCTATCCAGACCGCCGTTTTGGATTGCGGTGCGTATCAGTGGCGAACTGTTCGGATTAGGTGGTCAGGATAAGCAAGGTGACGCCAAGCAGCGTCAGAGCTCCGAAAATTGGCAGCAGCATTTTCATTGTCAGCCGTGCGAGCTTTTTGCGCTCGCACGACGTCAGCGTAGACCACTGCGACTTCGGCAATTCCATAGATAGCCCCCCGCCATAGCGTCGCATTCGAAACTGAAATGACGCTTAAGGTACAGAGGAGACGGCATGTCGCAGACTGGCGGCGATAAGCTTGGGGAGCGCAGCTAAGTGTCGTGGCGATTATCGCGTCCGGAAAAAGCAAAAGCGGTCCAGTCTAGGGAAAAAAACTGGGCCGCCTTTCGCTGGACTAGAGATCAATCAAATTCAGCGTCCTAATTATAAGTTTAGCTTACTAATTGTCAACAGGAATGAAATGTGGCGCGGCCCGTGGCGTGGCCGAGCAAAGGCATTGTTCCACGCGCCGGCATGCAGGGAGTGGGATCTTTGCCAGGGTTCAATTGCTTATACGGGTTTGAAGGCGCCGCCGCAGGCATCAAGGTGCCTATTCCTCGAGGCATGGAAAGGCGAATTTGTAGGAGCGTGCAATCAGCGAGCTGGCAGGCCGCTCCAGCTGCCATGAGTGCTCAGCCATCCACTTGCAGGCGATCGCCGTTGCCTTTGCGTTGCTGAGCTCGGGCGGTAGGCAGAAGGCGCCGACGAACTGCTGAAGGTAGCGCTCGTAACGTGACGAGTTCTTCGGCGTCTGCTTGGTGGCGCGGATCGTCAGGTTTTTCGTCCGCTGCGCTTCGTCGAGAATGCCCTGTATATAGACCGAGGCAAGCGTGCGATCTTCTTCGCACCATTCGTCGAGCTGTTTGCCGGTCACGACGTGTCCGATGATGGGTGCTGCCTCCTTCGGCGCTTCCTCGCTCAATGCGGTCTGGGGCAGGAGGAGGAGAAGCGCAGCGACAGGGAGCGAAAGCTTCATTCGGAAACCTACATCATGGAAGAAAGACTGGCAGCCAGGAAGACCACAAGCGGCAACGAGGTCGCGGCGAAAAGAACGAGAGAGACAGGCATCCCAGTCACCTTCTATTCGAATTTAGTCTTAACCCGAGGGACTTCGGGCCGGAAGGTTGATCTGTGACCACACTCAGGCGGTTCCAGGTTACAAAGCGTGGTCCTGCGAAGTTAACATTTTGCTAACGGATGCTCCGATCTGAAGCATGGCGAATACGCGCTGTCGTAGGCGACGGGCTTTGTCGAGAGGTTCGGATCCGCATTTCAGGGCGCCGATTGTTGTGCGCGGGCGACGCCTGGCCATGAATCTCCGCCCCTGTTGCCGCAATGCCTTGAAAGCGTGGCGTCAGGCGATTAAGACACGCGTAACAGAAAGTAGAGCAGGCCCGTTCGGGCATGAAGGGCGCAAGAGGATAAGATGGATTTCGAAGCAGCGCGCGTGAAGATGGTCGAGAACCAGATCCGGACGACGGATGTCACCTCCCATTCCGTGTTGAACGCCTTTTTGACGGTGCCGCGCGAAAATTTCGTGCCGGAGAAGTCGAAGGTCCTGGCTTATATCGACAATGACATCGAGATCGCCGCCGCTGCGGCTGGCAAGCCGGGCCGCTTCCTGATGGAAGCGTCGCCATTGGCAAAGCTCCTGCAGCTCGGCGTTATCACCAAAGAGGACAAGGTTCTCGATGTCGGCTGCGGCACAGGCTATGTGGCCGCTATCCTGTCGCTGCTTGCCGAGAAGGTCGTTGCCCTCGAGAGCGATGAGGAACTTGCCGCCCAGGCCAAGGCCAATATCGCCGCACTCGGCTATGACAATGTCACTGTTGTCACCGGCGAGCTCGAAAAGGGCCATGCCGGCAACGCTCCCTATGATGTCATTTTCATCGATGGCTCGATCGAGCAGCTGCCGCAGGGACTGCTCGACCAGCTCGGTGAAGACGGCCGCCTGATCACGGTCATCGGCTACGGCCATGCCGCCCGCGCCACCGTTTTCATGCGCGAACGCGGCGCCTTCTCGGAAAACGTCTTTTTCAATGCATCGATCAAGCCGCTGCCGGGCTTTGCCAAGGCCAAGGAATTCGTATTCTGATTTTCAGAACGATCTGATGATCCAGCTTGCGACAGGCGCTTCCGGGCGCCTGTTTTTTATTGTCGTCGCCTGTGGCAGAATCGCAGGCAGCGGAGCGATTCGTCGTGGTCGTAACAAAACTGTGCATCACCGGGTTTAGTGCTTTGACGGTGATTTTTTTCCCGAGGGCAGTCATCTAGGGTGGCCCTGATTCGGGTACCGTGTTGGCGAGTTTCCGGTCGTTGAATATGGAAAACGGGGATGAATATGGCTCAGCCAAATGTAGTGCGTGAACCGTCCATGGAAGAGATTCTGGCATCGATCCGCAGGATCATCGAAAGCAACGAACCCGTGGGCACCAAGCCGATTTCCTCGTCTCATCTTGCCGCTTCCAACATGCGCGACGACGATATTCCGCTGACCGTGGATGAAGAGTTCGCTGCCGCGGATCGAGCCCGTGCCGCCGAGCAGGATCCGCGTTTCATCGCCGCAAATTCGCAAATGCCCGTTGCTGAATCGGATGGTGCAGGTCGCGGCCTGTCACTGGCGGATGTCGCAGCGCGTGTGCGCGCCGCTTCCGAGCGCAATGCCGCCGCATTGCTGAATGCCGGGCGCGAGGTCTCGCAGCCGCGTGAACTGCCGCCGGCCATGGCCGCGCGTCTTGCCGAAGTCCATGTCGAGCCGATCGCCGATGTGCCGCTGCGGCACGCCATTACCGATATCGCCGCGCCGGTCGCGCCGGTCGCTCCGTTGGCCACGCAGGCTACGGTAGAAGTCGGTGTCGAATCCGAAATGGAAGAATTACAGCCGCCCGTCGCTGTCCCTGCGCCCCAGATGGGCGCACGTCAGGCAGAGACACTGGTTTTCCAGGCTCCGGAGCCGACTGCAACCGTTGTGGCTGAAATGGAAACGTCCTTGCCGCCGGCTCAGGTCGTGTCTGCGCCGCCGCTGATGTCTGATGCAGCTGGCGCGCAGGTTACCCGATCGTTTGAAGAACTTGCAGCCATCGTCGACGGCGGCCCGCGCCGCTCCCTCGATGAGCTGGCTCAGGAGATGCTACGGCCGATGCTGCAGGAATGGCTCGACGATAACTTGCCGACCCTTGTCGAGCGTCTCGTGCGCGAAGAAATCGAACGAGTGGCCCGCGGCCAGCGCCGCTGACAAGCCTGAGCTTCAGGTAACCGATCCGCCGCTCCGGGCCTCGGGGCGGCTTTTTTATTGACTTGCCCACAGCCATCCTATTTACAACCCGCATCATCCAATCCTCAAGATCCGGTCATAAAATGCTCGACAAAACATATGATTCCGCCGCCGTCGAACCGAAGATCGCCCAAAAATGGGATGAGGCCGACGCCTTTCGCGCCGGCGCGAACGCCAAGCCGGGCGCGGAAACCTTCACCATCGTCATCCCGCCGCCGAACGTGACGGGTTCGCTGCACATGGGCCATGCGCTGAACAACACGCTGCAGGACATCATGGTGCGGTTCGAGCGCATGCGCGGCAAGGACGTTCTCTGGCAGCCGGGCATGGACCATGCCGGCATCGCCACGCAGATGGTCGTCGAGCGCCGTCTCGCCGAACGCCAGCAGCCGGATCGTCACAAGATGGGCCGCGAGGCCTTCATCGAGAAGGTCTGGGAATGGAAGGGGGAAT
Organism: Rhizobium sp. KNZ2-6A; assembly: GCF_056755475.1. NCBI lineage: Bacteria > Pseudomonadati > Pseudomonadota > Alphaproteobacteria > Hyphomicrobiales > Rhizobiaceae > Rhizobium > Rhizobium sp. KNZ2-6A. The sequence goes on along the minus strand of NZ_JBNDIC010000050.1, from coordinate 27,555 downwards.
CGGGCGGCTTGATCTTCAACCAGCTCAAGCGCCTCGGCGCCTCCTGCGACTGGTCGCGCGAACGCTTCACCATGGACGAGGGCCTGTCGAAGGCCGTTCTCGAAGTCTTCGTTACGCTCTACAAGGAAGGCCTGATCTATCGCGACAAGCGGCTGGTCAACTGGGATCCGAAGATGCTGACCGCAATTTCGGATATCGAGGTCGAGCAGCACGAGGTCAACGGCAATCTCTGGTATCTGCGCTATCCGCTGGAACCGGGCGTCACCTATCAGCACCCGGTTGCCTTCGATGACGAGGGCAAGCCGACGGAGTGGGAAACGCGCGACTATCTCGTCGTCGCCACCACTCGTCCCGAGACCATGCTCGGCGATACCGGCGTCGCGGTCAATCCGAGCGACGAACGCTACAAGTCGATCATTGGCAAGCATGTCATCCTGCCGATCGTCGGCCGCCGCATCCCGATCGTCGCCGACGAATATCCGGATCCGACGGCTGGCACGGGCGCGGTCAAGATGACGCCCGCGCATGATTTCAACGACTTCGACGTCGGCAAGCGCCGAGGTCTGCGCGTCGTCAACATTCTGACCCCGGAAGCCACCATCACCATCAAGGACAATGAGGACTTCCTCGAAGGTCTCGATCATCCGGCCGCTCTGCACGGCGCTTGGGATGAGCTGGAAGGCAAGGACCGCTTCGAGGCGCGCAAGATCATCGTCCGCATTTTCGAAGAATCCGAATTGCTTGACAGGGTCGAGCCGCACAAGCACACCGTTCCGCATGGCGATCGCGGCGGCGTGCCGATCGAGCCGCGCCTGACCGAACAATGGTATGTCGACGCCAAGACGCTCGCCGAGCCGGCGATCGCCTCCGTCCGCGATGGCCGCACCAAGCTCGTCCCGAAGAGCTGGGACAAGACCTATTACGACTGGATGGAAAACATTCAGCCGTGGTGCGTTTCCCGTCAGCTCTGGTGGGGTCACCAGATTCCGGCCTGGTATGGACCGGATGGCCAGGTCTTCGTCGAAAAGACCGAGGAAGAGGCGCTGCAGGCGGCGATCCAGCATTATCTTTCGCATGAGGGGCCGATGAAGGCCTATGTCGAGGATCTGCTGGAGAACTTCAAGCCGGGCGAAATCCTGACGCGCGACGAAGACGTGCTCGATACCTGGTTCTCTTCCGCGCTCTGGCCGTTCTCGACGCTCGGCTGGCCGGATGAGACGCCGGAACTGGCGCGCTACTATCCGACGAACGTCCTCGTCACCGGCTTCGACATCATCTTCTTCTGGGTTGCCCGCATGATGATGATGGGCCTGCATTTCATGAAGGATGAGAACGGCGAGCCCGTCGAGCCGTTCAGCAAGGTTTATGTCCACGCGCTGGTGCGCGACAAGAACGGTCAGAAGATGTCGAAGTCCAAGGGCAACGTCATCGATCCTCTTGAACTGATCGACCAGTACGGCGCCGACTCCCTGCGTTTCACGCTGGCGATCATGGCGGCGCAGGGCCGCGATGTGAAGCTCGATCCGGCCCGCATCGCCGGCTATCGCAACTTCGGCACCAAGCTTTGGAACGCAACGCGATTTGCCGAGATGAACGGCGCCAAGAGCGATCCGCATTTCGTGCCGGAAGCCGCCGAGCTCACCGTCAATCGCTGGATCCTCACCGAGCTGGCGCGTGCTGAGCGCGACGTTACCGAGGCGCTGGAAAGCTTCCGCTTCAACGATGCGGCAAGCGCGCTCTACCGCTTCATCTGGAACCAGTTCTGCGACTGGTATCTCGAACTGCTGAAGCCGATCTTCAACGGTGACGACGAGAACGCCAAGGCGGAGGCGCAATCCTGCGCTGCTTATGTTCTCGAAGAAACCTACAAGCTGCTGCATCCGTTCATGCCCTTCATGACGGAAGAGCTTTGGGCCCATACGGCAGGCGAAGGCCTGATCTGCCACGCCGATTGGCCGGCGCCTTCCTATGCGGACGATGTTGCCGCCGATGAAATCAACTGGCTGATCGACCTTGTTTCCGGCATTCGTTCTGTGCGTTCGGAAATGAACGTGCCGCCGGCAGCGACCGCCCCGCTGGTGGTCGTCGATGCGAACAGCCTGACGCGGGAGCGCCTGTTCCGCCACGACGCTGCCATCAAGCGGCTGGCGCGCGTCGAAACGGTGTCGCTCGCCGATACCGCCCCGAAAGGCGCGGCACAGATCGTTGTCGGCGAGGCGACCATCTGCCTGCCGCTCGGCAGCCTCATCGATCTCTCGGCCGAAAAGGCACGCCTTGAAAAGGCGATCGCCAAGAACGACCAGGAGATCGCACGCATCAACGGCAAGCTTTCGAACGAGAAGTTCGTCGCGAATGCAAATCCTGATGTGGTCGCCGCCGAGCGCGAGCGTCTGGGTGAACTCGAAGGGCAACAGGCGAGCTTGAAGGTGGCACTGGGGCGGGTCAGCGAAGCGAGCTGAGAAAGAAAGAACTGAAGGGCATCGCGATCTTTCAGATCTGCTCTAAGCTCTTGATATTGTGCATGTTGTAATCGCAACGCAGCGGTATGCCTTTGCGCAACACGCTTTCAGATTTGGTGAAAGGCACGCGGCTTACGTCGCGTGCCTTTCTTGTTTGTTTCTTTGATTCGATGTCGCTCAACTGGGCTGTGCGCTCTGATCCACCGCCAGTTTCACACAGGCAAAACATATTACATGGAAATCTGCTCAGTTTTCGTGAAAAGCAGCGCTGTTGTCATATTGTGACAGAATTGTTGCCGCGAAGAATAAAAATCTAAGCAGGGAATAAAATGACATTAAAAAGAAAAAATTTACCTAATCGCACAGTTTTTGTGCGGCGGAGTTCGTTTTCTTACGTAAATCAATCACTCTTTTACCGGGTTTCAGCTCTTGTAGGCCGCATTGCCAATTCAAGTGATCGTCGCAACAATCGCAAAAGCGAATGCACACGTGGGGGAGTTACAATGGCATTTTCTATTGCGTTGAGGGGCGCAGTTTCACTCGTCATCGGTACGTCTTTTGCGAGCGCGGCCTTTGCAGGCGGCCTCGATCGTGCCGGTTATGACATCGATTTGCTCTTCGACAAGGGTCGTTATGTCTTCGAGTCCGGCGTTACGTATGTCATGCCAGACCGCAAGTTGAAGAATGCGAAAGACACCGATCCGACCGACGGCAATCTCAATAATCGAAGCCACTCGACCGATGCGTCGGAAAATTATGCGATGCCCTATGCCGCCTTCAAGATCGGCATCACCGATAACATCGACTGCATGGCTGACTATTCCCAGCCTTTCGGCGGACATCTCAATGAGGGCCAGAATTGGGCCGGCGCCAATAATGAAATCGAGGTGAAGGTTCGCACGAACAATTATGGAGCGACATGCTCGTACAAGTTCGATGCAGGCCCGGGCGAATTTCGCGTCATCGGCGGCGGCTTCTACCAGGAGGTCAGCGGTTTCAAATCACGCCTCGTCTCGGCCATCCCGGCTCCGCTTTCCTCCGTCTACGACGGCGTCGGCTCGCTTGATGTCGACGGTCACGGCTGGGGCTGGCGCGCCGGTCTGGCCTATGAAATCCCGGAATATGCCATCCGCACGAGCCTCGTCTACAATAGCCGGGTCAAGTACGACAATCTCAAGGGCAGCGTCGATCTGAGCGAGCTGCCGCCGGTTCGGCCGTTCTTCGGCTCGGTCACCTCCGTCTTCGGCTCGGCCGAGGCTCCGGACTCGCTGGAGTGGAAAGTGCAGAGCGGCATCGCGCCGGACTGGCTGGCCTTCGGCTCGGTCAAGTGGACGAATTGGAGCATCCTGCAAAGCATCGCCCTTTGCCCGACCTCGACCCGTAGCGTCGCCTGCCGGACGGGAGGCCCGACGCAATTGACCTCGCTCGACCTCTTGTATCGCGACGGCTGGACCATCACGGGCGGTATCGGACACAAGTTCAATGACAAATGGAGCGGCGCCGTCAGCCTGAGCTGGGATCGCGGTACGAGCGACGGCTACGGCATGAACTCCGACACGTGGACGCTCGGTGCGGGTGTTGCCTACAAGGCGACGGAGCACGTTCAGTTCAACTTCGGTGGCGCGCTTGGCCTTATGACATCAGGCAAATCCGGACCGATCACCCGCGGCGGCATCGTCTATGGCGATGATGCGAGCTACAGCTTCGGCAATGACTTGGTCGCCGCTCTTCAGACGTCGGTGAAAGTCAGCTTCTGACGATAAATCATTGGATTGACGAACTTATAGTCTATCATGTCATCTCATCGATAAGGTCGCGGGCTTGTACAAGTCCGCGGCTTTTCTTTGCCGGGCTTGGGTGGATTGAAGCGCCAAACCAGCCTCCTTGCCGGACTTATGGTTAAGGAAGTTACAAGATCGGTAAAATCTTTGTGACGAATTAGCAACACTCTATTTCAAGACATTGCAGCCACGTGATCAGATTACAATTTGTCCATTTCCCGCCACAAATGGGGAGCAGCGATTACGTGGGCACAGGGGTTGGCCTTGTAGAAAGTGCGTAAACGATCGATGGGTGAACTTCCACTTTGGCATAAGCAACAATCCGGGATCGAAGCCGTGGCGCTTCCGATGCAGGGGAAAAGTCTTTGTCCGCCAAGGGAAGCTGTCAGCCTGACGACGTTCGATCTCACTCCTCGGCAAGCGAATGAGAGCGCGGGTTCGGCGATGGGATACGATAACGGCCGCACAAATGCTGGTTTGGACATAATTGCAAGTTATGCTCGCAATTGTGGCAAACAGCCTCGGTTGAATGCCATGGGAACCGTCTTTGCAAAGGATGATCCAGTCTCATGCGCCATCAGGGAAAACATTCGCGAATCTGACGGCGTTTATGCAAGCGCCGTAACAGGCCCGAATGGAGCGAAAGAAATCGACTGTTATGTTTAAGTCCGAGTTCATATCAGCGAGAGTCATGATGCTCAGCCTGTCCCTCGCCACGGCAGTGGCGCTGGCGGGTCAAGCCAAGGCATTCGATATCACTGCCGGTGTCACCAAGGAATCAGGCCCGTTCGATCTCTTCAAGTTCGGCTTCAAGGCCTACAAGAACGGGCAGAAGGAAGAGGCGGTCGAAGCCTATCGTTATGCCGCCGAAAAGGGCCATACGGGCTCGCGCTGGGCTCTCGCCAACATGTATGCCGATGGTGACGGCGTGAGGCAGAACGATTTCGAAGCTTTCAAGATCTATAGCGAGATCGCCCAGCAGGGCGTGGAGCCTGGCTCTGAAGATACAGGCTTCTTTATCAACGCGCTGCTGGCGCTTGCCAGCTACTACAAAACCGGCATTGCCAACAGCCCGGTCAAGACCGATCTCAACCAGGCCCGCCAGCTTTATTTCCAGGTTGCATCCACCTTCGGCGTTCCCGAAGCGCAGTTTCAGCTCGCGCAGATGATGCTGACGGGCGAGGGCGGCACCACCAATGTGCAGCAGGCCAAGAAGTGGCTGAACCAGGCACGCAAGAGCGGCCATCCCGGTGCCATGGCCGTCTTCGGCAATATCCTGTTCCAGGAAGGTCAATCCATCCGGGGTCTCGCATTCATGACGGCGGCACTGGACAAGTGCAAGCCGAAGGACTGCAGCTGGATGGAAGGCCTGCAGGAGCAGGCATTCTCTGTTGCCAACGAGAACGACCGTCGCGTCGCGGTCTCCATGGCCCATCAGCTTGATGTCGCCGGCTCCGATTGATTGCCGGTTTTAACTGCCCCGTTGTCGCTTGAATGTCACGGGATCGCGGTCGAAGCGTTTTGTTTCGGGCTGACGTTTAGAGCATGATGCCGAAAAGTGTGAGCGGTTTTCGGACGACATCATGCTCTACTTCTTTGATTCTAGAGCGGATTCAGATTTAGGTCGAACAGACCTAAAATCATCCGGCTCTAGTTGGCGAAATCGAGATGCGCGATGACCGGGACATGGTCGGAAGGCTTCTCCCAGGCGCGCACATGCTTTTCGATCGCCGTCGCGGTGAGTCGATCGGCAGCTTCGGGCGAGAGCATCAGGTGATCGATCCGGATGCCATTGTTCTTCGGCCAGGCGCCGGCCTGATAATCCCAGAATGAATAGAGCTTCACTGCATCCGTCGTCGCGCGCACCGCATCGGTAAAGCCGAGATGTTCAAGCTGACGGAAAGACTGGCGCGTCTGCGGCAGGAACAGCGCATCGCTTTCCCAGACCTTCGGATCGAAGCAATCATGTGGTTCCGGAATAACATTGTAGTCACCGGCGAGAATCAGAGGCTCCTCGAGCGCGAGGCGATCCGACGCGAATTTGCGCAGGCGCTCCATCCAGGCGAGCTTGTAGGGATATTTCTCGGTATCGACCGGATTGCCGTTCGGCAGATAGAGGCAGCAGACACGCAGGGCGCCATGCCCGGGCACCGAAAATACTGCTTCCATGAAACGAGACTGTTCGTCGCCGTCTCCGCCGGGCAGCCCCCGCGTCACTTCATCCGGCTTAATCTTGGAGAGGATGGCGACACCATTGAAGCCTTTCTGGCCGTGGGTCTCGACATGATAGCCGAGCGCTTCCACCTCCAGCCGCGGAAAGCCCTCGTCGACCGTCTTGATCTCCTGCAGGCAGGCGATGTCCGGGCTCGAATCCTTCAGCCACTGGCAGAGGTTCTCGATACGCGCTTTGACGCCGTTGATGTTCCAGGTGGCGATTTTCATGGGTGGCTCATTCCTTTGCTTCGCCCTGTTGTATCCGCAGCCGGCGGGCTTGACTACAGCCCATATGAAAGCCAGCCCGGAGCGATGGCTCCAGGCCGGCGATCAAACTGTGGAAAAGGAGCTGGAGCAATTCCAGGAAAAGTGCGTAGCGGTTTTCCGTCCGGAATTGCGTGGAAATAAAGAGCTGGAACGGTTCGGCGGTTCCATGAAAAGTCGAACCGTTCAGGGCTCAGATCGAGAAGCTCGTGCCGCAGCCGCAGCTTGCGACTGCGTTCGGATTCTTGATCTGGAAGGATTGGCCGAGCAGGTTGTCGACGAAATCGATCTCGGAACCGGCCATATAGACCAGCGACAATTGGTCGATCAGCACGGTGGCATTGCCCTTTTCGACGACGATATCATCATCTTGCGGGCCTTCGACGAGATCGAATTTATAGGAAAAGCCGGAACAGCCGCCGCCTTCGACGGCAACGCGAAGCGCGCGTTTGCCGGTTTCCGCGCCGACGATTGCAGCGATTCGCTTCGCCGCGGCGTCCGATAGGGTAACGTTAGTCTCAGTCATGCTTTCCTCCTGCCGGGGTCAAGATCCGGAGAGAACCAAATAGGCCGTCGAACTTTCAAACGGCTGATATCCATAGCCTTTATCATGAAAGTCAGGCCGGCGACAGCTCTGGTTTCGTGGTTGAGCCACACGCCGTTTTGCTGTTTTCTTGTCTATAGGTATGAAGGCCGCAATGCGGCGTCAATGGGTCACCGCTTCGCGATGGGATAGTATATTCCGATCGCAGGCAATGCCTGGGCCGGGTATGATGAAACGACCTTCGCATCCGTGATTGTGCGGGGGCCAAATGCCGGAATGGATTGATAATGACGATCGATACGCATGCATTGGGTTTTGGATATGGTGAGAAGGCGGTCTATGCGACGGACCCCTGGGCATCGCGCGGAAGGCTCTACGACGAGGGATCGAGCGCGACGCGCTCGGAATTCCAGCGCGATCGCGACCGGATCGTCCACGCGACCGCTTTCCGGCGTCTGAAGCACAAGACGCAGGTCTTCATCGCCCAGGACGGCGACCATTACCGCACCCGGCTGACGCATACGATCGAGGTGGCGCAGATCGCGCGCGCCCTGGCGCGTGCCTTGAGGCTGGATGAAGACCTGGCGGAAGGCGTGGCGCTGGTTCACGATTTCGGCCACACGCCTTTCGGCCACACCGGCGAGGATGCGCTGCACGAAATGTTGCTGCCCTATGGCGGCTTCGATCACAATGCGCAGTCGCTGCGCATCGTTACCAAGCTCGAGCGCCGCTATGCCGATTTCGACGGGCTTAATCTCAGCTGGGAAACGCTCGAAGGCTTGGTCAAGCACAATGGCCCGCTTATGACGCCTGACGGCAAGGGCATTCACGGACCGGTGCCGCAGCCGATCCTCGACTATTGCGAGATCCACGATCTCGAAATCGCGTCCTTCGCCAGCCTCGAAGCACAGGTTGCCGCGATCGCCGATGACATCGCCTATAACACGCATGACATCGACGACGGGCTGCGCTCGGGCTATTTGACTTTCGATATGCTGGAGGAAGTGCCGTTTCTCGCGGGGCTGATGGCCGAGGTGAGGGCGCGCTATCCGCATCTGGAGCCGAGCCGCTTCACGCACGAAATCATGCGCCGCCAGATCACCCGCATGGTCGAGGATGTCATTGCTGTGTCGCAGCGGGCGCTTGCCGAAATCAAGCCGGGCAATGTCGCCGACATCCGGGCCGCCGGCCGCGTCGTCGCGACCTTTTCGCCTGACATGGCGGAAACCGACAAGCTGATCAAGCAGATGCTGTTCAAGCGCATCTATCGCCATCCCGACATCATGCGAATCCGTGCCGGCGCGGCGCAGATCGTAACGGACCTCTTCCACGCCTATATGGAAAATCCCAAGGAGATGCAGAGCCACTATTGGGTCGACCATATCGCCGGGCTTGCGATCGCCCCCAAGGCAAGGCATGTCGGCGACTATCTGGCCGGCATGACCGACACCTACGCCATCAGCGCCCACAAGCGCCTGTTTGACCAGACTCCCGATTTGCGGTAGGCAGCGGCGGCGTCGGGCCGATAGCGGCCTGACCAACCTATACGTGGACAATATCATGAACCTTTTCACCGACTTCGAAGTAAGAATTAAGAACGCTCTCGAGCAAATTGATATTGTGAGGGAAAAGCGATCGGAACTCGACTTCGGACGTATCGGCGTGGAGCCGCCACGAGACGCCAGCCATGGCGATGTCGCCACCAATGCGGCTATGGTGCTGTCCAAGCCGCTGGGCACGAATCCGCGTGCGCTTGCCGAGATTATCGTCGCCAAGCTGAAAGAGGACGCCGACGTCGCCGAGGTTTCGGTTGCCGGCCCCGGATTCATCAATATTCGCCTTTCGGTCGGCTATTGGCAGCAGCTGCTGGCGACGATGATCTCCGAGGGCGAGAAATTCGGCCGCTCGAAGCTGGGTCACGGGCAAAAGGTCAATGTCGAATATGTGTCGGCCAATCCGACCGGGCCGATGCATGTCGGCCATTGCCGCGGCGCCGTTGTCGGCGATGCGCTGGCAAACCTTCTGGCCTTTTCCGGCTATGAGGTCACCAAGGAATATTACATCAACGATGCCGGTTCGCAGATCGACGTGCTGGCGCGCTCCGTCTTCATTCGGTATCGCGAAGCGCTCGGCGAGCAGGTAGGCGAGATCCCGGCGGGTCTCTATCCCGGCGATTATCTCGTTCCCGTCGGCGAGGCGCTTGCCAAGGAATTCGGCACCAAGCTGCGCGGCATGCCGGAAGAGCAATGGCTTCCCGTCATTAGGGATCGCGCCATCGACGCGATGATGGCGATGATCAAGGACGACCTGGAGGCGCTGAACGTCAAACACGGCGTGTTCTTTTCCGAGCGCACCCTGCATGCCAATGGCGCCGCACTGATCCGCACAGCAATCAATGACCTGACCTTCAAGGGCTATGTCTACAAGGGCGCGCTGCCGCCGCCGAAGGGACAGCTGCCGGAAGATTGGGAAGACCGCGAGCAGACGCTCTTCCGCTCGACGGAGGTGGGTGACGATATCGACCGCCCCCTGATCAAGTCGGACGGTTCCTATACGTACTTTGCCGCCGACGTCGCCTATTTCAAGAACAAGTTCGACCGCGGCTTCAACGAGATGATCTATGTTCTCGGCGCCGACCATGGCGGCTACGTCAAGCGTCTGGAAGCGGTCGCGCGCGGCGTTTCCGATGGTGCGGCGAAGCTGACCGTGCTTTTGTGCCAGCTGGTCAAGCTCTATCGCAATGGCGAACCGGTGAAGATGTCGAAGCGCTCGGGCGATTTCGTCACGCTGCGCGAGGTCGTCGATGAAGTCGGCCGCGATTCGGTGCGCTTCATGATGCTCTACCGGAAGAATTCCGAGCCTCTGGACTTCGATTTTGCCAAGGTCACCGAGCAGTCCAAGGACAATCCGGTCTTCTACGTGCAATATGCGCACGCCCGCTGCATGTCAGTCTTCCGCCAGGCCAAGGAGGCCTTCCCGGATCTCGATATCGCCTCGCTCGATCTGTCGAAGGCTGTCGTCGGCGCGATCTCGGATCCAGCCGAACTGCAGCTTGTCGCCAAGATTGCCGAATTCCCGCGAATCGTCGAAGCTGCAGCGCAGTCGCAAGAGCCGCATCGCATCGCATTTTACCTTTATGACCTGGCAAGTTCCTTCCATGGACACTGGAATAAAGGTAAAGATTTACCTGAATTACGTTTTGTTAACGATAAGAACCGAGAATTGAGCATTGCCAGACTTGGGCTGGTGTACGCTGTCGCGTCGGTTTTGAAGTCAGGTCTTGGTATAACCGGGACCGCAGCACCCGACGAAATGCGATAAACGTCACCATTTACCCACATTGCGCTGGCATTAACTGTAGTGTTTGCGAGTGGAACGGGTGATGGCAGAAAAACAGTTGGCGTATCGCGCAAGCGGAAACGACGAGTTCTTTGCGGATGATGATCCGCTCGCAGAACTTGCTCGTATCGTAGGTTTTGAGCCGCGCTCTGCTGCTCAGGCAACTCCTGTAACTCAACGGCAGGAGCCCGCCTTCAATCTCGAAGACGAGCTTCTTCGCGAATTCGAGCGGTACGATACGCCGCGAATGAATCCGGCGAACGACATTTCCGTCCCGGCGGAGCCGGTATCTCCCCCAAGCCAGGCTCAGGCACCGGCTCCAGTCGAGCCTGTGCGGGCCGAGCCGAAATTTGAGGAGCCTGCCCAACAGGTTGCAGCTCCCCTCAAGCCGACGATCGGCGCTCGTGACCTGATCGACGAGCTGGAGATGTCGATTGCGCCTGCTCTGCAGCCGGCGGTGGCTCCCGTCGCCAAGACGCCGCAATCCGCTGCCGCCACGATGCGGTTGCCGATAGCCAATTTCACACTCGCAACCCCAGTTGCACCGCGCGAGCAGCCGGCGCCTTCCATTGCGCCGCCGGCACCGCAAGCAGCTCCCGCCGAAGCAATGTTCGACGAGGTGCCAAATTTCGAGCAGCTTGGTCCTGTCGAGCCTTTCAGCGCTCGGGAGCCGGCATCGCAGCCCGTAGTGCCTGAGCCGGCGCCGGCTGTCTTTAAGGCATCCGAGCCGCCACAGGTCACCAAGGCCGATCCCGCTGCGCTTGCGGCCGAGATCGATGCCCTCCTGGCCGATGTAAATCGGTATCCGGTCCCTTCCAGGGCCGCTACGCCAGCCGAGCCGGCCTTCGGCGATTTCAGTGCTTCATTTGACGAACAGTCGATGGTGCCGTCTGCGCTGTCGCGTGAAGAGCCGAAGCCGATCGCCTTCGATACGGAAGATCCGTTCGCCGGTCAGGATTTCGAATTCGATCTTGCCGATATCGAGATGGAACTTGCCGGTCTCGATTTTGCCGAAGCCGAGAAAGCTCCTGCCGCCCCGCAGCCGGCTCCGGTCGCTCCGGTTATCGAGCCGATCATTTCCCGCGCAACGCCGGTTATGCCGTCGCCGATCGCTCCTGCGGCTGCCGTCGTGGCACCGCAGCCGATCCAAGCCGCGCCGATGCCGGTCGCGCCTGTTGCTCACAAGGCAGCTCCGGCGTTCGAGGCTGAACAGGCACTGCCTTTCGATCCAACGGAAATCTCCGAGACGGAGGATCGTGTCGAGACTTTCGAAGGCTCGCATGTTCCGCACCTGCCGCCGATCGAGGCGGAAGAGCCGGTCGTCGTTCCGCCGGAATATGATTTCGATCTCGATTCCGAGATGGCGAGCCTTCTCGGTGTGCCGGCCAAGGAAGCTGCACCCGAGCCGATCATGCCGGCTGTCACCGCCGCACTGGGCGGTGCCGCCGCTGCGGCTTCCTGGTCGAAGAACGCGGCTGCCCAGCCTGCTGCGGCCGTTGCCAAGCAGCCGATCGAGGAATTCGACGAATTCGAGCGCGCGTTGGAAGAGGACTTCCGCCGCAGCTACCGCGAAGCGTCCAGCCCCGTCGAGAACGTCGCCAGAATGACGCTGAACCCGGCCGCGGGCGGCCGCCGTCCCGTGCGCTCGGTGCGCGGCATGGCAACCGCCGCTGCCGTCATCGTGGTTCTCGGTGTCGGGGCCTATGGCGCCTATAGCTGGATCCGCCATGGCGCGCCGATCTCCAGCTTCTCCGGCGAGCCGCGCGTGATCACCGCCGATAGCGACCCGGTAAAGGTCGCTCCGGAAAATCCGGGCGGCACCGTGGTCCCGAATCAGGACAAGGCCGTGTACGACCGCGTGGCGGGCGACAGCACTGCGGCGCCGAAGCAGAAGGCTCTCGTCTCCTCGAACGAGCAGCCTGTCGATGTCGTGCAGAAGACCCTGATCCCGGAATCGGTTTCTCCGGATGACGGCAGCGCCGATCAGGTTACCTCGACGCCGGTCGGCGAAACCGAAGATCCGCGCCTGCTGCCCAACCAGAACGGCGGAAACACCGATGTCGCTGCCAATGGCGACGATCAGGTCCCGGCTGTTTCGCCGCGTAAGGTCCGCACGATGATCGTCAAGCCGGATGGCTCGCTGGTTCCGCGTGACGAGCCGGCTGTCGAACCGACGACGACCGCTGCCGCCAAGCCCGCGAACAATCAGGTCGCATCGACCAATCCGCGCCCGTCTCCGGCAAATACGCCGGCAGCGGCCCAGCCCGCTAGCACCGATGCCGCCAGCGCCGAAAGCACGCCGATCCGTGTCGTCAAGACGAACCCGGTTCCGACGGCACGTCCAGAACCGGCTGCCAAGGCCAATACGGCCGCTCCGGTCCCGGAGGCTCAGCCCAAGGCCCAGCCGAAGCAGGTCGCATCGGCAACCCCCGCAGCTCCAGCAACAACGTCGACTACAAGCGGTGGCGCGTATGGAGTGCAGATCGCGTCTCTGCCGACGGAAGCCGATGCACAGAAGTCGCAGGCAAACCTCAAGGTGAAGTTCGCCGGCGTCATCGGCAATCATCCGCTTGAGATCCGCAAGGCCGACATCGCCGGCAAGGGCACCTACTATCGCGTCCGCGTCGTCGCCGGCTCGAAGGATGAGGCCGCGGCCATCTGCACGCGCTACCGCGCCGCCGGCGGCACCTGCCTGATCTCGAAGTAGGGATCGGACACAAAGCTTCTGAAAACGGCGGGCATCGGCTCGCCGTTTTCGTTTGAAATGTGCTGTTCTTGTGTATCTGCGCCTGACGTCCCTCGCATTTCCCGGCGCAAGCCTTATGATTCGGATATGACCGAATCGAAATCCATGATCCTTGGCTGTAGCGGCCACTCCATCACGCCTGAAGAGCGTTCCTTCTATCAGGGGGAGCAGCCATGGGGTTTCATCCTGTTCGGACGCAATATTTCCGAGCCGAAGCAAATCACCGATCTCGTTGCGTCCCTGCGTGACAGTGTTGGGCGCGATGCTCCTGTTTTCATCGATCAGGAGGGTGGCAGGGTGCAGCGCATCCGCCCGCCGATCTTGCCGCATTACCCCTCGGGGCAGGCGCTCGGCGATATCTACCGTCAGGATCGCGAGCGCGGCCTGCGCGCGGCATGGCTGATGTCGAGGCTGCATGCCTTCGATTTGCTGAAGTTCGGGATCAATGTCGATTGCCTGCCGGTGCTGGATGTGCCTGTGGAAGGGTCGAGCAATGTCATCGGCAATCGTGCCTATGGCGGCGATCCGGTGACGGTGACGGAGATGGGACGCGCGGCGGCGGACGGCCTGAAAGCCGGTGGCGTGCTGCCCGTCATGAAACACATGCCCGGCCATGGGCGCGGCTTTGCGGATTCGCATCACGAACTGCCCGTCGTCTCGGTGCCGCGTGCGGAATTAGAGGCGCATGATTTCGCGCCCTTCGTCGCACTCAAGGACGAGGTGATGGCGATGACATGCCACGTTGTCTTCACCGACATCGATCCAGAGAACCCTGCCACGACCTCGCGCAAGGTGATCGAGGAGATCATCCGCGGCCATATCGGCTTCCAGGGGCTGCTCCTGTCGGACGATACCTCGATGAATGCGCTGAAGGGCACGATCGGCGAGCGTGCGGCAAATATTATTGCAGGCGGATGCGATATCGTGCTGCATTGCAATGGTGTCATGGACGAGATGCGGCAGGTCGTGCGCAATGTTCCCGCCTTGGCGAGCGCGTCGCTGGCAAGGGTCAAGGCGGTCGAGGCGGCATTCGGAAAGAACGACGGTGCCGAAGAAGCTGCGGTCCGCGCGGAATTCGACGCGATGTTCGCGGTAGCGTAAACCGGGCTTCGAGGAATCGATGGGTGACAAGGTGAGCGGCACGGAAAAGCTTCAGCAGGCGGCAACGCCGATGGATAAGCTCTGGCAGGAGGGCGAGGCGCAGCGCGGCTTGCATGAGCCGTCTCTGGTCGTCGACCTTGCCGGCTTCGAAGGGCCGCTCGATCTGCTGTTGCATTTGGCGCGCACCCAGAAGGTCGATCTGTCCCGCATTTCCGTTCTGGCGCTTGCCGAGCAATATCTCCAGTTTATCGAAAGTGCCCGGCGCATTCGCATCGAACTCGCGGCCGATTATCTCGTCATGGCGGCATGGCTCGCCTATCTGAAATCCAAGCTGCTGATCCCGCAGCAAAGCAAGGAAGACGGCCCGACGGGCGAGGAAATGGCGGCAACGCTCGCCTTTCGCCTGAAGCGCCTGGAGGCCATGCGCGACGCGGCCACCGACCTCGTCAATCGCAATCGTCTCGGCCGGGATTTCTTGGCGCGGGGCGCACCGGAACATATTCCCGATCGGCGCCAATCCGCCTTCGATGCCAGCCTTTACGATCTTCTGACGGCCTATGCCGGCCTGCGCCAGCGTCAGGCCGTAACGCAGGTGACGATCGAGAAGCGCCGCGTCTGGTCGCTCGCCGATGCCCGTGTCATTCTCGACCGCATGATCGGCGAGATCACCGATTGGACGGCATTGGAACATTACCTGCTGAGCTATATGACGACCGCCAGCGATCGTGTAACGGCCATTGCCAGCGCGTTTGCGGCTTCGCTCGAACTGGTGCGCGAGGGGCAGCTGGAAATTCGCCAGGAAGGCGCGTTTCAGCCGCTCTATATGCGGCGTGGGCCAAAACATTCGTCGCTGGAAGCAGCGGAATAGGACAGGGACGGGTGTGAACGAGCCGAACGACGAGCACATGGAACCTGAGGAGGAAACGCACGAGATCGACGAGCGCCGGTTGGCCGAGGCCGAGCGGATCGCCGAAGCGCTGGTTTTCGCCTCGGCACAGCCGGTCTCCGAGGCTTTCATCGCCGAGCGCGTGGCGCATGGCGTCGATATTCCCGCGGTCATGCGGAAGCTCAAGGCCGATTACGCCATGCGCGGCGTCAATCTTGTTCAGGTGGACGGCGCCTGGGCCTTCCGTACGGCTGCTGATCTCTCCTTCGTGATTCGGCGCGACGAGAGCGAGGTGCGCAAGCTGTCGCGCGCGGCGCTCGAAGTGCTGGCCATCATCGCCTATCACCAGCCGGTGACGCGCGCGGAGATCGAAGACATCAGGGGCGTGCAGACCTCCAGGGGCACGCTCGACGTGCTTATGGAAGCCGGCTGGGTTCGCTTCCGTGGCCGCCGCCGCACGCCGGGGCGGCCCGTCACGCTCGGCACGACGCGCGATTTTCTCGATCACTTTGGCCTGGAAGAGCTGCGCGACCTGCCCGGTCTCGAAGAATTGAAGGGGGCAGGGCTGCTGTCGGGCCGGATTCCGGCCAATTTCAACATCCCGTCGCCCTTGATGAACGACGAACTGACCGAAGACGAGGATCCGATTACCCAGATGGATCTGGAAGAGCTTGGGATCCTGCCGCCCAGCGGCGCAAGCTCCGGCGATTGATCCCATGGGCTGGCCCGGAATGGCCTCCCGGATGGCGATGGAATAGGGTTGTAATTCCATCGGCGGATTTTCGCTAAACTGCCGGCCAAGTCTCTCTTTTGCCATCAGCGGATGCGAATATGAAAGTCATCCTCTCGATTTGGAGACGTTTGGTGGCGTTTGGTCGCCTGCATGGACGTTCATCATCCTGATATGCGTGGATGCACTGCATTTTGTTGTTTGAAAAACATCCGCAAACGTCTTACATCGGGAAGACACTGTAATTGGGAGTTAAAGCAATGGGTTCTCTAAGCATATGGCACTGGCTCATCGTCCTGGCCATCGCGCTTTTGTTGTTCGGCCGTGGAAAGATCCCGGAGCTGATGGGTGATGTCGCCAAGGGCATCAAGAGCTTCAAGAAGGGCATGAACGACGACGAAGATACTTCGGCGCAGCCGACATCCGCGACGACGTCCCGCACGGTCGAGCATAAGGCTGACGAAACGAAGTAATCATGTCGGGCAGGCGCCGAGCTGAGAGGCTTGCCGTTGGCCCAGGAGCCTTTGCATGTTCGATATAGGCTGGTCCGAGCTGGTGATTATTGCCGTCGTGGCCTTGGTGGTGATCGGCCCCAAGGAATTGCCGGCGACCTTGCGGACAATCGGCAAGATGACGGCCCGGGCGAGGAAGGTCGCTGGCGACTTCCGCGCCCAGTTTGATGAGGCCATGCGCGAGGCGGAACTGGACGATGTGCGCCAGACGATCGCCGACGCGCAGAAGCTTAATCCGGTCAACTCGTTGCGGGAAGCGATGAATCCGCTGCGCGAGATGGGCAACGAGATAAAGGCTGATCTGCAGCGCGCGGCAACGCCCGCCGTAACCTCGACTCCTTTGCCAGCCGAGCCCGTGCCCGGCGTTTCCACAGGTTTGCCGGAAGCGCTTGCGGCCACGTCCGCGCCGAGCAATCCGGCCCTAGTCACCGCGCCCGCTCCGCAGCCATCGGCTGTTGCAGGCGAAGTGGCGCCGGGTGCAGCCGTCGAGAAGCCGAAGGCCGTGCGCAAGCCGCGCCCGAAGCCGGTTGCCAAGGTTGACGATGTAGCGGCGGCCGTCGTTCAGACATCAGTCGTTGCTGAAAAACCGAAGCGCGCCCCGCGCAAGGTCGCGACTGCCGCAGCCGCAAAGACGCCTCCAGCTCCCAGGACGCGTGCTGTGGCCAGCAAGGTGACGCCTAAAACGCCCAAGAAGAAGGACCAGGCATGACGGGTGATATCGATGATAAGCCGCAGCCGCTTATCGAACACCTCATGGAATTGCGCACGCGGCTCATCTGGTCGATTGTGGCCTTCTTCATTGCCTTCATCGGATGCTTTGCAGTGGCAAAGCATCTCTTCAACTACCTGGTCTATCCCTATAAATGGGCAGTCGAATGGGCGCATCTCGATCTTTCCAAGGCCGAGCTGATCTATACCGCGCCGCAGGAATTCTTCTTCACCCAGGTGAAGGTCGCCATGTTCGGCGCCCTGGTGATTTCCTTCCCGATCATCGCCGCACAGATCTACAAGTTCGTGGCGCCGGGCCTCTATAAGAATGAGCGTTCCGCCTTTCTGCCCTTCCTGATCGCGTCGCCGATCCTGTTCCTGATGGGTGCCGCGCTCGTCTACTTCTTCTTCACGCCCATGGTCATGTGGTTCTTCCTGAAGATGCAGCAGGCGCCGGCCGATGGTCAGGTGGGCATCGCGCTGTTGCCGAAGGTTTCGGAATATCTGAGCCTCATCATGACGCTGGTCTTCTCCTTCGGCCTCGTCTTCCAGCTTCCCGTCATCACGACGCTGCTTGCGCGCGTCGGCCTGCTGACGTCGACCTGGCTGGCGGAAAAGCGCAAGTTTGCGATCGTTTTCGCTTTCATCGTTGCCGCTGTGCTGACGCCGCCGGATCCGATGTCCCAGATCGGCCTTGCACTGCCGACGATCCTTCTCTACGAGATTTCCATCTACGCGGCGCGACTCGTGGAACGCCAGCGTAACCGGCAAGCGCTTGATGAGAGTGGCGGGACTTCCGAGATCACCAAGACGGATAACGTCTAGGCAAGGAAGGCTTAGCCTCGTTTCCCAGGTATTTGCCGGTCCGACCTCCGACCGAGACCTCGGTCGGAGTTGTACTCATGTGAAACGACCTGGAACGAAGATGCTTGATATCAGATGGATTCGTGAGAATGCCGAGGCCCTGGATGCGGCGCTTGCTAAGCGCGGTGCGGAGCCTTTGTCGCAAAGCCTCATTGCGCTCGACGAGAAGCGCCGCTCCGTCGTCCAGTCCGTCCAGGATATGCAGTCCCGCCGCAACGCCGCCTCCAAGGAGATCGGCGCGGCGATGGCGCAGAAGAATAGCGAGCTTGCCGAGAAGCTGAAGGCCGAGGTCGCCGACATCAAGACCTCGCTTCCGGCGGCCGAAGAGCAAGAGCGTACGCTGACGGCCGAGCTCCATGATGCGCTGTCGCGCATCCCGAACATTCCACTTGAGGACGTGCCCGTCGGCAAGGACGAGCATGACAACGTCGTCAAGCACGCCTGGGGCGCCAAGCCGACGTGGAACCATGAGCCGAAGGAGCACTTCGATATCGGTGAAGCCCTCGGCTATATGGATTTCGAGCGAGCCGCCAAGCTTTCCGGTTCGCGCTTCACGGTGCTGACCTCGCAGCTCGCGCACCTGGAGCGGGCGCTCGGCCAGTTCATGCTCGATCTGCACACCAGCGAGCACGGTTATACCGAAGTCAGCGCGCCGCTTTTGGTGCGTGACGAAGCTCTGTTCGGCACCAACCAGCTGCCGAAATTTGCCGAGGATCTGTTCAAGACCACGGACGGCCGCTGGCTGATCCCAACTGCGGAAGTCACGCTGACCAACCTGGTCTCCGGCGAAATTCTCGATGAGGAAAAGCTTCCATTGCGCTTCACGGCACTGACGCCGTCCTTCCGTTCGGAAGCCGGTTCCGCCGGTCGCGATACGCGCGGCATGCTGCGCCAGCATCAGTTTTGGAAGTGCGAACTGGTGTCGATCACCGATGCCGAAAGCTCCATTGCCGAGCACGAGCGGATGACGGCCTGCGCTGAAGAAGTGCTGAAGCGCCTTGGTCTGCACTATCGCGTCATGACGCTCTCGACCGGAGACCTGGGCTTCGGCGCGCGCAAGACCTATGACCTCGAAGTCTGGCTGCCGGGGCAGGATACCTATCGCGAGATTTCCTCCTGCTCGGTCTGCGGTGATTTCCAGGCCCGGCGTATGAATGCGCGCTATCGCGGCAAGGATGACAAGAACACCAAGTTCGTTCATACGCTGAACGGCTCCGGCACCGCGGTCGGCCGGTGCCTGATTGCCGTTCTCGAGAATTATCTCAATGCCGATGGTTCCGTCACTGTTCCGGACGCACTGCTGCCATATATGGGTGGTGTGAAGAGGATCGAGAAAGCAGCATAATTATTAAGCGGTGGGGCGATGCGTATTCTTCTGACCAATGATGACGGCATTCATGCCGAAGGACTGGCGGCATTGGAGCGTATCGCCCGCACTCTGTCTGATGATGTCTGGGTTGTCGCGCCCGAGACGGATCAGAGCGGCCTTGCCCATTCGCTGAGCCTTTCCGAGCCGTTGCGCATGCGCAAAGTCTCCGACAAGCACTTTGCGCTCAGGGGAACGCCGACCGATTGCGTCATCATGGCGATCCGGCAGGTTCTGGACGGCAAGCCGGATCTGGTGCTCTCGGGCGTCAATTCCGGCTCGAATGTCGCCGACGACGTAACCTATTCCGGAACCATAGCCGGCGCGATCGAAGGCACGTTGCAGGGCGTGCGCTCCTTTGCGCTAAGCCAGGCCTATCTCTATGAAAACGGTGCCCGCGTCGTGCCCTGGGAAGTAGCCGAGGCGCATGCGCCGGCGCTGCTCGGCAAGCTCATGGATGTCGATCTGCCCGACGGAACCTTCCTCAATCTCAACTTTCCGAATTGCCGTCCCGGCGAGGTCGATGGGACGGAGGTGACGGCACAGGGCAATCTCGCCTTCAATGTGCAGGTCGAGGAGCGGGCCGATGGTCGCGGCTTCCCCTATTATTGGCTTCGCTTCGGCGAACGCAGTGGTATCTTCCGTCCGGGGACCGATATTCAGGCGTTGAAACAAAATCGTATTTCGGTAACGCCTTTGAAACTCGACCTGACGGATTATTCGGCGCAAGACCGCGTGGCGCGGGCGCTCGGTATGGAGTAGCGGATTGACACCTCGTTTGGTGGAAAAGGAAGGCTTTGCGGCCGTGGTTTTGCGGCTGCGGGCGGAGGGCATATTGGACATCGATCTGATGACGGCGGTCGAGCAGACGCCGCGCATGCCTTTCGTGCCGGTGCAGTTCGCCGATGATGCCTATTCCAGCCGGACGATCCCGATCGATTGCGGCGCCTTCATGGAAGGCATCGATCTTGTTGTTCGAATTCTTCACGGTCTGAAGATCAAGCCAGGCCACCGTGTGCTCGAAATTGGCACGGGCAGCGGCTTCACCGCTGCCGTCATGGCGCGCATCGTCGAGCGCGTGCTGACGATCGACCGCTATAAGACGCTAACGACTTCGGCGCAGCAGCGCATGGATGCGCTCGGGCTGCGCAATGTCATCATCCGCCAGGCAGATGGCAGCACCGGTCTGCCGGGCGAGGGCACCTTCGATCGTATCCTGGTTACCGCCGCATTTCCGACCATGCCGCGCTTCTACGCTGAGCAGCTGGTATCGGGCGGATCGATGATCGCGCCGCTGATAGTGTCAGACGATGTCTGCCGTCTGGTGCGACTGACGAAGACCGGCAGCCGCTTCGAGCGCGAAGAGCTGTTCGATGTTCCCTATCAGCCCATCGTGCCGATGCTCGCCTCTTATCTCTGAGGCTCAATTCGCGATCATGCCTGTGAAGCAAGGCGTCTCGGCGCCGTTTCATCTTCTATGGTTAGCAATTCCTCAAAAAAATACATGCCGTACCAGTGCTTTAACCGCATGGTAAGATTAACGCGCTTTAATCGACCCATAATCGGTTGCGTCTAAGTGGGTCGAGTCATGGGTTTCAGTCTTTCTTCAAACGGCAGTAAATCGGCAGGGAAAGTCCTGGTGGCCATTCTTCTGGCGAGCACCGCGACGGCCTGTAGCTCGGATACGACCCGGTTCAGCGGGCTCTTCAACAAAACGGACAATGTGACGACCGGTTCGATCAACCGGCGTAGCTTGAATGGTCCGAATGGCGATCCGGTGCCGCGCGCCGATGTCGCGCAGGCCGGCGGTTACGGCCAGCAGGATTATTCGCAGCAGAGCGCACCGGTATCGCAACCCTATCCGAACTCGCCGGCTCGCTATAATCCATCCTATTCCAGCGCGCGTGCATCCACCGCGCCCGTCGCAATTCAGCGCACCGAACTTGCTCCTCCCGGCGCCTCCGCCAGTGCCGCTCGTCCCCGAGGCGGTTCGCGCGCAGAAACCGAAGCGCTTGCCCAGCCGTTCCCGGCATCGCACAACAACAATGGCTCTCGCCCAGCGCCGGCTCTCGCCCCCGATGCGATGTCGACCGGCACGATCAAAACGGCGGCAGCGCCTGAGATGTCTCCGGGCTGGACCACGGTCAACGCGCCGAGCGTAACGCTGCGTCAGGGCGAAAACATCGCGCTTCTGTCGCGCCGCTATGGCGTTCCGGAAAAGGAAATCCTGCGCGCCAATGGCCTGCGTAACGGTGCAGGTGCGCAGCCCGGCCAGCAGATCGTTATTCCGACAATGAACGGGGCAGGTGTCTCAGGTCCGGCCAAGATGGCATCCGAGGCGACGGATCTTTCCAAGGGTGGCAAAATGCCAGGCCCTGCCAAGACACCGCAGCAGGAGGCCCTCGCACTGCCTTCCGGCAATCAGATGCGCGGCAAATCTCAGGCCGGCCTTGCCGATCCCAACAAGCTTGCCGCCGGCAACGGCAAGGGTCCGACCCCGAAGGGCACCGGCAGTTACGTCGTGAAGCCGGGCGATTCGCTTGCTCGCATCGCCAAGGAAAGCGGTGTTACCGTCGCCGAATTGAAGCGTGCGAATAACATGCAGGCCGGCGACAGCATCCGTATCGGTCAGGCGCTGGCATTGCCGCACGGCGCAGCCGCAGCTGCAGATCCGGTCAAGACCGCTTCCATCGAGCCGCAGAAGGTTTCGGCCAAGCCCGGCGTAGTGCCGGTCGCTGAGCCGAAGCAGGCAGCCGCCGAACCGATCGCTAAGCAGGCTCCCAAGGCTGTCGCTCATGCTGACACCACAAGCGACACACCTGCCAAGCCGAAGGAAGTTGCTTCCGCTTCCCCGAGCCAGTCCATCAACGACGCCGCCAAGTCGGATGCGCAGGCCGATGCGCCTGAGGCAACCGGCATCGGCAAGTATCGCTGGCCGGTTCGCGGTGCCGTGGTTGCCGGCTACGGCTCCAACGTCAATGGCAGCCGCAACGACGGTATCGACATTTCCGTCCCCGAGGGCACGCCGGTCAAGGCCGCTGAAAACGGTGTCGTCATCTATGCAGGCAATGGCCTGAAGGAGCTCGGCAACACGGTTCTCGTCCGTCACGACGACGGTACGGTCACCGTCTACGGCCATGCCGACGCGCTCAGCGTTACCCGTGGCCAAAAGGTTCAGCGCGGCCAGACGCTGGCA
Organism: Rhizobium sp. KNZ2-6A; assembly: GCF_056755475.1. Taxonomy (NCBI): domain Bacteria; kingdom Pseudomonadati; phylum Pseudomonadota; class Alphaproteobacteria; order Hyphomicrobiales; family Rhizobiaceae; genus Rhizobium; species Rhizobium sp. KNZ2-6A. The sequence continues at coordinate 4,845 of NZ_JBNDIC010000050.1, read as the reverse complement.
ACCTCCGGCATGAGCGGCAATGTCAGCCAGCCACAGCTGCACTTCGAAGTCCGCAAGAATTCGGCTCCGGTCAACCCAATGACGTTCCTTGAATAGGTAGTGCGTCTCAAGGACTCTGCAAAAAGCCCGGTCAGTGCCGGGCTTTTTGTCGTTCATGGCCTGGTTGATTGAAGATCAATCCCGTTCCAGCACAATGCGCTGCCGCCCGGCGAGATCCTGGATATATTGCCAGGCGACGCGACCGGAGCGGGCGCCGCGGGTCGTTGCCCATTCAAGCGCCTCGTGATGCATCTGGGCGCGATCGAGCTGGAGTTTGAAGTGATCGGCGTAGGCATCGATCATCTGCAGGTAATCTTCCTGGCTGCACTTGTGGAAGCCGAGCCAAAGACCGAAGCGATCGGAGAGCGATACCTTTTCCTCCACGGCCTCGGAGGGATTGATCGCCGTCGACTGTTCGTTCTCCATCATATGACGCGGGAGGAGGTGGCGGCGATTGGAGGTCGCATAAAACAGCACATTGTCTGGACGTCCCTCGACGCCGCCATCCAGCGCCGCCTTGAGGGACTTATAGGCCGTGTCGTCGTGATCGAAGGAGAGGTCGTCACAGAAGATGATGATGCGATGCGGAACCGCTTTCAGGATATCCAGCAGCACGGGCAGTGAGGAAATATCTTCGCGATGCACCTCGATCAGCTTCAGCGAAATGCCGGTCGAGCGGCGCACGTCTTCATGCACGGCTTTGACGAGCGACGATTTGCCCATGCCGCGCGCGCCCCAGAGCAGGACATTGTTGGCGGCAAAGCCATCTGCGAAACGCAAGGTGTTTTCATGCAGAATGTCGCGCACATGGTCGACGCCGCGAATGAGGGTGAGCGCCACGCGGTTCGGCCGCGGAACCGGCTGCAGATGGAGCCGGGCGGGAGCCCAGACGAAACAATCGGCGGCGTTCCAATCGTTGACGGCCGGGGCCGGCCCGGCAAGGCGTTCGACAGCGTCGGCAAGGCGACGGACTTCGGCAAGGATCAGGGCGTTTTGGTCTTCAGTCACCGTTTCCTCCTGAATATTGAACAAGAAAGTCGTAAAATGCGCGCTGTCTTGCCGGGTATCATGCTCCTTTGGGGGCTGAAAGGCTAACAGACCGGGAAAACGGTACGGTTGGCGGCTGTTTTTGTTGCAATCGTCATGGGCCTAACTATATTCCGGCCACCTGACGCGGGCCCCGTTCCCGCTCGGAGTTCAAGGGAGTTTTCGATGTTTATCACCAACGCATATGCGCAGAGCGCGACAGATTCGGCCGCGAGCGTCTTCGGCGGGTCCGGCTTTGAAATGATCATCCTGTTTGTGCCGCTGATGGTCGTTTGGTATTTCCTTCTTATTCGTCCGCAGCGCGCTCAGGCGAAGAAGCGTGACGAGATCCTGAAGAACATCCGTCGCGGCGATCAGATTGTTACCAGCGGCATCGTCGGCAAGGTCACCAAGGTCATCGACGAAAAGGAACTGGAAGTCGAGATCGCCGAAGGCGTGCGCATCCGCGTCGTCCGCAGCGCTATTTCGGAAGTTCGCGTCAAGGGTGAGCCGGTCAAGGCAGATGCCGCATAAGGCACTTGGCTGAGGACGGCGCCCGTCGCCGCTCGCGCATCCTCGAAAATCGGGATCGACTTTCCTGAGGGATTGTGCACAATTTCAAGATGTTACTGCGCCCGTTGCATTTTCTTTTGAAAGCGGGGCGCGGTGGGGAAGCCCTAACTCGAGAGAGCGATGCTGCACGTCTCCTGGTGGAAGACCGCCCTGATCTGGTTCGTCGTTCTCTTGAGCGTGCTTCTGGCCGCTCCCAACCTGCTTGGCGAGCGTTCTCTTGCATCGCTGCCCGCATGGTGGGCGCATCGAAAGATCGAGCTTGGGCTCGACCTTCGCGGTGGCTCCCATCTTCTGCTGAAGATGGAGCGAGGCGATGTCGAGAAGGATCGCCTGGAAACCATTGTCAGCGATATCGCGACGCGGTTGCGCACCGTCAATATCGGCTATTCCGGCCTGACCGGCACCGGCCGCAAGATCCAGCTTCGCATCAATGATCCCGCACAGGTTCAAGCCGCTCTGACGGCACTGCAGCCGCTGACGACCGGATCCGACAAGCCGGCCGTCGCTCTGTCGCAGGGCGAAAACGGCGCGATGACGCTCGATATTACCGATGCGGATATCGACCGCCACGTTACGTCCGCAATCGTCCGCTCGATCAAGGTCATCCGCGCCCGTATTGCCCAGCTTGGAGTAGGGGAACCCCAGATCCGCCGGCAGGGCGCCGATCGCATTGTGGTGCAGGTGCCTGATCTCGCCGATGCGCAGCGGCTGAAGAACCTCCTCGGCCAGCCCGCCAAGCTCAGTTTCCGCCTCGTCGATTCATCGATGACGGTCCAGGATGCGATGGATAATCGCCCGCCCGCCGGATCTGATGTGCTGTTTTCCGAAGACGACCCGCCGGCCGGTTATCTCGTGCAGAGACAACCCCTGCTCTCGAACGTCGATTTTTCCGACGCGGTCTCTGTCACCAACGACCAGAGCGGCGAGGGTACGGTCTCCGTCAAGCTGACGCCGGAGGCCACCCATCGCTTCGCGCAATTGACCGCAAGCAATCTCGGCAAGATCACCGTCGTCGTTCTCGATGATCAGGTGATCTCCGCGGCATCCCTGAAAACGGTCATCGCCACCGGCGAGATCGATGTTCCCGGAGATTTCACTGTTCAGGGCGCGCAGGATCTGACCGTCATGATCAAGAGCGGACCGCTGCCGGCAACGCTGACGACGGTCGAAGAGCGGACCATTCGGCCCGGTCTCGGCGGCGAAACGGCGCGTTACGGCCTGATTGCCTGCATTGCCGCCGCGGTCTTCGTTGCCGCCTTGATGATCGGCTTCTATCGCCTGCTTGGGATCATCGCGACCATCTCGCTCGTCATCAACATGATCATGGTGGCAGCGCTCATGGGCGTGCTCGGCATCACGCTGACGCTACCCGGCGTGGCTGCGATCGTCCTGGTCATCGGTATCGGCCTCGATGCGCTGGTGCTGATCTACGAGCGCGTGCGCGAAGAGGAAAAGAAGACCCATCTGCTCGTCGATGCGCTGCGGCATGGCTTCAACCGGGCAGCCGCGACCGTGGCCGACGCCAATCTGACGGTGCTCATCGTCGCAGCCATTCTCTTCTATGCGAGCACAGGCGCGGTACGTGGCTTTGCCGCCACGCTGATGGTCGGCGTCTTCACCACCTTCTTCACCTCCTGCTTCGTTACCCGGTCGCTGGTGAATATGTGGATATCCCGCCGCAAGCCGCGTACGTTGCTGGTCGGCGTTCGCAGCGGCATTTTTGACAACGCCAATATCCGCTTCATGGGCATCCGCCGCTATACCTTCACGGTATCGGCGGCTCTGTCGGTCATCACGCTTGTCGCCTTCGCGACGGTCGGCATGCATCTCGGCATTGATTTCGCCGGTGGATCGATCATCGAGGTCCGCGCCAAGCAGGGTGTTGCCGACGCGGCGGATATCCAATCGCGCCTCGATGCCGTCATTCCAGGCGATGTGCGCGTCGAGCGGCTCGCCGATCGCCTCGGCGCCGTCATTCGCGTCCATGCGCAGGAGGGCGGCGAAAATGCCGAGCAGTCCGCCGTATCCCTCGTGCGGGATGAACTGGGCAGGGACTATAATTTCTCTCGCGTGGAAGTGGTCGGTCCCGCCGTGTCGGGTGAAATCACGACGACCGCCTCCCTCGCGGTTTTGGCGGCGCTAGCAGCAATTCTCGTCTATATATGGCTGCGTTTCGAATGGCAGTTTGCCGTAGGCGCAATCATCGCGACGCTGCATGACGTCATTCTGACGCTCGGCCTCTTCGTGCTATCAGGCATGGAATTCAACATGACCGGCATCGCCGCTATCCTGACCATCGTCGGTTACTCGCTGAACGACACGGTAGTCGTCTACGACCGCATGCGCGAAAACCTGAAGCGCTATTCGCAGATGCCGCTGCCGATCCTGATCGACGCCTCCATCAATCAGACATTATCTCGTACCATTCTGACGTCCGCGACGACGCTCCTGGCGCTCCTCGCGCTCTACATCTTCAGCGGCGAGGTGATCCGTGCCTTCACCTTCGTGCTGCTTTTCGGCGTCGCTGTCGGCACTTTTTCGTCGATTTATATTGCGGCGCCGGTGCTGATCCTGTTCAAGCTGCGGCCGGACAAGTTCCAGACCGGCGGCGAAAGCAATGGACCCGCGGCCGGCGATATCCAATCAGGCAAACCAGCGGTGTGATATAGTGGCTAAAGGAATAGAAATCCGTAACGCGCATTTTCCCGGGCGCGCACCGATCGACGCTTACGGCAATGGCGGCTTCCGCTTTGCCGACATGTCGCATCGCGGCTCGCTGCTTTGCCTGCCCTCGGGCATTTATGGCTGGGACATGCTGCAGGGCGATGCGCTGACGCCGGATCGCTTCCAGAAAGTGCTCGATGAAGCTGCTGAGATCGAAGTTCTGCTCGTCGGCACCGGCACGGAGCTGCGGCCATTGCCGGCCGAACTGAAGGCAGCCTTGCGCGCCAAGCAGATCTCCTCCGATCCGATGAGCACGGGAGCGGCGGTGCGCACCTTCAATATCATGCTGTCCGAGTCGCGTGCCGTGGCCGCGGCGCTGATCGCCGTCTGACCTTCGGATACCGAATATGACGATGACAGCTGCGCCTCGTAGCAACCGGGACATTTGCCTCGCAACGCTGCGCGACACCGATCGCGATCGCTATCTCGCTTGCCTGCTGGCGCCCGAAGAGAAGCGTCCAGCGCTTGCCGCGCTCTATGCCT
>NZ_JBNDIC010000049.1:0-50599 GCF_056755475.1 Rhizobium sp. KNZ2-6A | reverse complement strand
CGGTCAGAATGGTGAATCTGATTTGCTCACAAAAGGGAATCCCAATTCCGATTCCGCCTAAATTCATCCCGCTCTAAGCGCTGGATCAATGGCCTCCGCCGCCGCCACTGCCGCCTGTCGGGCTCGGCTTGCTCAACATGAGGACGCCGAGGATCATCGCCAGGAACAATATGGTCAGCATCAGGAAGATGTCCCCGAAGGACATGACGACCGCCTGCCGCGTCGCCATATTGACCATCTGCTTCAACGCGGCCTGCTCGCCATCGAGGCCAGCTGCGTTGAAATTGGCGGCCATATTGTTCAATTGGGTGACGGCGGCGTGGCTGCCCCAATGAATATGGTCGCGCAGGCTGAAATAATGCTGGTCCTGCCGGTTCGTCAGCAGGGTGTTGATAATGGCAAGACCCACGGCACCGCCCAGATTACGGGTCAGGTTGAACAGGCCGGATGCGCCGCGCATGCGCGCGGGCGGCATGGTTCCGAGCGCTATATTATTGATCGGCACCATGCAGAGCATCAAACCGAAGCCGCGCAGGATCTGTGGGATCATCAACTCCCAGAAATCCCAGTCCACGGTGAGGTGCATCATGATATAGGTACCGGCCGAGAAACTGGTGAAGCCGATGATCATCAGGATGCGAAGATCGACCTTGCCCGCAAGGAAGCCGGCCAGCGGCGCCGTGAAGAACATGGCAAGGCCGGACACGAACATCGTCTCGCCGATCTGCAGGGAGTCGTAGCCGCGGATACGCGCCAGGAAAACCGGATAGATATAGGTCAAGCCATAAAGCCCAATGCCCATCACGAAGGAGAACATCGAGCCGAACGCGAAATTCTTATTGGTAAAGGCTCTTAGATCGACAACCGGGAATTCGACTGTGAAGGCGCGGTAGAAGAAGATCACCGCTCCGATCGCCGAGGCTATTGCACCTGCGACGATGAGGTTGTCGTTGAACCAGTCGTTGGTATTGCCCTCTTCGAGAACATATTCCAGCGCGCCCAGAAAAACGCCCATGGAAAAAAGGCCCCACCAGTCGAATTTCTTCATCAGCGACAGTTCGGGCTTGTCGAAATCGATGAAATTCCAAGTCACGATGGTAACGATGATGCCCGGGGGGATGTTGACCAGGAACAGCCAGTGCCAGGAAAAGGCGTTGGAAAGATAGCCGCCGACGGTGGGGCCGATGGTGGGCGCAAGCGTCGCGATCAGACCGATGATCGGCGAGACGACATTGCGCTTGGATGGCGGGAAGATGGTGAACGCCGCTGCGAACACGGAAGGGATCATGCCGCCGCCAATGAATCCCTGCAGGGCGCGGTAGATGATCATCTGGTCGATATTCGTCGCGGTCGCGGCGAGCGCGCTCGCCGCTGTAAAGCCGGCCGCCGAGATCGCGAACAGATAGCGCGTCGAGATGATGCGCGCCAGCGTTCCCGACAGCGGGATCATGATGACTTCGGCGATCAGATAGGCCGTCTGCACCCAGCCGATCTCGTCCGAACCGGCGCTAAGGCCCGCCTGGATTTCGCTGAGCGAGGCGGAGACGATCTGAATATCGAGGATCGACATGAACATGCCGAGCACCATCGCCAGAAAGGCGATGAGTTTTTTCGTATCGATGTGATCCGCCGGTGGCGCGGCGGGTCCGGCCGCGCGCGGAGGCGACCCGGCTGTAGTGCTGGCGGACGACATGCTGCGTCTCTCCCGAGCTTGATCGCTTACTTGTCCGGTGCCGTGCGAGTGTCGACGTCGACGACGACGCTGAGGCCCGCGCGCAGACGGCCGGTATTGAGCGCATCCTGCGGCAATGCGATGCGGACAGGCATGCGCTGGATGATCTTGGTGAAATTACCAGTCGCATTCTCCGGCGGCAGCAGCGAGAAGACCGAGCCGGAAGCCGGCGAGATCGACTCGACGGTGCCGACGATCGGATGGTCGCTGTAGGCATCGACGTGAATATTGACCTTGGAACCGGGCACCAGGTGCTGGATCTGCGTTTCCTTGAAATTCGCGTCGATATAGAGCTGGCGGATCGGCACGATCGCCATCAGCTTCTGGCCGGGAGAGACAAGGTCGCCCTCCTGCACCGAGCGATTGCCGACGATGCCGTCATAGGGCGCCTTCAGCACGGTGAACGACAGGTCGCGGGAGGCCTTGTCACGCGCGGCCTCCAGCCCCTTGATCGTGCTCTCGGCCTGACGGCGTTGGGCCTGCAGCAGGTTGATGTTTGCCTGCGCCGAGGCAATCGCGGCATCGCCGCCGACCAGGTTGGCCTTGGCTTGGTCGAGCGCGATATTGGCGCTATCCAAGGCGGCCGTGGTGCCGACCGACTTCGACTGCAGTTCGGCAGCGCGCGTCTGGGTGATCTGCGCGCCACGGACTGTGGCTTGCAGAGCAACCTTCTGTGCCTGCGACTGCGCAAGAGCGGCCTGGCCGGCTGCGATCTGTGCATCGATGGTATGGAGCGAAAGCTGCTCGGTATCGAGCGAGGCCTGAGCCTGCTCCAGCGCCAGCTTGTAGTCGCCGTCATCGAGCGTGGCGAGCACGTCGCCAGCCTTGACCTGCTGGTTGGCAACGACGTTCACCTTGGCGACGTAGCCGGTAACCTTCGGCTGGATGGTCGCGATGTCGCCGCCGATATAGGCGTCGTCGGTCGAAACCATGAAGCGGCCGTTCGTCCACCAGTCGTAGCCGTACCAACCGCCGGCGGCGAGAGCGACGACGAGGATAATCGGAAAAGCCAGGCTGCGCCGCTTCTTCTCCGGCGGCGGTGGGGCCGCAGGGACCGGAGCAGTGGGCGCAGCCTGGGCGGGGGCAGGTTTGCTACGCGTTTCAGCCGCGGGAGCCTCAGCAGACACGCCGGCTTCGCGGGCTTCCACCTCAGCATCTGCAGGCTCGTCCACGATGCGTGCTACATTGTTTCCATGACTTGACGACATTGCCCTACCACCGAAATTCTGGCTAAATTAATCGAACCGAACGGTTCAGTTCAATTGACATAGAGCCTTTTTCATTCCATATCAAGAGATATCGAACTGAGCGGTTCGATTTATTTGGCGAATCTGTTTAAGATTCAGGAAAAATGATCGAGTATCGAGTAAAGGAGACAGTGAAAGAGCCGATGAAAGACGAATCCCAAAATGCCGCTGTGTTGAACACGCCTCCGCCGGGCTCCGGTGGACGCTGGGCAGCCGGCGAGGACCCTGCCAAGCGTCATCAGATTCTCGAAGGCGCCAAGCGTGTCTTTATGAAAATGGGCTTCGATGCGGCAAGCATGAACGATGTCACCCGCGAGGCGGGCGTTTCCAAGGGCACTCTCTACGTCTATTTCGCCAACAAGGAAGATTTGTTCGCGGCCATGATGGAGAGCGAGCGCACCCATTTCGTCAATCTCGTGCGCAACGCGCTTTCAGACGAAGCGGATGTTACGGCCTCGCTTTATGATTTCGGTATCGTCTTCGTCACGCACGTCACCTCGGATAAGACCATCAGCGCCATGCGTACGGTCATCGGCGTGCGCGAGCGCATGCCTTCGCTCTGTCAACGCTTCTTCACCGGCCCGGAAAATCTGCGCACAGTGCTGCGTGGCTTCCTCGAGCGGCAGGTTGCCGCCGGTCATCTCAAGATCGAGGACTTCGACATGGCTGCCCGGCACTTCCTCGAAATGGCCAGTGGCGGCTATTTCAAGCTGCGGCTCTTTGGCGACATGGAAGAGCCGCCCTCGAAGGAAGAGATCGATTATGTCGTGCGCGGCGCCGTGCGAGTTTTCCTGGCGGGCTACGGTCCGGACCGCAAGGATTAGGATAAACAGGCCCTCCCTATCGTCCGCGAGCGTGTAGTAATCCAACTCCGCAATGGCGATCAAGCATCGCTTCTGCCGGCAGCCTATGAGTGGTCCGGCAACCAGGGGAGTTGAAAATGAGCGCGATCGGCAGAGCGATATGGTTTATCGAAAGCCATTTTAAATCCGACATCTCGCTCGATGAGATCGCCGAGACAGCCGGGCTGTCGCGTTATCATCTCTCTCGCGTCTTCGGCATGATGACGGGCCACTCAATCAGCAGCTACATCAGGGGCCGCCGTCTCAGCGAGGCGGCTCTCGCCCTGACGGACGGCTCTTTCTCCATTCTCCAGGTTGCCCTCGATGCCGGCTACGGCTCGCACGAGGCCTTCACCCGTGCCTTCCGCGAGCAATTCGGCATGACGCCGGAAAGCCTGCGCAAGCAAGGGCACGTTCGCAACCTCGCTCTACAGGAGCCGATCAGAATGGACGACACCCGCCTTCCCAAGCTCGAAGCACCGCGCTTCGAAAGCCATCCCGCAATGCTGCTTGCCGGTCTTGCGGAAACCTACGCCTATGAGGCCACGCAGGCGATCCCCTCGCTCTGGCAGAAATTCAACCAGCATTTCGGCCATATTCCCGGCCAGATCGGTAATGTCGCCTATGGCGTCTGCACCCAGGCGGAAGAAGGCAGCGAAGGCTTTCGCTACATGTCAGCAGCCGAAGTTTCCGCCGCGGACGGCCTGCCCGAAGGTTTCGTAACAACGAAACTGCCGCAGCAGCGCTATGCGATCTTCAAGCATCGCGGCCACATCTCCGGCATTTCCGCCACCGTGCATCAGATCTTCGGAGACTGGCTGCCGCAATCGGGTGAGCAGCACGGCGATACCCCCGACATGATGGAACGCTACGACGAGCGCTTCGACCCGCGCACGGGCACAGGCGTGACGGAAATATGGATCCCCCTGAAAGCCTAGAGCCGGATGTCGCCCGAAAACCGCTCACACTTTTCGGCATCCCGCTCTAGAAACCAAGCCTGGACACAACGCCTGCAAACAAGGCCGCCGCCACGAAATTGGCGGTGGCGCTTGTACGGACGACGTCGCTCCTTACATTACGGCCATTCTGGAAAGGCCGGAGCTGGGGGTCAGCATCGGCGAATGCTGACAAAAGGGGAAATCGTTTATGGATATCGTTGGGCTGCTACAGGATCCCGCAGCGTGGGTCGCGCTTATCACGCTCGTGGTCATGGAGGTCGTCCTCGGCATCGACAACCTCATCTTCATCTCGATCCTGACCAACAAGCTGCCAGCCGAACATCGTGACCGCGCCCGCAAGATCGGTATCGGCCTTGCCCTTGTCATGCGCCTTGCCCTGCTTGGCACTGTCGCCTGGATCGTGCAGCTCACACAGCCCGTCTTCGAAATCTTCGGCCAGGGCTTCTCCTGGAAGGACATGATCCTGATCGGCGGCGGCCTTTTCCTCGTCTGGAAGGCGACGAAGGAGATCCATCACAATGTCGACCCTCAGGAACAGGGTGAGGATTTCATCGCCAAGTCGACGACCTCGACCTTCGCCTCGGCCATCGGCCAGATCCTGCTGCTCGATCTGGTCTTCTCGATCGACAGCATCATCACCGCCGTCGGCATGACGCCGCATCTGCCGATCATGTTCGTCGCCGTGATCGCCGCCGTCACCGTGATGCTGGTGGCCGCAAACCCGCTCGCCAACTTCATCGAGAAGAACCCGAGCATCGTCATGCTCGCGCTCGCCTTCCTGCTGATGATCGGCACGACGCTGATCGCCGAAGGCATGGGCGTACATGTGCCCAAGGGCTACATCTACGCCGCAATGGCCTTCTCCGCCCTGGTGGAAGTGCTCAACATGCTGGCGCGCAACCGCCGGAAAAAGGCATCCGGCAGCCATTGATCGCGAAAGCCGCACCTCGAAACGGGTGCGGCTTTCATGACACCTGATCAGTCCTGGACCGTGATGTCGACCCACTGGCCGATATCGCCGTGTCCGTAGATATCGACCTTGATCCAGACATTGCCGCGAACGATGAGGTTCCCGGCGTCGTTGGCGATATTGCCGTCTGCCAGCATGGCTTCCAGATTCTGGCGATTGGACGCCTGCGAAAAGAAACTGTCGCCCTGGTCGCCACGGTCGCGGCGGCGATAGGCATGATAGTTCGCGCGGTCCTGGCGGATGATTTGCCAGGGCGCCGTCAGGCGCTCCCCCTTGGAATTGTAGAGATCGTCGCTGCCGATATAGGCGCGGTAGGATTCGATCAGGCGCGCCGAACCGTCGCGCTTGATTGTCGATTGTGCCGCGGCTGCATCGAACATGGCGACCGTCAATAAAAAGCTCAAAATCAATTTCTTCATTGTATCCCCACGGTGAACGATTGAAGACCTATTTCGCTACTGCCGCGAAAATTGCAAATCAAATTGGGCAAGCGTAAGGCTTTTATCCCGAAGCCCTTACGAAGGGTAAAGACGCTTCGTGAATTCGCGAGGCCGGCTCTTTTCGATGCAGCATGACGTCCTTGGCATCTCGACCCGCTGTCGCGGCGCAGTTTCCCTTGACGTCACCCGTTGAATATGGCCTAAGGCCAACCATACGGAAAACGCTGACAGAAGCGGCAAGACGCCCTTTTCGCGCCGGTTTCCTGATCCAGATAGACATTTTCGGCTGGACGGCGCTTGTCCCAGGCGCGGCCCGGCCTTTTATGACGGGCAAACAAAATGACCACTTCAGGCGTTCGCGTCCGCATCGCACCCTCCCCCACCGGCGAGCCGCATGTCGGCACCGCCTACATCGCGCTGTTCAATTACCTCTTCGCCAAGAAACACGGCGGCGAGTTCATCCTGCGCATCGAGGATACCGACGCGACCCGCTCCACCCCGGAATTCGAGACCAAGGTACTCGACGCGCTGAAATGGTGCGGCCTGAAATGGTCCGAAGGTCCCGATATCGGCGGCCCCTATGGCCCTTATCGCCAGAGCGACCGCAAGGAACTCTACAAGCCCTATGTCGAGCAGATCGTCACGAACGGACACGGCTTCCGCTGCTTCTGCACGCCGGAGCGTCTGGAAAAGATGCGCGAGGCGCAGCGCGCCGCCGGCCTGCCGCCGAAGTATGACGGGCTCTGTTTGAATATCTCTGCCGAGGAAGTCTCGTCGCGCGTCGCTGCCGGCGAGCCGCATGTCGTGCGCATGAAGATCCCGACCGAAGGCTCCTGCAAGTTCCACGACGGCGTCTATGGCGACGTCGAAATCCCGTGGGATGCCGTCGACATGCAGGTCCTGCTCAAGGCTGACGGCATGCCGACCTATCACATGGCCAACGTCGTCGACGATCATCTGATGAAGATCACCCATGTGGCGCGCGGCGAAGAGTGGCTCGCATCGGTGCCGAAGCACATCCTGATCTATCAGTATCTCGGCTGGGAGCCGCCGGTGTTCATGCACCTGTCGCTGATGCGCAATGCCGACAAGTCGAAACTGTCGAAGCGCAAGAACCCGACCTCGATCTCCTATTATACGGCCCTCGGCTATATCCCCGAGGCGCTGATGAACTTCCTCGGCCTGTTCTTCATCCAGATCGCCGAAGGCGAAGAGCTTCTGAGCATGGACGAGCTTGCCGAAAAGTTCGACCCGGAAAACCTCTCCAAGGCCGGCGCGATCTTCGACATCCAGAAGCTCGACTGGCTGAACGGCCGCTGGATCCGCGAAAAGCTCTCGGAAGAAGAGTTCCAGCACCGCGTCCTGACCTGGGCGATGGAAAACGCCCGTCTGAAGGAAGGCCTGAAGCTGTCCCAGTCGCGCATCACCAAGCTTGGCGAACTGCCCGACCTCGCTGGCTTCCTGTTCAAGTCCGACCTCAACCTCGATCCCTCGGCTTTTGCCAGGATCAAGTCGACGCCGGAAGAGCTCTTGGAAATCCTGAACACGGTGCAGCCGGACCTTGAGAAGATCCTCGAATGGAATGTCGAGACGATCGAAGCCGAGCTGCGCGCCATCGCCGACCGCATGGGCAAGAAGCTGAAGGTCATCGTCGCCCCGCTTTTCGTCGCCGTATCGGGCTCCTCGCGTTCCCTGCCGCTTTTCGATAGCATGGCGATCCTCGGCCGTTCCGTCGTACGCCAGCGGCTGAAACTTGCCGCGCAGACCGTTGCGACCCTCGTCGGCCCGAAGAACTGAACCGGACTTAGAACCATGAACGACAAGACCGAAACCGCTACCCTGTCCTCCGACGCCACGGAAGTTCGCGCGCAGAAGCTGAAGCTGCTGCGCGAGCAGATCGGCGACGTCTATCCGGCGCATTTCCACCGGACGCTGACCAATGCCGAACTCGCCGCGAAATACGAGGGCCTGGAGCCGGATACGGAAACCGGCGATGTCGTCACAGTTGCCGGCCGCGTCTATTCCTCGCGCAACTCCGGCATGTTCATGGACATCCATGACGCCTCGGCCAAGATCCAGATCTTCAGCCACAAGGATGTGACCTCGGAAGAGGCCCGCAGCCTGCTGCCGATGATCGACATCGGCGACATTATCGGCGTCACCGGCGTCGTGCGCCGCACCAAGCGCGGCGAGCTGACGATCAACGCCCAGCAGATCACCATGCTGACCAAGTCGCTGCTGCCGATGCCGGAAAAGTGGCACGGCCTGTCCGATATCGAGCTGCGCTATCGCAAGCGTCACCTCGACATCATGACCAACGAGGAATCGAAGCTCCGCTTCCAGCAGCGCAGCCGCATCGTCTCGGGCATCCGCCGCTTCATGGAAAATGACGGCTTCATGGAAGTCGAAACGCCGATGCTGCATTCGGTCTATGGCGGCGCCACCGCCGAGCCGTTCAAGACGCATCACAACACGCTGAAGCTCGACATGTACCTGCGCATCGCGCCGGAACTGTTCCTGAAGCGCACGCTGGTGTCCGGTCTCACCGACAAGGTCTTCGAGATCAACCGCAACTTCCGCAACGAAGGCGTCTCCACCCGGCACAATCCCGAATTCACCATGATGGAGTGCTATTGGGCCTACGCCGACTACGAGGACATCATGGACCTCGTCGAGCGGCTGTTCTCGACGCTCGCCATGTCGATCCACGGCAGTACCGAATTTGCCTTCGGCGACAAGCAGATCTCCTTCAAGGGTCCGTTCCGCCGCGTGCCGATGCCTGACGCCGTCAAGGAAGCGACCGGCATCGACTTCCTGGCGATCAAGACGGACGAGGAAGCGCGCGATGCTTCCAAGGCTGCCGGCTTCGCCGTCGAGAAGGACGCGACCTGGGGCGAATGCCTTGCCTTCATCTTCGAAGAGAAGGTCGAGGGCACGTTGATCCAGCCGGCACACGTCACGCATTTCCCGAAGGACATCTCGCCCTTCGCCAAGGAAGTTCCCGGCGAACCGCGTCTCGTCGAGCGCTTTGAGACCTATTGCAACGCCTGGGAACTCGGCAACGCCTTCTCGGAACTCAACGATCCGGAAGAGCAGCGCGCCCGCATGGTCGAGCAGCTCGAGCAGGCGCATGCGCGCGGCGAAAAGGAAAAGCAGCTGGACGAGGAATTCCTCGATGCGATCGATCAGGGCATGCCGCCGGCAGGCGGTCTCGGCATCGGTGTCGATCGCCTCATCATGCTTTTGACCAATTCGCCGTCGATCCGCGACATCATCCTCTTCCCGGCACGCCGCAACAAGGCCGATTGATCAAGCCGGCAATTTCAGGCGCCAGGCAAGCGAAGGAAACGACGCTGCCTGGCGCTTTTCTTTTCGAGCAGATTCCAGGGAAGCGCGTGGCGCTTTTCCGTCCGGAATTGCGTAAGAATAAACAGATGGGGCGTTTCAGCGTTTCGCGGAACCGCCCCATCTGGAATAGCGGCGGTGGCGTCAATTCGTGATGGGCGACCGGCGGTCGGCGGCACCCGTCATGGTCGGGTCCAGTCGTGGTGACGGGGTCTTTTCCCTGTCGCGGGCATCGGCGCCGATGAATTCACCGTTCTTGTCATAGCCGGGCTGCACATTGCCAGTCGATTTCGGCTCCGGCAGCAATGGCTTGGCGTCGTGCCCTTCTTCTTTCGCCGCGGCCTTTTCTTCCGCGGCGATCGCCGCTTTCATCTTGTCCTTCTTCGCGGTCCCGGCAGCATTGTCAGCCGTCAGCGCATTGTCGCAATCGCTATAATCCTTCAATCCGGCAAGCGCGGCATTGATATCCTGCGGCAGCATGGTGATCTGCTCGCCGTAGAACAGGCCGGCATTGCTCGCGCCGCCATCGTAGTAGCGTGCCGTCACCGGCGCCTCGGAGCTGCCGTCGACAAGCTTGTCCGGGTGCGGCACATAGACCACGTCGGCCCCCAGCGCCCGGCCACGTATGTCGGAGCGCAATGTCGGCCCGTTCTTGTCGAGAACCACAACCTGAACGAGATCAGGTTTCTGCTCTTCATACACGGCCTTGGCGACCCTGAGCGCGGTCTTGACCCGTGTCAGGCCATCGGTCGGTTCGGTGCGGATATATTTACGCACCCAGAAGCGGTTTTCCTTGCGGATGGTGACGAGATTGACATCCAGACACTGAAGCCCGTTGGGGGAAACGGAGGCGAAGCCGAGCAATCTGTCCTTGCCCACACAAAGCGCCAAAACGCCGGAGGAGCCCACAAGAAGGGCCACTCCGCCGATCATGACGACAAACTTCCGGTGTGCCCGGAAAATATGCAGTAAGGCGCTCACGCCAACTGCTCCAGCATAGACCACTCCAAGCCGACAAAGATGATCAACCCTCACGTTAGGCAGAGGGCGTTTCGGAATACTTAAAACGGACGCGAAACTTGCAACTCTAACGGCATAGCTACCAAAAAAGGTCCAAACTTTCACAGCAATGACGGGCGCTTGCCTTTCACGCCGCGAACATGCTCTAACCAGAGCATGGCTTTCACCTTGAGACAGCTGCAATACTTCGTCGCCGTGGCGGAACAAGGCTCCGTGACGCGCGCCGCGCAGAACCTGTCCATCTCGCAATCGTCCGTCACGGAAGCCCTCAAGGAACTGGAAAGCGATCTCGGCGTCGAGTTGTTCGAGCGCCATCCGCGCGGTCTCTCCATCACCCATAACGGTCACCAGTTCCTGCGCCATGCGACAAAGATCCTGGCGACGGTTTCCGATGCCCGCACCAGCTTTTCCGGCAAGCAAAACGAGGCGGGCGGCACGTTGAATATCGGTGTGACATCGCTCGTCGCCGGCTATGTTCTGTCCGATCTTCTCGCCCGCTATCGCCGCGCCTGCCCCGGTGTCGAGGTCAGCGCCATCGAGGATAATGGCGGCTATCTGGAACATCTTCTGGTTGGTGGCGAGCTCGATGTCGCCGTCATGGTCATTTCCAACCTGCGGGACCGCATGGCGCTGCAGGCCGAGATCCTCGAGACCTCGCCCTATCGCCTCTGGCTGCCGATGGGCCATCCCCTCGTCTCGGCCGACATCATCAGCGTCGCCGATATCAGCCGCGAACCGCTGATCATGCTGACAATCGACGAAATCGAGGAAAATACCGGCAAGCTTTTGACCGCGCTCGGCGCCCGCCCCCATGTCGCCTTCCGTACTCGCTCGGTCGAAGCCGTGCGCAGCCTGGTCGCAACCGGCGCCGGCGTTGCCCTCCTGCCGGATCTCGTCTACCGCCCCTGGTCGCTGGAAGGCGACCGTATCGAAAGTCGCGACGTCTCCGGCTCTCTGCCGGTCGTGCAGGTCGGCATGGTCTGGCGCAAGGGATCGAGCCTGCCGCAAGCCGCCCGCGACTTCGTCGGCGTCGCCGAAAGCATGCGCTCTGGGCGGCAAAGGTAGCAGGGCTCTTCCTGGCGTATGCGCACGCGCTAGGAATCGGAAATTCCGATATCGACTTTCTGATAAATGAATTTGCGAATGCGGCGAAATCGCGTCACCTTCTCTCTCGGGAACAAAAACGCCAGCCACTGGCTCCAGCGCAAGACTTGGAAAAAACCGGGAGAGTCCGATGAAGCATCTGCTGAAATCATGCACGGCTGCATTTGCATGCCTTAGTTTCGCAACGCAGGTCATTGCCGCCGAGCCGTTGAAGACGCTTGGCAAGGGCGAAGGCGCCGTTAGCATCGTCGCATGGGCCGGCTATATCGAGCGCGGCGAAAGCGACAAGAATTACGATTGGGTCACCGGCTTCGAGAAGGAAACCGGCTGCAAGGTCAGCGTCAAAACGGCGGCGACATCGGACGAAATGGTCGCGCTGATGAACGAAGGCGGCTTCGACCTCGTCACCGCTTCCGGGGATGCATCGCTCAGGCTCGTTGCCGGCAAGCGCGTCCAGCCGATCAATACCGACTTGATCCCGAGCTGGAAGAGCCTCGACGATCGCCTGAAGAACGCTCCCTGGCATACGGTCAACGGCGTCCATTACGGCGTTCCCTATCTCTGGGGGCCGAACGTGCTGATGTACAATACCGTCGCCTTCAAAGACCAGGCGCCGAAGAGCTGGAACGTCGTCTTCGAAGAAATGAACCTGCCTGACGGCAAGTCCAACAAGGGCCGCGTACAGGCCTATGACGGCCCGATCTATATCGCTGACGCCGCCCTTTACCTGATGGCCCACAAGCCGGATCTCGGCATCAAAGACCCCTACGAGCTCAACGAAGACCAGTACAAGGCCGCCCTCGAACTGCTGCGCGGCCAGCGCAAGATCGTCAGCCGTTACTGGCATGACGCGATGATCCAGACCGACGACTTCAAGAACGAAGGCGTGGTCGCCTCCGGCTCCTGGCCGTTCCAGGTGAACCTGCTGCAGGCCGACAAGCAGAAGATCGGCTCCGCCTTCCCGGACGAGGGAACGACCGGCTGGGCCGACACCACCATGCTGCATGCCGACAGCGAGCATCCGAACTGCGCCTATATGTGGATGGAGCACTCGCTCCAGGCCAAGGTTCAAGGCGATGCGGCCGCCTGGTTCGGCGCCGTGCCCTCCGTGCCGGCAGCCTGCAAGGGCGACGAACTCCTGACCGACAGCGGCTGCGCCACCAACGGCTACGATCACTTCGACAAGATCAAGTTCTGGAAAACGCCCGTCGCAAAATGCGGCACGCAGAGCGAATGCGTGCCCTATCACCGCTGGGTTTCCGACTATATCGGCGTGATCGGCGGGCGGTGATGCTCGCAGAGGTCTTGCCTTCTCCCCTCGGGGAGAAGGTGGCCCGCCCTTCGACAAGCTCAGAGGTCGGATGAGGGGGATAGCACGGCATAGGAAGAATTGCCTTTCGCTTGCCGCTCAAAGCCCGCTTCGCGGCCCCCTCATCCGCCCTGTCGGGCACCTTCTCCCCGTTGGGGAGAAGGAAAAAACAACCTTTCCCTGGAGTACCCCAATGAACGCCGTTCGTTTTCAGCAGGTGTCGCGCCATTTCGGCCAGGTTCGCGCTGTGGACCGCGTCGATCTGGAAATC
This sequence comes from Rhizobium sp. KNZ2-6A, assembly GCF_056755475.1. NCBI lineage: Bacteria > Pseudomonadati > Pseudomonadota > Alphaproteobacteria > Hyphomicrobiales > Rhizobiaceae > Rhizobium > Rhizobium sp. KNZ2-6A. The sequence goes on along the minus strand of NZ_JBNDIC010000049.1, from coordinate 37,360 downwards.
GCGCCCGGCGAATTCTTCGCCATGCTCGGCCCTTCCGGTTCCGGCAAGACCACTTGCCTGAGATTGATTGCCGGCTTCGAGCAACCCACCGGTGGCCACATCGAGATCTTCGGTGAAACCGCCGAAGGCGTGCCACCCTATCGGCGCAACGTCAACACTGTCTTCCAGGACTATGCCCTCTTCCCGCATCTCAACATTCTCGACAACGTCGCCTATGGGCTGATGGTCAAGGGTATCGGCAAGAGCGAACGGCTGCGCGCCGCCGAACAGGCGCTGGAGCTGGTGAAGCTGCCGGGCTACGGCGCTCGTCGCCCCGGCCAGCTCTCCGGCGGCCAGCGTCAGCGCGTGGCGCTCGCCCGCGCCCTCGTCAACAAGCCGAAAGTTCTTCTGCTCGACGAGCCGCTCGGCGCTCTCGACCTGAAGCTGCGCGAGCAGATGCAGGAGGAGCTGAAGAGCCTGCAGCGGGCGCTCGGCATCACCTTCGTCTTCGTCACCCACGACCAGGGCGAGGCATTGTCCATGGCCGACCGCGTCGCCGTCTTCAACGATGGCCGCATCGTGCAGCAGGGCACGCCACACGATATCTATCAGCGGCCAAAAAACCGTTTCGTCGCCGATTTCGTCGGCTCCTCCAATGTCATTGCCCCCGAAGTCATGTCGTCGCTCGGCGGCGAGCGCCGCTGGGCAAGCCTGCGCCCCGAAGCCATCCGGTTGACTGAGGAGAGCGGCGTGGCGGCCACCGTGACAGCGACGAGCTTTCTCGGTGCCGCTACCCGCCTCTCGGTCGAGACGAATGGCGCCCGCCTGCATGTGACCGTGCCCGCCGGCCAGTCGGCCCCGGATGCCGGCGCCGCCATCCGTCTCGCCTGGCTGCCGGCGGATGTGCATTACATGGACGACGCCGCATGAACGCCGCCGCTTTTCCCGCCTCAACGAGCCAGGCGCATGCCTCGATCCTGCCCAGCCGCGGCGGCGTCTTCGGCCGCCTCTCCGATCTCTTCTGGCGGCGCCCGAAGCTGCTGCTGTTCCTGATGCTGACGCCGCCGCTCCTCTGGCTCGGCATCATCTATATCGGCTCGCTGATTGCGCTCTTGCTGCAGAGCTTCTTCTCGATCGACGACTTCTCGGGAATGGTGAACTACGAGTTCACGCTGTCGACCTATGCGCAGCTCCTCAACACAGCCAATTTCGACATCATCGTGCGTACGGTCGTCATGGCGGCCCTCGTCACGCTCGCCTCCGCCTTCGTCGCCTTTCCCATCGCCTATTATGCGGCGCGCCATGCGCAGGGCAAATGGAAGGCGCTGTTTTATCTCGGCGTCATGCTGCCACTCTGGTCGAGCTATCTGGTCAAGGTCTATGCATGGAAGCTCATCCTCGCCAAGGAAGGCATCCTCACCTGGATCTTCGACAAACTGCATCTGAGCTGGCTGCTCGACGGCGTACTTGCCTTGCCCATCATCGGCGGCAATTCCCTATCGGTCAGCTATATCGGCACCTTCCTCGTCTTCGTCTATATCTGGCTGCCTTACATGATCCTGCCGACCCAGGCCGCGCTCGAGCGCGTGCCGGCCAATCTGCTGGAAGCCTCGTCCGATCTCGGCGCGACGCCAAACCAGACCTTTCGCACAGTGCTGCTACCGCTGGCATTGCCGGGTGTTGTCGCCGGCTCCATCTTCACCTTCTCACTGACCCTGGGCGATTACATCATCCCGCAGATCATCGGTTCTTCGCGCCTCTTCATCGGCCAGGCCGTCTATGCGCAGCAGGGAACCGCCGGCAACGTGCCGCTGGCCGCCGCCTTCTCGGTCGTCCCGATCGTCATCATGGCCATCTATCTCTGGATCGCCAAGAAACAGGGAGCTTTCGATGCGCTCTGATCGTGGCCAACGCGCCTCCTTGCCTCTGAAAATCGCAGCCGCAGGCGGCCTGCTCTTCCTGCACCTGCCGATCCTCTTGATCTTCGTCTATGCCTTCACGACGGAGGAAAAAAGCTATCAGTGGCCGCCGCCGGGGCTGACGCTGCAATGGTTCGGCATCGCTTGGAACAGGCCGGATGTCTGGTCGGCGCTGGGCTTGTCGGTGCAGGTCGCGACCATCGCAACTATCGTCGCATTGATCCTCGGCACGCTTTGCGCCGCCGCCGTCAGCCAGACGAAGTTCTTCGGCCGCGAGGCGATCTCACTGCTGGTCATCTTGCCGATCGCGCTGCCCGGTATCATCACCGGCATCGCACTGCGTTCCGCCTTCAGCCTGTTCGATATCCCCTTCTCGGTCTGGACGATCGTTCTCGGCCATGCCACTTTCTGTGTCGTCGTCGTTTATAACAATGCCGTCGCCCGTTTCCGCCGTACCTCCGGCTCGCTGATCGAAGCGTCGATGGATCTCGGCGCCGATGGCTTCCAGACTTTCCGCCATGTCGTCCTGCCGAATATCGGCACGGCGCTGCTTGCCGGCGGCATGCTTGCCTTCGCTCTGTCCTTCGACGAAGTCATCGTCACCACCTTCACCGGCGGCCAGCAGATGACCTTGCCGATCTGGATGCTGGAGGAGCTCATCCGCCCGCGCCAGCGACCCGTGACCAACGTCGTCGCCATGGTCGTGGTGCTCGTCACCTTCCTGCCGATCCTGGCAGCCTACTATCTTACCCGCGACGGCGACCAGATCGCCGGCGGCGGCAAATGAAAGGGAGATAAATATGGATACCCAGATGCTGATCGGCTCCCGCTTCGAAGCCGGCACGGAAACGGAAGAGCGCGTGCTGAACCCGAAGACGGGCGAGACCGTGCTCAACCTGCCTGAGGCGTCGCTCGGCCAGATCGATGCCGCCGTCGACGCCGCCGAAAAGGCCTTCGCGAGCTGGTCGCAGACGACGCCGAGCCAGCGCTCGGCCTATCTCCTCAAGATCGCCGACGCCATCGAGAGGGACGCCGAAGGTTTTGCAGCCCTTGAGGCGCTGAACTGCGGCAAGCCGATCAATGCCGTGCTCAACGACGAAATCCCGGCGATCGTCGACTGCTACCGCTTTTTCGCCGGCGCGGTGCGCAACCTGCATGGCCCGGTCGCCGGCGAATATCTGCCCGGCCATACCTCCATGATCCGCCGCGACCCGATCGGCATCGTTGGCTCGATCGCGCCATGGAACTATCCGCTGATGATGATGGCCTGGAAATTGGCACCCGCCATTGCCGGCGGCAACACCGTGGTCTTCAAGCCCTCCGAGCAGACGCCACTGACGGCACTGAAGATGGCGAAGCTGCTGGCGGATATTCTGCCCGAGGGCGTCGTCAACGTCATCCTCGGCCGCGGCGAGAGCGTCGGCAATGCGCTGATCAATCACGCCAAGATCAGCATGGTCTCCATCACCGGCGATGTCGCCACCGGCAAGAAAGTGCTGCAGGCGGCCGCCAAAACGGTGAAGCGCACGCACCTCGAACTCGGCGGCAAGGCCCCGGTCATCGTCTTCGACGATGCCGATATCGATGCCGTCATCGCCGGCATCCGCACCTTCGGCTACTACAATGCCGGCCAGGACTGCACCGCCGCCTGCCGCATTTACGCCGACGCCAAGGTCTACGACAATTTCGTCGCCGATCTGACCTCCGCAGTCTCCAGCATCAAGTTCAACCTCGAAGACGATACCGAGAACGAGATCGGCCCGCTGATCTCCAAGCGCCAGCGCGACCGCGTCGAGAGTTTTGTCACTCGCGCCGCCGAACACAAGCACATGGAGATCACGACAGGCGGCAGGATCTCCGGCGAACGCGGCTTCTTCTATGCGCCGACCATCGTCGCCGGCGCCACGCAGGATGACGAGATCGTCCGCCGCGAGGTCTTCGGCCCTGTCGTCTCCGTCACCCGCTTCACCAATGCCGACGATGCCGTGACCTGGGCCAATGACAGCGACTACGGCCTCGCCTCCTCGGTCTGGACGAAGGACATCAGCCGCGGCATGCAGACGGCCGCTCGCCTGCAATATGGCTGCACCTGGATCAACACCCATTTCATGCTGGTCAACGAAATGCCGCATGGCGGGCTCAAGCAATCCGGCTATGGCAAGGATATGTCAGTCTACGCTATCGAAGATTATACGGCCGTCCGGCATGTGATGATCAATCATGGGTGAGAGGGGGGTGGGGGGAAACCTGCCTTCCTGAGTTTGGGCACCGCTGTAACCCCCCTCTGTCCCTTTCGGGACATCTCCCCCACAAGGGGGGAGATCGTAGGGAGTACGCCGCCCACTCTGAAAAAAACAACAGGCCTGATTTCAGCAGATAAGATGCCAGCTTGGATACGAGAGGTCGCTGCGGGTTACCAATCTCCCCCCTTGTGGGGGAGATGTCACGAAGTGACAGAGGGGGGTATCCGCACCCTCCACAAACTCCACAACCCTCGTCAAAGCCGACAACGCGCGCTTAACCAAAACACCTTCGGAACAATTCACCCTCCTCCCGCGTCTTTAAGGAATACAACGCAGAGGAGACTGCTAATGCTGAAATGGGCTCTCATTTTCTTTGTGATTTCGCTGATCAGCGGCTTTTTCGGTTTTTCGGGAGTATCGGCGGCAACCGCAACCATTGCGCGCGTTCTCTTCGCCATCTTCCTGATCATCTTCCTGGTGTTCTTGGTCCTCGCCGTCATGGCCGGCAACGCCGTCGTCTGACGATATAAGCCACGACTGTCGAAGGGCCGGGCCTGGAGCCGGATGATTTTAGGTCTGTTCGACCTAAAATCTGGATCCGCTCTAGAATCAAAAAGGTAGAGCATGATGTCGTTCGAAAACCGATCACACTTTTCGGCATCATGCTCTAGATCAGGCTCGCCCCGACGTTTATCGCAAGCGCCAGGATGGTCGTGTTGAACAGGAACGACAGGATGGCATGCAACAGCACCAGCTTACGCATGCCGATCGTGGAAACGCCGACATCGGCCGTCTGCGCGGCAACGCCGATGGTGAAGGAGAAATAGAGGAAATCCCAATAGATCGGCTCCTCCACCGGCTCGGCAAATTTCAGCCCCTGTCCCTTGCCCGGATTGCTATAAAATTTATGCGCATAGTGGATGGTGAACAGGGTGTGCAGGAAAGTCCATGAAATCAGGATCGTCACGATCGCCGTCATCACGCGGAAGAAGGCGACTTCAGGCGATGCCTCCTTGATGCCGATGAGATCGAGCGCGATGCCGCCGATGCTGGCGATCGCCGCCGCGATCGACAGGAACAGCAGCAAACCATCCGAAAAATCGAGGTCAGCCGAGCGCTTGCGGATGCGAAGCGCATTGGCGGTCAGCATCCGGTAGAGGCTGTAGACGATAAAGACGACGGCGGTCGCGTCCCAGGCAAGCAGCAGGTTGCCGGCATTGAAATCACGCGATGTCAGAAGCAGGAAGACGGCAATACCGGCAAGCACGGAAATCAGGATGACGTGGTGCTTGCGCCACAGCACGAGACCTCTGGAACGATGCAAAAGTTCGTTCGCATCCATACCGCTCTCCTGATCGCAAATCGCCTGTTACAAATCGCTTCGCAAACGAGAGTGGCAAATAAAAGGAGGCCTCGCAACACGAAGCCTCCGATTGCGAAAATGAAGCGTCAGCCCGTCCAGCCGCCGTCGATGACGTGGGTCTGGCCTGTCGTGAAACCCGCTTCGTCACCGGCCAGATAGGTCACCAGAGCGGCGATCTCTTCGGCGGTCGCGATGCGGCCCATCGGCTGGCGGGCGATGAAATCCTTCATCGCCTTGTCGTAGTCGCCGGTCGCACGCAGCCGCTCATGCAGTGACGGGCTGTCAACCGTACCGGGGCAAATGGCATTGGCGCGGATGCCCTTGGAAACGAAATCGGCGGCAATCGATTTGGTGAGCCCGATCACGGCAGCCTTCGAGGCGCAATAGGCGAAGCGGTTGGGCACGCCCTTCACGCTGGAAGCGACCGAAGCCATGTTGACGATCGAGCCCTTGCCCTTTTCCAGCATGCCGGGGAGGAAGGTGCGGCAGGTCGTGTACATCGCCTTGGCATTGAGGTTAAAGGAGAAATCCCAATCCTTTTCCTCGCAGTCAAGGATCGTGCCGGCATGCACGAAACCGGCGCAGTTGAAGAGCACGTCGATCGCGCCGACCTCTTCCGAGAAAGCCTTGACGGCGCCGCCATCGAGCACGTTCAGAACATGCTTGCTGGCGCCCTCCAGCGTCGAGAGCGTCTGCTCGTTGATGTCGGTGGCGTAGACATGCGCACCGAGCGAGATGAAGCGCTCAGCCGTTGCCCGGCCGATGCCCTGCCCCGCCGCCGTGATGACGACCTTCTTGCCTTCCAACCCGTGACCCATAATCCTGATCCTTTCCTCGGGGACCATGATCCCATCCATTTCGACTGGCCGCGTAGCCGTCACTGCGGATAAGATCATGCAATAACAATCAGTTGGCGCAGCCTCTCGCTAAGCTTCGAAGGACTGCGCGAAGCGGTGGTTCAGCTTTTCGATGAGGACTGTATGTTGTTCACCAGTTCGCAGTCCATCGCTAATCACCTCGGATGCGTCGCCTATAGCCGTCAGGCAGCGGTCGAGTTCGAAATGGTTCTTCCTGGAGAGAAGATTACCTTGGCGCTTGCCTCCATTTTCGATCGGCAATGAGTCCGTAGAGCGGCTCATGACCAGCAATGCCAATCGCGACGATGGCAAGATCGGCGCCTGCAATTCCGCATCGAACCTCCTCCTCTAAGCTCGGACTTTTCGACCGATTGCGCTTAGGGCCCAAATATAGATCGATGATTTATAAGTAAACATCTTATTCATTGGCCGTCAAGCTGCGACCGCGCGCTTGTAAAATGCCTTCATTCATATATGAATGACGATTCATATTTCGCCGCATGGGGGATTTGTGGAATGAATGTAGAAGACGACAGCGACCGCTATCGCGCACCGGCCTTGGACAAAGGGCTCGATATTCTGGAATTGCTGGCGAGGATCGATGGTGGCCTGACGCAGGCGGAAATCGCCAAGGCGCTCAACAAGAGCCCCAACGAATTCTATCGCATGCTCGATCGCCTGGTGCGGCGCGGCTATGTGCAGCGCCAGGATGGCGATCGCTTCTATCTGACGCTGAAGCTTTTCGGGCTGGCGCATTACCATGCGCCGGTGCGCCGCCTCGTTTCCTTTGCCACGCCGCTGATGCGCGAATTCTCCAACCGCGCCGAGCAGGCCTGCCATCTGGCGATCTACGACCGCGGCTCGGTGATCGTCATTGCCCAGCAGGATTCCCCGACCTATTGGGGCATCTCCATCCGCGTCGGCGCGCAGATCAACCTTTATAATACCGGCTCCGGACATATTCTCCTGGCATTCCGCGATGAGAAACAGCGCCGGATGATGATCAACGAGCAGAGGCGCCAGCAGGATCAGGAGACCGAAAAGCCGCCGGCCGATCTCGAAGAGAAGCTGCGGGCCATCCGCGAAAAGGGCTATGAGACCATGGACAGCCTGCAGACGAGCGGCGTCCGCAATATTTCCGCGCCGATCCTGGCCATGGATGGCAATGGACTTGCCGCTCTCACCTGCCCCTATATCGAGCCCGTCAACACCAAGGCGCCGAGTTACGATCAAGTCATCGAATATGTGCGGGAAGCGGCAAAGGAGATCTCCGAAATCGTGGCCGGTACGGTCGGCAAGGCCGAGCCTTAATTTTTATTTGAATAAACTATTCTTATGTGAGCATATATTGGGCAAGCAGGTATGGGAGGACCGCCATGCTTTTCGACAGCCATTTGCACATCGTCGACCGAAAAAGGCTCGCCTATCCTTGGCTGGCCGAAGCGGGGGCGCTCAATCGCGACAGCCTCTATGAGGACTATGCGCGCGAGGCCAAGCGCCTCGGGATCACCGATACGCTTCACATGGAAGTCGATGTCGCCGAAGAGGATATCGAGCGGGAAACCGACTACGTCAAAAGCCTGAGCCGTGAGCCCGGCAGCCTGCTGCGCGGCGCCATCGCCGCCTGCCGCCCCGAAAGCGCTGACTTTCCCGCCTATCTCGAACGCGTGCTCGCCGATCCTTTCGTCAAAGGCTTCCGCCGCGTGCTGCATGTGGTGCCTGATAATGTCTCCGAGGGCGCGCTGTTTCGCGAAAACCTGAAGCGGCTCGGCGGCACGCGGCTTACCTTCGATCTTTGCGTCTTGCCGCATCAGATTTCGAAGGCGATTACGCTGATCGACCTCAACCCAAACGTACGCTTCATCCTCGACCATTGCGGCGTGCCCGCGGTGACAGATGGGTTGAGCGAAAGCTGGTCGGCGGGAATTATCGAAGTCGCGAAGCGCCCGAATGTCATCGTCAAGATCTCGGGCGTCGTCGCCTACGCCGATCCCGACAATTGGTCGCCGGAAACGCTGCGCCCCTTCGTCGAGCACTGCATTGCGAGCTTCGGCTGGGATCGCGTCATCTGGGGCAGCGACTGGCCGGTCTGCACGCTCGGCGGCAATCTCTCCACCTGGGTCGCCGCAACCCATGCGCTGATGCATGGCGTAAGCGCCGGCGAACGCAAAAGCCTCTACCGGCTCAATGCCAAGCGCCTCTGGTCGCTCTGAGGCCCGAGGTTCCATCGAAAGACAATGCCATGACCGCCACCGTCGGGCAACGCCCACGCCTATCTCGCCGCCCCCTACGGCGTCTATCGTTGCGCCGATGGCTGGCTGGCGATTGCGATGATGCCGCTGGCGAAACTCGCACCGCTGCTCGATCTGCCCGCGCTTGCCGGCAACACGCGGCGATGACACCTCCGTGCGCACAACGGCAAGCCCGATCCGGGTCAATGGCGTGAGGAGCAAGAACAGCGTGGCGGCGCCGACGATCGGTGAGGAGTCGGAGAAGGTCAGGGCGGAGTTTATTGGGTAATTTTTCCCTCGACGCAACGCCCGTGCTACCCCCCCTCTGTCCCTGTCGTGACATCTCCCCCAAGGGGGGATGTCACGACAGGGACAGAGGGGGGCTTGTGGGTGCAGCAAGCTAAAAGCTTCGGCTTGCCCTCCGAAACAAAAAAAGGCGCCGCATCGCTGCGGCACCCCTCTAAAGGAAAGAAACAACCTCGCCTTAAGCAGCGGCGAGCTGCAGTTCCTTGCTGACCATGGTGCGCAGCGCGATCAGGTCCTTGGCGAAGGCGCGGATGCCTTCGGAGAGCTTTTCGGTCGCCATTGCGTCTTCGTTCATCATCCAGCGGAAGGTCTTCTCGTCTACTGCGATCTTCCCGACGGAACCCTTGCTTTCCGGGGAAAGCTTGCGCTCAAGCTTGCCTTCGTCCTTGGCAAGTTCGTCGAGCAGGTTCGGGCTGATCGTCAGGCGGTCGCAACCGGCCAGCGCTTCGATTTCGCCGGTGTTGCGGAAGGAAGCGCCCATGACGATCGTCTTGATGTCGTTGGCCTTGTAGTAGTTGTAGATGTCGCGAACCGAGACGACGCCCGGATCTTCCTCGGCCGTGTAGTCCTTGCCGGTCGACTTCTTGTACCAGTCGAGGATGCGGCCGACGAAGGGCGAGATCAGGAATGCCTTGGCGTCGGCGCAGGCAATCGCCTGGGCCTTGCTGAAGAGCAACGTCAGATTGCAATCGATGCCTTCCTTCTGCAGCACTTCAGCGGCGCGGATGCCTTCCCAGGTGGAAGCAAGCTTGATCAGAATACGATCGCGCTCGATACCACGCTCCTTGTAGGCGGCGATGATGGCGCGGGCCTTGGTGAGCGAGGCTTCCGTGTTGAAGGACAGGTCGGCGTCGACTTCGGTCGAGACACGGCCCGGAACGAGACCGGAGAGCGCGGCACCCACGGAAATCGCCAGGCGGTCGGCAACGGCAGCGGCAACGGCTTCGGAGGCGCCGCCCTGCTTCTTGCCCCAAGCGACGGCTTCCTTGATCGCATCGGCGAACATCGGCGTGCCGAGCGCCTTCAGCACGATAGTCGGGTTGGTGGTGCAATCCACCGGCTTCAGGCGAGCGACTGCCTCGATATCGCCGGTATCGGCCACGACCGTCGTCATGGCGCGGAGTTGATCAAGCTTGGAAGTCATAACAGGTATCCTTGTTGAATGAGGCCCATTTGGATGGGAGATATCGGACAGCAGATCCGATCGTTTCGTCGGACGGACTTGAAGGCGTCAGGGATGCAGCCTTCCTACTCCTATGTTTCGATAACGGGATAAAAAGCGCTAGAGTTCCATTTCCGGTGAACGGCCGAACGATGAGGAGACAACCTTCCGAGAACGGGCTTTTCGCCGGCACCGGGCGCCCTATATGGCTTCCCGTCCGGCCAGGCACTTGCTCGAAGCAGCACTCGCACATTGTCCTCCTCGATTGGACAAGACCGAATTCCTCACCACCGACTATCAGCAATCTCGCACGGAAAAGTCAAGGACATTTGTGCAATTCGATTGACATAAGTTTCATGTCATAGAATATCGGCAGCAGAAGAGCCGATTTCGCCTGTTCCTGTCATCCGCCATAGGCATATCTCGCATCCCAGGCGGATCATGACGTTAAAAGGCGCATGCGACAATCCTGCCGGAGGACCTGTGGCCAAACTGAGACGCGGAACCCATACTGCCTATTCAGAGACCTCGTCCCTGAGGCTTCGCGCCGCCTGGCTCTATTACAATCAGGGCCTGACGCAGAAGGACGTTGCCGAACAGCTGGGCATCAGCCGCACCACCGTCATCCGTTTGCTGGACGAGGCGATGCGGCGCGCCGAGGTGCAGATCTGGATCACCGAAGGCATCGATGATTGCGTCGAGCTGGCAATCAAACTCGAGCGCATCTACGGGCTTGACGAGGCGATCGTGGTTCCCGAGCCTGCCGGCGGCAATGTGAACGCACAGGCAAAGAGCGTCGGCCTGGCGCTCGGCCAGTTCCTGACGGAGGCCATCCCGGACAATTATACGATCGGCGTCGGCTGGGGCCGGACAATGACCGCCTCGCTCGCGAGCTTCCGCCCCCCTCGCCGCGACAATTGCAAGGTGGTCTCCCTACTCGGCGGCATCGTCGCCGTGCACCAGACCAATCCGATCGATTATACATGGCGCCTGGCAAGCCAGCTCGGCGCCGAATGCTATATGTTCCTGGCGCCGCTACTTGTCGATTCCGTCGAGACCAAGCGCAACCTCATCGAAAAATGCGGGCTGGAAGCCATCTACCGGCTGGCGGAAAACCTCGATCTCGCCATTGTCAGCTGCGGTGACATCGGCCCGCACTCGACATCGCTGTCGGAAGGCTTCATTTCGAAGCGCGAACTGGAAGAGCTGATCGAGGCCGGCTGCGTCTGCGACACCATGTTCAATTTCCTCGACGCCGAGGGCAATTCCGTCGATCATCCGATCAACAAGCGCGTCATGTCCGTCGATCTTGATACGCTGAAAAAGGCAAAGCACATCGTGATCTCCTCCGGCGGCGCCCATCGCGCCCAGGCCATCAGCGCCACCATCAAGCGCATCGGCTGCAACACGCTGATCACGGACGAAAGTGCCGCCAAGGCGCTGTTGCACATGGCTATGGCGAAGGCGGCTTGAGCAACTCCGTTTGAGCTTGCGGAGGGCGCATACCCCCCTCTGTCACTTCGTGACATCTCCCCCACAAGGGGGGAGATTGGTAACCAGCATCGACCTCTCGCCTCAAAGCAGACATCGCATCTGCAGAAACCGCAGTCGCTGAACATTCGGTAGAACGGGCCACAAACTCCCAACGATCTCCCCCCTTGTGGGGGAGATGTCGCGAAAGCGACAGAGGGGGGTACCGCACCTTCGGCGTACTCGGGGCCTACGATCGAGCAACCCCTCAAGCATCCCCCGCTTCCCATCCCAATATCGCACGCTTACGCGTCAACCCCCAGTGATAACCCGTGAGCTGCCCGTTCTTGCCGAGCGCGCGGTGGCATGGCACGACGAAGGAGACCGGGTTGCGGCCGACAGCCGCGCCCACGGCCCGCATCGCCGTCGGCTGGCCGATATCCTTGGCGATGTCGGAATAGGTCACGGCGCGGCCCATCGGGATCTTCAACAGGCTTTCCCAGACGCGAAGCTGGAAATCCGAGCCGATCAGCACGACCCGCAGCGGCTCGTCGCTCGACCAGTTGGAGCGCTCGAAGATGCGCGCCGCGTAAGGCGCGGTCGCATGCGGATCCTCGATGAACTCGGCGTTCGGCCAGCGGCAGGTCATGTCTGCCAGGCAGGCCTTTTCATTGCCGGAATCGCTGAAGGCAAGGCCGGCGAGGCCGCGATCGGTGACCATGATCAAGGCGAGGCCGAAGGGAGAGATGTGGAACGCATAGCGCATCACCAGGCCGCTGCCCCTCGCCTTCCATTCGCCCGGGGACATCGCCTCATGCGTGACGAAAAGATCGTGCAGGCGGCTGGGGCCGGACAGGCCGACCTCGAAGGAGGCCTCCAAGAGCGGCAGATCCTCCTTGCGCAGAAGCCGCTTGGCGTGATCCAGCGTGACGGCCTGAAGGAATGCCTTCGGTGACAGCCCGGCCCAACGCGTGAACGTCTTCTGCAATTGGGTCGGCGACTGGCCGAGCCGCTCGGCGAGCATCTCGAGCGACGGCTGGTCGCGATATTCCTCGGTGATGAGCTCGATGACCTCCCGCACGGTGTCGTAATCCTGACCTTCCGGGGTGATGTCCTTCTTCAGCTGTGCAATCGCATTCATGATCTTTCTCCTTAAACAGGAGAAAACCACGGCAAGAGGGCTAAAACCACCCGTTTCTTGCGCAAATGGCCTCTCTGCGAAAATGTGATACGGCGGATCCCGAACTATCAGTTCATATCCTCTGCGTGACCGTTGCCAATGCCCGTTTGAAGGCCTTGGCAAAGCTCTCGCGATCCTCCGGATTGAGGAACGACCCGACATCCGTGTCGTGGCTTCTGTCGCGGACATGCATCGACACGACCCCGATCTCGCGATGGCGGCGAACGAGGAAACGCGTCCAGAACGGATTGAAATCGTGCTCCACCATCCGCCCCGTCGGCGAGAACTTGCGGACGGAAACATTGGTGCGCGACACGGTGACCTCTTCCCGCACGCGGCCCGAACGGTAATTCAGCCAGAAGGCGCCATAGAGCAGGACGAGATCGGCGCCGAAGAAGATGCCGATCGGCCATGCACCGCGGATAATGAACAGGACGCTATAGATGAGACAGAAGCCGCCCGCCAAGGCCAGCATGACCCTGAACCCCTTTCGCCCCAGCGAGCGATGAGGGAACAATTCGGCAGCGAAGACCGGCCTGTTACCGTCTGCCGCCCTATCGGCGTTGCGTTCCGTCATAGGAGTTGAGTATAGGTCGTTCATGGCAAATCCCAAGATCAAATCCAGCGCCCAAACCGCGAAAAAGTCAAATGCGACCGCAGGCCGCAAGCCGACCGGAAAGAGCCTCTATTCCAAGGCCGATCTGGAAGAGATCTTCCGCCGCTTCTCCGTCCAGCGGCCGGAGCCGAAGGGCGAGCTGGAGCATGTCAATCCCTTCACGCTCGTCGTCGCGGTGGCGCTGTCAGCGCAGGCGACCGATGTTGGCGTCAACAAGGCGACGCGCGCCCTCTTCGCCGTCGCCGATACCCCGCAGAAGATGCTCGATCTCGGCGAGGAGCGCATCCGCGAATACATCAAGACGATCGGCCTTTACCGCAACAAGGCGAAGAACGTTGTCGCCCTGTCTGAAAAGCTGATAACGGATTTCGGCGGCGAGGTGCCGCGGACGCGCGAAGAGCTGATGACCCTGCCGGGCGTCGGCCGCAAGACCGCGAATGTCGTGCTGTCCATGGCTTTCGGCCAGGCGACGCTCGCCGTCGACACCCACATCTTTCGCATCGCCAACCGGCTGCTGCTGGCGCCAGGCAAAACGCCTGACGAAGTCGAGCAGCGGCTGATGAAGATCATCCCCGATCAATATCTCTATCATGCGCATCATTGGCTGATCCTGCACGGCCGCTATGTCTGTAAGGCGCGCAAACCGGAATGCGAACGCTGTGTCATTGCCGACCTCTGTCGTTCGCCGGAAAAGACCTGGGATATCCCTGCCCCTCTGGTCGAACTGCCGGCTCAGGTCATCGGCGTGGAAGCGGCAGGCTGAACCTATCGAAGGCGCACGCTCGTCTCCTTATGCGAGATCAGCTTGTACAGATGCACCATCATGCCCGCGGCAAACAGCGGCGTCAGCAGGTTGAGAACCGGGATCGCCAGAAAGGCCGCGATCACCAGGCCGGCGAGGAAGACCGTGAACGCGTGCTTGACGCGGAATTCGCGCGCCTCGTTCGGCGAGCGGAAACGCATGGCCGCGAATTCGAAAAACTCCCGGCCGAGCAGATAGCCGTTCACCAGGAAGAACGCGACCAAGTTGACGCCTGGAATGAACAGCAGAAACAGCGCCACGATATTGCCAACAATGACGACGCCGAGAAACCGCACGGAGCTCTTCATTGCAGCTGCGACCGGCATCGCCGTTCCGGGCGCATCGCCCGGATAGTCGCGCCGCTCCACCACCTCGGCGACATCATCGAGAAAGAGGCCTGCGATCAACGCCGTCACCGGCGAGATCAGCAACGCCATCGCCAGTGCCAAAGCAATCCCCGCGAAAATGGCAAGGAAGAGCGTAAGCAAGCCCGTCCAGTCCGCCGTCGATGGTATGAAGCCCTGCAACCAGGGCAGGACGAAAGAATTGAACACGCCGCGCAGCGCAAACCAGAGTGCTACAAGCGCCAGTAAAGTCAGGCCCAGAACCTTCCAGAAAACCTTGCGCGTCTCCGGCGCGAAGAGATTGGTAAGGGAAAGACGTGCAGCAAGAACAATCATTCGGTGGACCTCTTTGATGACAGTGGACACCTAGGAAGTGGTTGCACCGATATCAATATCTCGCGTCGGTGTATGAAATGTGTTCAATTAAAAATTTGAATTATTGTAATATATTTTACCCTAATATATCCTGTTCGCCACATTAAGAACAACAATCGAAACAAGACCAGCCGCTCGATTAGATTTGAATGAGCGATTGAACCAGGAAATGGCGCAAGCGAACATCGGAAAGACCATCGACGAGGCATAAAAATTTGGAAGACCTTAGCCAGAAACTTAGACAATATATCAAGATCGGCACGCCGGCCGAGCGAAGAATTGCTAAGTATTTCTCAGAGCATCTGAATGAACTACCGTTCGAAACCGCTTCCTCGGTCGCCGACAGGCTGGAATTGAGCCCGATGACGGTAGGACGGTTCCTGCGGTCTCTCGGCTATCATGGCCTGGATGGGATCAAGGTTCATCTCAAGGAAAATGCGCCCGCGCCTTCGTCATCACTGCCTAACATTCTCGAGCAGCTTCAGAAGGATGCCAGCGAAGGTCGTCCGCTTGCGACCCAGATCGCCGAACAGGTAGAAATGCTGCGGCATATCTACAACCTCGCCCACCAGCCGCAATGGCAGGAGGCGACCACGGCCATCCTGTCCTCTAGCAACGTCTTCGTCGCCGCCCATCCCAGCCTTGCGGGGATTGGCCGCCATTTCTGTGACCGCCTGACCCTTGCCCGCGATCAGGTTCTGTTTCTCGACGGAGCCAATGGCAGCTATATCGAACTGTTGGGCGAGCGATCCGAAGACGGACTGCTCGTCATCATCGATTCGCCGCGCTTCGTTTCGTCTCGCCTGCTGGCCCGCTCCGCGCGCCGGTCCGGATGCAAGGTGCTGCTGGTAACGGGCCAATTTACCGAATGGGCGCATGAATTCGCAAACATCACGCTGTCCCTGCCGCCGCAACGGGCCAATAACCGCGAAAGCCTCGCAGCCATAATGTCGCTGCTGGAATATCTGGCCTCAGCCGTCATTCAAGCGGCCGGTGAGACTGCGGAAACCAGAATTCGCCGCATAGAAGAGCTTCAGGGCATGTTTGCCCACGCGCCGCTCCGGTAAGCCATCCTATTCCATAGCTTCCAGTTCCGCCCGGTGGCGGTACATGGCGAGGAAGCGTCGGTAATCGCGGTCGTAGAATGCCTTCTTTTCTGGGTTCGGAAGCCGTTCGTGGCCGCCCGGATACATGGCACCGCCGGCAGCGCCCAGGTTTTCATGCAGGCCGCAGGAGACGGAAGCGGCAATCGCCGTGCCCAGAAGCACGGTCTCGTTCATCTTCGGGATCACGACCTTGCAGCCGGTCACGTCGGAATAAAGCTCCATGAGCAGCGAATTCTTCACATGGCCGCCGGCCACATGCAACGTGTCGGGCACATAGCCGTAATCCCTCATTCGCTCCAGGATGTGACGGATGCCGAGCGCGATGCCGACGCTGGTGCGCCAGTAAAGCCGGCAGAGACCGTCAAAGGAAGCATCCAGCGTCATGCCGCTGATGACGCCCAATGCATGCGGATCGGCAAACGGCGAGCGATTGCCGTGAAAGTCGGGCAGCACGTGGATGCGCCCGCCGAGGGAATCGCCCTCGGCAAGCCGCAACTCGGCGATCCGCCGGACGATGCGGTCATGCGACGCCGCCGTCGGAGGCCCGCCGGCGGCATGCATGCTGACGATATGATCGAGCAGCGCACCCGTTGCCGATTGCCCGGCCTCGGCAAGCCACATGCCAGGAAAGACCGCCTCGTAATAAGGTCCCCACATGCCGGTGCTGCGCTTGCGTTCGCGCGCGAAGGAAACGACGCAGCTCGAGGTTCCGGCAATCAGCGCCAGTTGATGTTCCAGCATGCCGGCATCGCCGGCATGGGCGGCAAGCGCACCCAGCGCGCCGGCATAGGCATCGATCATACCAGCGCCGACATGGCAGGCGCGATCGAGCCCAAGCGCTTCCGCCGCCTCGGCCGTCAATGTGCCGATACTCCCGCCGACGGCGACACTCTCTTCGGGCAGGCTACCGCGCTCGCGCAGGTCGCCAAGCCCGATCACATTGAGAAAATCGGCTTGCCAGCCAGGCTCGCGATGCGCGAGATAGTTCCATTTCGCCACCAAGGTGGAGCGCGACCGGGCAAGCGAGCCGGTCGCCTTCCACGTCATGAAATCGGCAAGATCGAAGAAGTAGCCGGCCTCAGCCCAGCTTTCCGGCAGGTTCTCCTTCAGCCACATCAATTTGGGCATTTCCATTTCCGGCGACATGAACTCGCCGGAATAATCCAGAACCTCATGCTTCGTCGCGGTGCAATAATCCGCCTCGGCAAGCGCGCGGTGATCAAGCCAGACGATGGTGTCGAACCGGTTCTCGCCATCCGTGGAAACGGTGAGCTGCGCGCCATCGCGATCACGCACGACCAATGAGCAGGTCGCATCGAAACCGATCGCGCCGATCGCGGATGCATCGACGCCGGCAGCCTTCACCGCAGCGCGAACTGCGGTGCAGACGGCTGCCCATATATCTTCTGAATCATGCTCGGCGTGGTTTTCACGCGGGCGATTCATCAGGATCGGATGTTCGCTTTTCCCCAGCAGTGAGCCGCTCGCCGTGAAGACACCGGCGCGTGCGCTACTTGTGCCGATATCGACCGCAACCACGTGATCACGCATGCAAAAGAGGTCCCGACCACTTATGTCTTGTTGCGGATAAGTTGTATCAATTCCGGCATCGCGTCAAACACGACTTCCGGCGAAAGCTGCTCCAACTCAGCCCGATAACTCGGTGAATGCGCATGCGAACCGCCGGTGAAGGCAAAGACCGTCATGCCGGCCGCGCGCGCCGCCGTGATGCCCGCCGGGCTGTCCTCCACCACGATGCAATCCTTTGGCGGCACGTCCATCTTTTCAGCGGCATAAAGGAAGAGATCCGGCGCGGGCTTGCCGCGTTTGACCATGGTGGCGCTGAAGATATTCGGCTCCAGCCTGTCGAGAAGGCCGGTCACGCCGAGCGAAAGGCGGATGCGCTCGAGCTGGCTCGACGAGGCGACACAGCGTGGAAGCTTGAGCGCATCCAGCGTCGCTGCAATGCCGTCGATCGGCTTCAGCTCATGCTTGAAGCGCTCGTAGAGATCGTTGCGGATGCGATCAAGGAATGGCTGGTCGATGAAGACATCGAACTCCGTCTGCATCGTGTCGACGAGCGTCGCCAGGCTCTTGCCGAGGAAGCGGCTATAGACATCCTCCTCGCTCATCTCGACGCCGACATCACGCATCGCCTGGATGAGCACACCGACCGACAGCGGCTCGCTATCGACAAGCACGCCATCGCAATCGAAGATTACGAGCCCTGTTTCCGCACCCGTCATCACAGATCCAACCCGAATTCTGTTGTTGTCCCGCCCGCCTGATTTACCGGCAGGGCAATGGAAAACGGCCGGAACAGGAGAAGTCCGGCCGCTTGAAATTATTCCGCGAGTTTGTTGTCCAAGTATAGCTGCAGGGTGACGCGGGTACCCTTTTCCCACAGCGTTTTCAGTGCATGCGCGAAGCGCTTGCGGAAGAGATCGGATTTGGCGACATCGCCGAAAATATCATCGAAGACGAGGAAGGCATTGGGATCGTCCTTTGCCTTGAGGGCTGCTTCATGCAGCCGATCGGCACTGGCATCGTTGAAGACGATCTCCTTGCCGCTGTCGCTCTTGCCCGCAAAATAGCGGCACCAGAGGGCGGAGACGAGCGCGAGGCCGATGATATCCTCGCCGCGGCGGAGCCGATCGGCCGTGGACGGCAGGATGAACTTCGGCTGGCGGTTGGAGCCGTCCTGTGCGAGGCGCGGAATGGTATCGGCGATCTTCGGATTGGAGAAGCGCCGCTCGATCAGCTTGAAGTAATCCGCAAGCACCGTGTTCGGCACCGGCGGGATCACAGGGATGATCTCATCGTTTTCGAGCTTGGCGAGGAAGGCGCGGATCAGCGGCTCTTCCATGGCCTCATGCACGAAATGGATATCCATCAGCGCCGCCGGATAGGCAATCGCCGCATGGCCGCCATTGAGGATGCGGATCTTCATATGCTCATAAGGCGTCACGTCGGGCACGAAGGTGACGCCCACCTTTTCCAGCGCCGGGCGGCCTGCGGGGAAATTATCCTCCAACACCCACTGCTTGAACTCTTCGCAATAGACGGGCCAGTTGTCCTCGATATCGAAGACCTCTTTCAAGAGATCGATCTCGCGCGTGCCGGTTGCCGGCGTGATGCGGTCGACCATGCCGTTCGGGAAGGCGACGTTTGCCGCGATCCATTCGGCGAAGGCCGGGTCGGAAAGCTTCGCCGTACCGATGACGGCGGCTTTGGTGACGCCGCCATTGTGGGGGATGTTATCGCAGGACATGACGGTGAAGGGCGGCAGACCGGCGGCCCGGCGCGCCTTGAGGCCGGCAACGATCAGGCCGAACACCGTCTTCGGGGTATCCGGGTTCTGCCCATCGGCGGCGATCGCCGGATGAGAGGGGTTGAACTTGCCCGAGGCATCGATGAAGTAGCCACCCTCGGTGATCGTCATCGAAACGATGCGGATCGTCGGGTCGGCAAGCTTGGCGATGACGGCCTTGGCGTCGCCCACCGGCAGGATGTCGATCATCGGCGCGGTCACGCGCGCGGCCGTGCGATTATTGTCCTGCTCGACCACGGTCGTCAGAAAATCCTGTGCTGCAAGTTTTTCCCGCATGGCCGCATCGGACGGCAGCACGCCCGCGCCGATGATCGCCCAGTCATGGGCCTCTCCGGCATTGAAAAGATCGTCGAGATAAACCGCCTGATGGGCGCGATGGAAATTACCGACACCGAAATGCACGATGCCCGCCGAAAGCGATTTCGGATCGTAAGCAGCAATGGCCGCCTTTGCCGCCGCCTGCTGAAGAGTTGCGAGCGATAATTTGCACGTCATGTCTCTCGTCCTTCTGAAGGGTCTCTGGCGCCGGGCGGCTTGGGAAGAGCGCGCCGGCTAATATGCTTGCCGTCCGCAGAGATCAATGCGGACCGGCGGAAATGCGCTGGCCGTGCCCACCCAAGCGCGCACGGCCTCGGCTTTTGGCTCAGATCGACAACCCTTCGGCGTTGAACCGATGAATATGCGCCTTGTCGGGCGTCAGGTAGACGGTATCGCCGGCCCGGGCCGGGAAATCGCCCGAACCGCGTGCCGTCACCGTGCCGATCCCATCGACGTCGATGTGCAGGAAGGTGTCGGAGCCGAGATGCTCCGCCACAAGCACTTTGCCTTGCCAGTCGCCCGCAGTGGTCGACAGCAGGGTATGTTCCGGCCGCACGCCGATCGTGTCGCCGCCGAGGCTCTGGGCATAGGCGCCCTTGACGAAGTTCATTTTCGGCGAACCGATGAAACCGGCGACGAAGAGGTTGCGCGGAGAGCGATAGAGCTCCAGCGGCGAGCCCACCTGCTCGATATTGCCGCGGTTGAGCACGACGATCTTGTCGGCCATGGTCATGGCTTCCACCTGATCATGCGTCACATAGACCATCGTCGTCTTCAGCTGCTGATGCAACTCGCTGATCTCGAGGCGCATGTTGACGCGCAGTGCGGCATCGAGGTTCGACAAGGGCTCGTCGAAGAGGAAGGCCGCCGGCTGACGCACGATGGCGCGGCCGATGGCGACACGCTGGCGCTGGCCGCCGGAAAGCTGGCGCGGCTTGCGCTCCAGATAATCAGTCAGGTTGAGGACGCGCGCGGCGTCCGCCACCTTCTTGTCGATCTCCGCCTGCGGCATGTTCGCCATCTTCAGCGGAAAGGCGATGTTCTTGCGCACGCTCATATGCGGATAAAGCGCGTAGGACTGAAACACCATGGCCAGGCCGCGGTCGGAGGGCTTCAGATTGGTACCGTCCTTGCCGTCGATGAGGATCTGGCCGCCCGAGACGTCTTCGAGGCCGGCGATCAGCCGCAGCAGCGTCGACTTGCCGCAGCCGGACGGGCCGACGAAGACGACGAACTCGCCATTGTCGATCTCGAGGTCGATGGAAGGAATGACCTTGGCTTCGCCGAAGACCTTGGAAACTTGTCTGAGAACAATGCTACCCATGCTTGTCTTCCTTACTTAACCGCGCCGAAGGTGAGGCCGCGAACGAGTTGTTTCTGGCTGAACCAGCCGAGGATCAGGATCGGAGCGATCGCCATGGTCGATGCCGCCGAAAGCTTGGCATAGAACAGGCCCTCCGGACTGGAATAGGAGGCGATGAAGGTGCTCAGCGGCGCCGCGTCGACGGCGGAGAGATTGAGCGTCCAGAAGGCCTCGTTCCAGGCGAGGATGATGTTGAGCAGCATCGTCGAGGCAAGGCCGGGGATCGCCATCGGCGTCAGGACGTAGATGATCTCCTTTGCCAGCGTCGCACCGTCCATACGGGCCGCTTCGAGGATTTCACCGGGGATTTCCTTGAAGTAAGTATAGAGCATCCAGACGATGATCGGCAGGTTGATGAGCATCAGGACAATCACCATGCCCAGCCGGCTGGCGAACTGGTCGTTCAGGAGACCGAAGCTCTGGAACAGCAGATAGATCGGGATGAAGGCGCCGACAGGCGGCATCATCTTCGTCGACAGCATCCACATTAGGACGTCCTTGGTCCGCTTGGTCGGCGAGAAAGCCATGGCCCAGGCGGCCGGTACTGCAACGAGCAGGCCGAGAATGGTCGAACCGAAGGCGATGATGACCGAGTTGCCGAAGTGGAGGAAGTAATCCGAGCGTGACTGCACCTCGAAATAATTCTCCAGCGTCCAGTGGAAGAAGAGGAATTGCGGCGGCGAGGCGATGGCATCGCCCTCCGTCTTGAAGCTCGTCAGGATCGTCCACAGGATCGGGAAGAAGATGAGGAGCGCCACGACCCAGGCGGCGACCGATACGACGATCTTGCGTTGCGTAGTGACTTTGCGTGCCATCTCAAGCCTCCAGGTTCTTGCCGACCGCGCGCATCAGGAAGATCGCGACGATATTGGCGAGGATGACGGCGATGATACCGCCCGCCGATGCGCCGCCGACGTCCTGCGACAGAACGATCTGCGAATAGACGAGATAAGTGAGGTTCGTCGTCGCCGTCCCTGGCCCGCCATTGGTGGTGACGAGGATCTCGGCGAAGGCCGACAGCATGAAGATCGTCTCGATCAGGATCACCACGGTGATGGCGCGGGCCAGATGCGGCAGGATGATGTAGATGAACTTCGAAACCGGCCCGGCGCCATCCATCTCGGCGGCTTCCTTCTGCTCCTCATCCAGCGACTGCAAGGCGGTCAGCAGGATGAGCGTCGCAAAAGGCAGCCATTGCCAGGCGATGATGATGATGATCGACAGAAGCGGAACCGTCTCCAGCCAGGTCAGCGGATCAAGCCCGAAAAATTTGAAGAGATGCGCCAGAAGCCCGTTCACCGGGTTCATGAACATGTGCTTCCAGATGAGGGCGGCGACCGTCGGCATCACAAAAAAGGGTGCAAGCACCAGCATGCGCACGATGCCCTGGCCGAAGATCGGCTGATCGAGAAGGAGCGCCAGCGCAATGCCGCCGATGACGGTGATGAGCAGCGCACCGCCGACAAGCAGGAGCGTCACGATCAACGAGCTTATGAAGGCCGGGTCGGTGATGAAATATTCGTAGTTGAGCCAGCCGATGAAATCATGCGCGCCGGGGTTCAGCAGATTGTAGTTCAGCGTCGAGAAATAGATCGTCATCACGAGCGGGACGATCATCCACGCGAAAAGAAGCAGAACTGAAGGCGCCATCATGACGCGTGCGGTGGAACGGGTGTGCAACGTTGCCATGGCAAGTACCGACCTATCTTTTAAAAGGAGGGGATGGCCGCGGACCGGCTGAAACAAAAAGGGCCGCCAAGGGCAGTTCGGCGCTCGGCGGCCTAGGGGGAAGCGGTGCTCGAGAGGGTGCACCGCTTTCCTTAGCTTCGAAGGCCCTTACTTCGGATAGCCGGCCTTCTTCATTTCGCGTTCCGTCAGCTGCTGGGCAGCCTTGAGCGCTTGATCGACCGAGATCTGGCCGGCAAGAGCAGCCGAGAACTGCTGACCGACAGCCGTGCCGATGCCCTGGAACTCAGGGATGGCGACGAACTGGACGCCGACATAGGGAACCGGCTTGACGGTCGGATGCGTCGGATCAGCCGAGTTGATCGAGTCGAGCGTCATCTTCGCGAAAGGCGCTGCCTTCTGGTAGTCCGCACTCGCATAGAGCGACGTACGGGTGCCGGGAGGTGCGTTCAGCCAGCCTTCCTTCTGTGCGACAAGGTTGGTGTATTCCTTGCTGGTGGCCCAGGAAATGAACTTCTCCGCGGCTTCGGTCTTCTTCGACGAAGCCGGGATGGCGAGGTTCCATGCCCAGAGCCAGTTGCCGCGCTTGCCGAGGCCCTTGTCCGGCGCCAGAGCGAAGCCGACCTTGTCGGCGACCTTCGATTCCTTCGGATCGGAGACGAAGGAGGCTGCAACCGTCGCGTCGATCCACATGCCGCACTTGCCGGACTGGAACAGGGCCAGGTTTTCGTTGAAGCCGTTGGAGGAAGCGCCCGGAGGGCCGGCATCCTTCATCAGCTTGACGTAGAAACTCAGCGTGTCCTTCCATTCCGGCTGGTCGAACTGTGCCTTCCACTTCTCGTCGAACCAGCGCGCGCCGAACGAATTCGACATCGCCGTCAGGAATGCCATGTTCTCGCCCCAGCCTGCCTTGCCGCGAAGGCAGATGCCGTAGACTTCATGCTCCTTGTCGGTGATCTTGCGGGCTGCATCGGCGACGAAGTCCCAGGTCGGGGCGTCCGGCATCTTCAGACCGGCCTTCTCGAACAGGTCCTTGCGATACATCACCATCGAGCTTTCGCCGTAGAACGGTGCCGCATAAAGCTTGCCGTCGGTGGTCAGACCACTGCGAATGGCCGGAAGAAGGTCGTCCGCCGCATAATCCTTGTCGGCGGAAAGCTTGTCGAGCGACGCAAGCCAGCCGAGCTTGCTCCAGATCGGCACTTCATAAGTGCCGATGGTCAGCACGTCGTATTGGCCGGCCTTGGTGGCGATGTCGGTCGTAACCTTCTGGCGCAATACGTTTTCTTCAAGCGTAACCCATTGCAGGTCGATACCGGGGTTCTTGGCTTTGAAATCGTCCGTAAGCTTCTGCATACGAACCATGTCGCCGTTATTGACCGTCGCAATCGTGAGGGTTTCCGCGGACGCCAGGCCGGCAAACATCAGCGCCGAGCAGGCGCTCAGCAATAAAGTTTTCAATTTCATATCTTCCTCCCAGAAGACTAAAATGAGCATTCGCTTTGCTCGTGGGCAATTACTCACTTATTGCGACAAAATGTCAATGCGGATTCGTTGCTGCATTGCCGAGCAAGCAACTCATCTCTTTGTTTTTATGGAAAAATTTTTTGCTCAGTCCCTGAGCAAAAATTCAGCAACTGCCTCGTCGGTGATCAAACCGTTGATTTGCCGGCCGGCAACCGCAGCCTTGATCGCCTCGAACTTGCGTCTTCCCTTGGCGATTCCAATGACCGAACAGGTGTCCCGGGACGGTATCGGCGCACTGGCGACGCGATCGTTGACATCATCGGGCATCAGCTTGCCATCGCCATCGAAAAGCCAGCCGCAGATCTCGCCGGCGGCGCCGCGGTTCATCAGCGCCAGCATCTCCTCTCTCTCGAGGAAGCCGTCGAGGCAGAGCGGCGCTTCGATGCCCATTTCGCCGATACCGACGAAGGTCACGTCGGCCTGGGCGCTGATATCCAGTGTCGAGCGCACCAGCGCCTGCGCATGCAACAGTTCGCGTTCTTCAGCCGACGACACCAGCACCGGCAGCGGCATCGGAAAATGCCGCGCCTTGATGACATCGGCCATGCTGAAAATGACGTTGTAATAGGCGGCTGAACCGTCCGGCCCGATATTGCCGGTCAGCGACACCACCCGGTGCTGCAGACATTCGATGGCCGGCAGTTGATCGACCGCGGCCTTCAGCGTGCGGCCTGTGCCGATCGCCAATACGATCGGATCGCTGCGCCGCAGCCAGCGTTCGATTTCGGCGGCCCCGGCTTCGGCAATGCCGATGGTGGAGGAGGTGCTGTCCGGATCGCTCGGCACGACATCGACATGCCGGAGGCCGAATTTCGCTTTCAGCGCCACGGCATATTCCAGACAGGCGGCAATCGGGTGATCCAGCCGCACCTTGATCAGCCGTTCGGCAACGGCGAGCGACACCAGCCTCTGCGCCGACTGGCGGGAGATTCCCATTGCGACTGCAATCTCGTCCTGCGTCCGGCCGGCAACGTAATAGAGCCAGCCGGCCCGCGCCGCATCGTCAAGCCGCCCCTGGGAATCCAGCTTTCTCGCCATCGCATTCCTTTATCGAAACAGCGCTGTTATCCGAATATCGGATCACTCAGTTTCCGGCGGGATGACGCCCTTGGTCAAGGTGAAACAACCGTAGAAACGGAGTTCGCCGGTCTGGATGACGCAGTAGGCATTCTTGGCGCGCTCATAGAAAGCGTAGCGCTCGACCGAGATCAGCGGCCAATGCTTGCCCTCGGCCTTGTCGATCGCAGCCTGAACCTCACGCTGAACCTGCGGCACTTCGTCAGGCGCGCCGACCACTTCCATGCGCGTTGCGGCATCGTCGATGAATGTATCGAGCGGCATCAATGACAAGATCGCGGCAACTGCGTCGGCGGCCGGCACGTTGTCGATGCGCAGAAGCTCACCCAGAACCGTCTGGCTTGCGATGGCTTCCGCCGGGAAATTCGTATCGACCACGACGAGCATGTCGCCATGTCCCATCGATTTCAGCGCATAGAGCACATCCGCATTCAACAGCGGCGAAATTCCCTTCAACATGACCGAGCATCCTCCAATGGCCTATGGCGGCCATCCGGCGGCCGCTTCGTTCTCCGCGCAAACAAGTAACCATCGCGTTCCTGTCTGTCCATAGGCAGCGGGAACGTTTTCGGCGGACGGATATCTCAAGAACTGTGCATCCAGGCGTGGCTTATTTCGGCCGTTATTGACCCGATAGCTTCGTCGGCATTAACTGAGGCACGTTCAATAGTTGAGAGGTGCAGGTGCGCATTCTTCTGGTAGAGGACGACGACACGATCGGCAGCGCGGTTCGCGACCATATCGCGGCAGGCCCGCACGCTGTTGATTGGGTCAGGAATCTCACCGATGCCGATGAGGTTACCAGCGCCGTGCAGTATGGCCTTGTCCTTTTGGACCTGCAGCTTCCCGACGGCAGCGGCATCGATTTCCTGAAGCGGCTGCGCCGCAGGCCCGACGAAACACCCGTCATCATCCTCACGGCGCGCGACCAGATTTCCGATCGCATCGAGGGATTGAACAGCGGCGCCGACGACTATCTCGTCAAGCCGTTCAATCTCGGCGAGCTCACGGCCCGCATCCTGGCGGTAGCCCGCCGCTATACCGGCAGCCCACAGCCGACCATCCGCTTTGCAGACCTCGAAATCGACCAGCCGCAGCGGCGGGTTCGGCTGGAAGGCAAGGATGTGGTGCTGACCGGGCGCGAATGGGCCGTGCTCGACCTGCTGGTTGCAAGGCCCGGCGCCATCGTCTCGAAAGACAAGATAGAAGAAGCGCTCTATGCCTTCGGCTCCGAGATAGAGAGCAATACGGTGGAAGTCTATGTCAGCCGCCTGCGCAAGAAGATCGGCAGGGACCGGATCCGGACGGCACGTGGCGTCGGCTATTGCCTGGGTGAACGATGACGCAGCAGAAGGGCCCAAGCCGCGCCAGCATCACCCGTCGCCTGATCACTGCACTCACCGGGACCGTCGTCGTCTTCTGGCTGATTGCGGTCGGCATCGGCGTCTATGTGGTGAACAAGGAGCTCTCCGAGACCTTCGACGGCGCATTGCAGGAAACCGCCGAACGGCTGATGCCGCTGGTGCTTGACGATCTTGCCAATCGCGACCATTCGGGCGATCCGCAAAGCCTGGAAGAGCTCAACAAGGGGCTGAACCGCGAGTATCTGACCTATCAGGTGCTGGATGCGAACGGCAAGGTCATCCTGCACTCCCACGATGCCCCGGCTACAGCTTACGACGTGCCGCTGCAGATCGGCTTCCACAATACGCCGCGATACCGGATCTACACGGAATCATCGGCTGACGGCACGATCTTCCTGCATGTCGCGGATGCCTTCAAGAATCGCCGCGAAGCATCCCGCGAAAGCGGCGTTGCCTTGCTCTGGCCGCTGCTTGCCCTCATTCCCGCCAGCATCGTCGCCATCGGCTTCGTCGTCGGCCGGTCGCTCAGGCCCATCGACCGCCTGCGATCGCAGATAGCCACCAAGGACAGCGGCAATATGGCGCCATTGGACAGCGAGACGCTGCCGCGTGAGCTGCAGCCGATTGCGCGTTCCGTCAATCTCCTGCTCGACCGGCTGCGCCTGGCCCTCGAAGCCGAGCGGGAATTCACCGCCAACAGCGCCCATGAGCTGCGCACCCCGATCGCCGGCGCGCTCGCCCAGACCCAGCGCCTGATCGCCGAACTGCCGCAAGGGCCTCTGACAGACCGCGCCGGCCGCATCGAGACATCGCTTTCCAATCTGGGACGGCTGGCGGAAAAACTGCTGCAGCTCTCCCGCGCTCAAGCCGGCATCGGCGCCGGCGACAAACCGGCCGACCTGGTGGCCATCATCGAAACCGTCATCGGCGACTATGACCGCGACACCGCCACGGCCGGCCGCGTCCAGTTGGAAAATGACGCAAAGGCGAAACTGATCCGTAATGTCGATATCGACGCCTTTGCCATCGTCATGCGCAATCTTATCGAAAATGCGTTGATCCATGGCCCGGACGATGATGAAGTGACGGTCCAGGTCGATGACCGCGCCATCCGCGTCGTCAATGCTGGCACCGTGCTTTCCACAAATGACCTTGCCGGCCTGAAGAAGCGTTTTCGGCGCGGCAAGACGAAAGCGGCCGGCTCCGGCCTCGGCCTCTCGATCGTCGAGCGTATCGTCGAGCAGATCGGCGGGCATCTCGATCTGTTTTCGCCGGCCACCGGCAGGACCGATGGTTTCGAAGCCAGGATCACGCTGCCGGCCGATTGACGATGGCGCGTCCCGGCAAGGATTGATCTTGCAAAGATCGGCAAAGGGTGCAAGCAAGGCCGCATGTTTCCAGCGGGTCGATATTCATGATCGTTTCCTTCGACATCGGCGGCAGCGCCATCAAGGGCGGCATCGCCCGTTCCATGACGGATATCGTCCCGCTGGCACGGCGCCCCACGCCCAAGCATGATTTTGCCGAATTCGTCGCAGTCCTGCGCGATGTCATCGCGGAGGCGGGCGAAAAGCCGGATTGCCTCTCCTTCTCCATTGCCGGCGTGGTCGATTCCGATACGCAGGCGCTGACCTGCGCCAATATCCCTTGCATTCACGCCCGCCACCTTGCCGCCGATCTGGAAGCGGAACTCGGCTATCCCGTACTGATCGCCAATGATGCCGATTGCTTCGCCATGGCCGAAGCCATGTCCGGCGCCGGCCGCGGCCATCGCATCGTCTTCGGCGCCATTCTCGGCACCGGCGTCGGCGGCGGCCTGGTGGCCGACGGCCGGCTGGTCAACGCCGCCGGCGGTTTTGCCGGGGAATGGGGCCATGGTCCCATCATCGCATCCTTCGCCGGCAATCCGCCGATCGCCATCCCCGCCTATCCCTGCGGCTGCGGCCAGAAGGGCTGCGTCGATACGGTCGGCGGTGCCCGCGGCATCGAACGCCTGCACAAGACGCTTCATGGCCTGGACCTTTCCAGCGAGGAGATCATCGACCAATGGCTAAAGGGCGATGAGCGCGCGGAACGCACGATCGACGTCATGGTCGATCTGGTCGCCTCGCCGCTCGCTTTGACGGTCAACATAACAGGCGCGACCATCGTTCCGGTCGGCGGCGGTCTTTCCAACGTCGAACCGCTGCTGGCGCGCCTGGATGAAGCGGTACGCGCCCGCATCCTGCGCAAGTTCGGCCGGCCGCTCGTCGTCCCCAGTCAGTGCAAGCTGGAACCGGGCCTCATCGGCGCCGCCCTGCTGGGCCTGCAATATGCCGGAGAGCGCGATCATGCTGCTTGAGGTCTGCGTCGAAGATATTTCCGGCCTGAAGGCCGCCGTCGAGGGCGGCGGCGATCGTATCGAGCTTTGCAGCGCACTCGCCGTCGGCGGCTTGACGCCAAGCGCCGGGCTGATGGTAGAGGCCGCGAAGATGCCCATTCCCACCTACGCCATCATCCGCCCGCGCGCCGGCAGCTTCGTTTATTCGGCCGATGAGCTCGACGTCATGAAGCGCGACATCGATGCGGCCCGCAATACCGGGCTGCCGGGCGTCGTGCTCGGAGCCTCCCTGCCGGACGGCCGATTGGATTTTGATGCGCTTGCCATCCTCACCGCCCATGCAAAAGGTCTCGGCACGACGTTGCATCGCGCCTTCGATCTTGTCCCTGATGTCGCCGAGGCTGTGGAAATGGCCGTCAAGCTCGGTTTCGAACGCATCCTGACGTCGGGTGGCGCCAAGACCGCCGCGGAAGGCGTCGACATGCTTGAACAGGCGATTGCGGCAGCGGCCGGTCGGATCTCCATCATGCCCGGCTCCGGCGTCACGCTCGCAACCGTCGGTCAGCTATGGCCACGCCTGCAGATCAGCGAGATCCATGCCTCCTGCTCCGCAGCCTTTGCCGAGCCGGACGAGCGCGTCGTCGCCCTCGGCTTCTCGGCGCCATCAGCGCGCCGCACGGATGCCGCGACGGTCAAGGCGCTCAAAACCTATTTCGCCTGAAGCGGCGACGAGGTGCGAAAACCAAGGACCTGAAACGCAAAAAGTGAGCCCGAAGGGCCACGGCGCGCTGGGCAAGGTCATGAATTGACAAAGAAACATTAGAATGATCAATCGTTCATAAACGCATATGCTGTAGCCACGTATTGGCTGCGCAACATACAGTTACCGCGGCCAGCAGGTTTCCTCGGGAGTAGCTGAGATCTGAACCATGTCGGTGGCGCCACCTCGCAAGAAAAGTAGGGCTGTCTTCTGGGTTACAGCTGTTGTCATCGGTTCGATCATCCTGACGACCGCGCTCCTTGCCAACGACATGCGTAACCTCAAGGCGCTGGACAGCCGCTACCATCTCAACCTGTTTCCCCAACAGGAACAGCAGGCCGCACCTCTGCCGCCGATATCCGCCCAGGCGCAGCAGCCGGCGCGCGTCGCCACGGCAAACACGCCAGCCGAACATGCGCCGGCGACAGCAACCGGAGCGCCAAGGCACGATCGTATAAAGCCGACGGCCGATGCCGCCGCTCAAAAATCTTCGGCAAAAAGATCGCATCTGCTGGACGCTCCCGTCGACGCCTTGCTGAGCGCCTTCGTGCGCAGCTGGCGGATATCGGGTCAAACCCTTTGCGCCGATCTCGAAAAATTCGGCCTGCCCGTCGGCGAATGGCGGCAAAGCGAATTGGGCGGCGGCACATCGGAATGCAGCTATGCCGTCCAGAAGGGCGCCTACGGCAAGCCGAACGCGGCTTCTTTCTTCATTATCGCGCGCGGCAAGCCGACCGGCGAACTCGAGACCATCCGGATCAAGGTGATCATGCCCGACAATGACGATGGCAAGGCCATCGCCGGCACCTTCGTCGACACTGTCGTCCTGCTGCTGAACGAGACCCATTGGCTGGATTTCCAGGCGGCGCTGAATGCGATCGGCACGCTCCAGGATGTGACGCTGCAGGCCTTCGGCGCCAAGCTCGCCTTTTTCAAGGAATTCCAGAGCAACAACAATTTCAACCTTCAGCTGGAATTGCGCAGAACGGCACCGGAGCAGATCCGAACCGCGATCGTCTTCGACAAGGCGCGCTGGACCCTTCCCTCTCCCTCCAAGTAGGTGCGTCGTCTCTGGGTGCGATGGTGCATCATTGATCCTGAGGCGTCAGAAAGACGGCGCGCAAGTGAGCGGCCATCAGCGCCAACAGAAAAAACCATCGTAGTGATCGGGACTTTTACGCCGCCAGTGCCGAGGCGCGGGGATGGACGAGATGATCGCGAAGCACTGCGCCGGAGCGGTCGACTTCCTGCATCAGCA
This sequence comes from Rhizobium sp. KNZ2-6A, assembly GCF_056755475.1. Taxonomy (NCBI): domain Bacteria; kingdom Pseudomonadati; phylum Pseudomonadota; class Alphaproteobacteria; order Hyphomicrobiales; family Rhizobiaceae; genus Rhizobium; species Rhizobium sp. KNZ2-6A. Next base: position 6,403 of record NZ_JBNDIC010000049.1, on the reverse strand, counting down.
CGTCGTAGCTCCATAGGTCCGCTAGGTGCTGCAATACACGCTTGGCATCCATATCGTCAAGCATCGCGCCGTTCAGCACCGTATGCTTGACCAGCAGCCGCCTGTCGCCGGCAAGATCGACATCGACGATCTCGATATGCGGATCGATCCAGCCGACATCATATTGCCGCGACAGCTCGCGGCGGATACGCCGATAGCCGCGCTCATCATGAATGGCTGCAACCCTCAGGCCCTCTTCCTCCTCGGGATCATCCGTCAACTGGAACATGCGCATCTTGCGCATCAGATGCGGGCTGAGGAACTGTGCAATAAAGCTCTCATCGCGATAATTCGCCCAGAGGTCCCGCAGCACTGCCATGGCATCGCCGGTGCCGGCGATATCGGGGAACCACTGACGATCCTCTTCCTTCGGCCGCGTCACGATGCGCTCGATATCCTGCATCATGGCAAAGCCGATCGCATAAGGGTTGAGGCCGGAATAGCGCTGATCGTTGAAGGTCGGCTGGAAAACCACATTGGTATGCGATTTCAGGAACTCGAGAAAATCGCCGTCGCTGATGCCGCCGAGCTCGTGCAGCCGCGTCATGATGCGATAGTGCACATAGGTCGCCGTGCCCTCGTTCATCACCTTGGTCTGGCTCTGCGGATAGAAGTATTGGGCGACATGCCGCACGATGCGGATGATCTCGCGCTGCCAGGGCTTCAGGCGCGGCGCCATCTTTTCCAGGAAATAGAGGATATTCTCCTGCGGCAGGCCCGCCAGCGAACGCCGCCGCTCCAGATCGAGATCGTGGGTCTTCTTGCCCGATCCGGCCGGAACCGTGCGCCAGAGATCGTTGAAAATCTTCTCGTCATATTCGCGCCGCTCGCGCTCGCGCTTTTCCTCGTCGCGCAGATCCGGTGTCTTCTTGCCGGCATAGCGATGGACGCCATGCGACATCAGCGCATGCGCGGCATCCAGCGTGCGCTCGACCGCGGCGTGGCCGTAGCGCTCCTCGCAGCGCGCGATATAGCTCTTGGCGAAATTGAGGTAGTCGAGAATGCCTTCGGCATCGGTCCAGAGCTTGAAGAGATAGTTGTTCTTGAAGAAGTGGTTGTGGCCGAAGGCGGCATGCGCGATGACGAGCGCCTGCATCGTCGCCGTGTTCTCCTCCATCAGATAGGAAATGCAGGGGGAGCTGTTGATGACGATCTCATAGGCAAGCCCGCGCAGGCCCTTACGATAGAAGGCCTCGTGGTGGGCGAAGTGCTTGCCGAAGGACCAGTGCTTGTAGAACAGCGGCATGCCGATCGAGGAATAGACGTCGAGCATCTGCTCTGCGGTGATGATCTCGATCTGATTGGGATAGACATCGAGACCGAGCTCGTTGACGGCGATCTTTTCGCAGGCATTGTGGATTCGCTGAATGGTGGCGAAATCCCAGTCCGCACCCTCGAAAAGCCGCTCCATCGATGCCTTTGCCATCAGCCGCTCCTTGTTTCCGCCGTCCGGCGCTGGAAGAGATCGTGGAAGACCGGGTAGATCTGGCTGCGATCGCTGACCCGCCGCATGGAAAGCACCGGCCATCCCGCCTGCATCCGCTCGTAGAGCGACCAGATCGCCGAACCGGAGGAGATCGCGACGCTGCGCGATTCACCCACTTCCAGATAAGCAAAATACTGGCAGACGGGCAGGATCTCGCTCGTCATCAGCGCCGCCGTCGTCGCATTGTCGGAATAGGCATTGTCGCCGTCCGAGGCCTGCGCTGCGTAGATGTTCCAGTCCGAGGCGGGGAAACGATCACGCACGATCCGCCGCATGGCTTCGAGAGCGCTCGAAACCTGTGTGCCGCCCGTCGCCGGGCTGCGGAAGAAGGTCTCCTCATCCACTTCCTCCGCAACGTCGGTATGGCGAATGAACACGATCTCGACACGGCGGTACTGCCGCGTCAGGAAGATGTAGAGCAGCATGTAGAACCGCTTGGCGAGATCCTTCATGTGCTCGGTCATCGAGCCCGATACGTCCATCAGGCAGAACATGACGGCCTGCGCCACCGGCTTCGGCTCATTCTCGAAACGGCGATAGCGGATGTCGATCGGATCGATATAGGGAATGCGCCGGACCTTCGATTCCAGCCTCTTGATTTCGGCTTCGAGCTGCGCGCGGCGCTTCTCGTCCTCACATTCCTCCGCCTCTTCGATGAGCTTTTCGACTGTTTCCGGCTTCGGGCGATGCAGCGCCACGCGGCGCATCATCGCAAGCCGCATGGTGCGGTTGATGGCTAAATTGGCGGGCGATCCCGTCACCGAATAGCCTGCGCGCACCGGGTTGATCTGATCCGCCGACATCAACCGCCGTTTGGCGAGATCCGGAAGTTCGAGATCGTCGAGAAAGAGATCGAGGAATTCATCCCGCGTCAGGATGAAGCGGAAGGCATCCTCACCGGTGCCGTCACCGCCGGCGCGCGGCCTGCCGTCGCCGCCCTCCGGCCGCGGCAGGATATCGCCTTCGATGAAGTCCTTGTTACCGGGAAGAATATGCTCCTTGAGGCCCTCCGGGCCGCGATGGAACCGAGGCTCCTCGGTTCCATCAAGGGGAATGCTGATTTCGCCACCTTTCAGAATGTCCTGAATGTCGCGACTTTGAGAGGCTTCATAGACCGCTCTTTGCACCAGCGCTTTTGCTCTACGCAAAAACCGTTGACGGTTCTCCAGACTTTTACCGCCTGGGTTCAGGCGTCTGTCAACAATGTGCATTCCTTCTTCCTTGGTGGCTCATCCCGCCTGTTTCACACGCATGTACCATTCCACAAGCCGCCGAACCTGGCGCTCCGTATAGCCCCGCGCAACCATGCGCTCGACGAATTCGCCATGTTTCTTCTCCGACTCGCCGTCCTTCTTGGACCCGAACGAGATAACAGGCAAAAGATCCTCGACCTGGGAGAACATCCGCTTTTCGATGACTTCCCGGATCTTCTCGTAGCTGGTCCAGGACGGGTTCTTGCCGCCGTGGCCTGCCCGTGCACGCAGGCAGAACTTGACGACCTCGTTGCGGAAATCCTTCGGGTTGGCGATACCCGCCGGCTTTTCGATCTTGGTCAGCTCCTGGTTCAGAAGCTCGCGGTCGAGAAGCTGGCCGGTATCGGGATCCTTGAAATCGACATCCTCGATCCAGGCGTCGGCATAGTCGACATAGCGATCGAAGAGGTTCTGGCCGTAATCCGAATAGGATTCCAGATAGGCTTTCTGGATTTCGTTGCCGATGAACTCCGCATAGCGTGGTCCGAGTTCGCTCTTGATGAACTCGATATAGAGCTTCTCGGTTTCAAGCGGCAGCTGTTCCCGGCGGATTGCCTGCTCCAGCATGTACATCAGATGCACCGGATCGGCGCCGACCTCGGTCGTGTCATAGTTGAAGGTCGCCGCCAGCACCTTGAAGGCAAAACGGGTGGAAGCCCCGTCCATGCCTTCGTCGACACCGGCCGTATCGCGATATTCCTGCACGCTGCGCGCTCTCGGATCGGTCTCCTTCAGGCTCTCGCCGTCATAGACCCGAAGCTTGGAGAAGGCTGTCGAGTTCTCATGCTTGGAAAGCCGCGTCAGAACCGTGAAGCGGGCGAGCGTCTCCAACGTCGACGGCGCGCAGGGCGCGTCGCTGAGTTCGGATTCCTCGATCAGCTTCTCGTAGATCTTCTGCTCCTCGGTGACCCGCAGGCAATAAGGCACTTTCACGACGCAGATACGGTCGATGAAGGCCTCATTGTTCTTGTTGGACTTGAAGGTCTGCCACTCCGACTCGTTGGAGTGGGCAAGAATGATGCCGGAGAAGGGTATCGCGCCGATGTTTTCGGTGCCGATATAGTTGCCTTCCTGGGTCGCCGTCAGCAGCGGATGCAGCATCTTGATCGGCGCCTTGAACATCTCGACAAATTCGAGAATGCCCTGGTTGGCGCGGTTCAATGCACCGGAATAGCTGTAGGCGTCGGGGTCGTTCTGCGCCAGGCTTTCGAGCTTGCGGATATCCACCTTGCCGACCAGCGAGGAAATATCCTGGTTGTTCTCGTCGCCCGGCTCCGTCTTGGCGACGGCGATCTGCCGCAGCCGCGAAGGCTGTATCCGAACCACCTTGAAGCGGGAAATATCGCCCTCGAATTCCTCGAGGCGCTTGAGGCACCAGGGGCTCATGAGCCCGGTCAGACGCCGGCGCGGAATGCCATAGCGTTCCTCGATCATCGCCCCCATGGTGACGGGGTCGAACAGGCTGAGCGGGCTTTCGAAGACCGGGCTCAGTTCACTACCGGCCTTCAGCACATAGACGGGATGCACCTCCATCAGCGACTTCAGCCGCTCGGCGAGCGAGGATTTGCCGCCGCCGACGGGCCCGAGCAGATAGAGGATCTGCTTGCGCTCCTCCAGGCCCTGAGCCGCGTGGCGGAAGAAGGCGACGATGCGTTCGATCGTCTCTTCCATGCCGAAAAAACCAGAGAAAGCCGGATAAGTCCGGATGGTCCGGTTCATGAAGATACGCCCAAGCCTTGTGTCCTTGGCCGTATCGATCAGCAGTGGTTCACCCATGGCTGCCAGCAGCCGCTCTGCCGCATTTGCGTACATGAGCGGATCATCCCGGCATGCTTCCAGGTATTCTGAGAATGACATCTCGACTTCGCGCCGTGCTTCGAAAGAACGGGCGAACGTGTTAAATAGCACATCGTTGTTTAACATGGCGCCTCGGTAGCTTGCTATTGCAATAAACGCCGGCTTTTACGAGATCACTTTATCCCGCTGTATCTAAGGTGCGGTATGACTCGCTTCGAATCAATAGGTGATCTGTCAATAATTCGTACGCTTGATTCCGAATGTCATCAATATCTTGATGGGATCATGCACCGAATTAATGAAACACAACCATAAGATTGTTGCGATCAAAACACTACACGCAAAAAGCTTCACTTCAATGACCAAGCATGCACAGCGGACACTCATCCGAAAACCCGATCTGAACGAAGAATTGGTCGAAGCCAGCGTCGCGCTTCATTGTCCGCATGATTTAGGAGAAAAGATGGTGCCCAGCGCCGGAATCGAACTATTCTACCATTCGTAGACATTCTAGCACGTCGCAATTGTGTCGATATCGCAGCCCGCGCAGTTCCGACGCAGGCAGCGTCTACCGATCACGCAATGAAGCACGTCAGGACGCGTTCGATTACATCGAGATGGTCTACAAGCCGAAACGCAAATACGTCAGGAACGGGATGCTGTCACCCGTCGAGTTCGAGAAGCAGCAGAAAATCTGACCCGAGGTCTCTCCGAAACTCGGGGCTATTCAATCTCTCCCAATGACAGAGCCAAAACAGTAAGTTACCGCTAAAATTAATAATTAAAAATATTATGAAAGTTTTCTAAAAAACGTGATAATATGCCTAAATCCTAGAAAATAATTATAACAAGGAGCCGAAATGCAAAACGTTCTTATTGCCAACGCAGTACGACGCTCGATGCGCATGCTGATAGAGACCTCTGTTTTGATCGCTGGTACGGCGGCTATTCTCAGCCTCAGCCTTCCGTCAGTTCATCTTTGGTTGTGATCATGTCAAAACGTTCAAAGCGGTTCCAATGCCCCATTAGAGAGAAAACCGACACGGTCTTCCGTCCTATTACAACGGGTGACGTTGCCGCCCGGACCGAGAAGGCTGCAATGCTTAAGGCCCTACGGATCGAGCGCGATCGGCCAATGCGTCCTCAAACTGTACATTAGCCACCCCCTGAATCCGGAAGCATTCAATAGTTCCTTTTGGCGCTTCCAGCGCTAGATTGGTTGAAAGGATACCATGGAGCGTTTGCAACGCCTCTCCAACGGCACTTTGATGCCGAACGATTTGGACAAAGTTCGAATAGTGTTTAATGAGGTGGTAAAGCAGACATGGTTCGATCCAAACGACTATAGTAAGGAAGGTTTTGCGTCAAAGCTGATCGTTTTGTTTCAATGCGGCATAGTCCGCCCTGATCAACTGACCAAGGTCGCCTTTCTTTTGGCGCTGAACGATTTCTGTCATGACATGCCGAACGTTCAGCGAGCGAAGCTGAAAGCTGCTTACAAACACTCTCCCTCCATCGGACGAGCGCCGTTGGCTATTCGGCTTTGAGCTGCGAGCCATGATCCTGATGATCGCGGAGGAGTTGGCCTCCGCCGCGCCCTTCGAACCGCCGAAGGACCTGACCCCGAAGAGAGCATCGTTGAGAATTCTTCCGACTTGATGTGGTCGTAGGGCCGCAAAAGCGTACTCCACCTCGTTCTGATATCACCAAAACCGACCAGGCATCCGACAGAAGTGGAAAATTTCGAAAGTTGTCCTTCCCGAGAGAGGGGTGACAGTTCATACCGGAGACATGGGTTACACTTTTTGCCTTTGCGAGGAGAGCGAAG
>NZ_JBNDIC010000048.1:0-55263 GCF_056755475.1 Rhizobium sp. KNZ2-6A | reverse complement strand
TGCCCGCCCCGCCCCGCCACATGGCGCTTCGGGGAAGCTGTTGAGAACGGGCGAATGGCAGCCGATATCGACCGATCCTATGCCCTCCAATTGACATTCCGCACGGCTGTGACACCGTTCTGCCTGGTTGCCGACCCAACGTTTTGAGGCGAAATGACAAAACGATCGCAAGCCGTTATCACCACAGCCGAGGAGCGCGCGCGCGACGGCTGGAACGACCCCGTCCACGGCTCCATATCCTGGCACACGCTGCTCAGCAGCGACATCACCCCCACCGACAGCATGAGCGCCGGCATCGCCGAACTCGTACCCGGCGGCGAACTCAAGCCGCATCGGCACGACCCATCGGAAATCTACTTCATCTTCGAGGGAACCGGCATCGTGCGGATCGGCGGGCAGGAAACGACGGTCAAGGCCGGCACCACGGTCTTCATCCCCGGCAACGCCGAACACGGCATCCGCAATGAATCAACCGCCAACCTGAAATTCTTCTACGTCTTTCCGACGGGATCTTTTGCGGATGTGATTTATCAGTTTCCGGAGGGTTGAGGAGTTTCGATCTGCTCGACGTCGCGGCCGACATAGCCGACTTCGGTGAACTTCGAGCTGGTAACGCTCCAGGAGCTCGCAGAGCGTCGTGCTCTCGAGGATCCTCGTATCTGGAGCAGCGCCAAAGCGATCGACCTAGGCTTCGAGCTCGCGCGCCCGCTTCTCAGCTTCTGACTTTGAGTCGAAGGATTTGCAACGCGGTTTCATGCCGCGCCGGCGAACCTGTGCTTGCCAGCGCCCTCTGAGCTTTCGAATCGTTGCCATGTGATCTCCAATAAGTGTTGAAAATCACCCGTAGAATGCCCCCGGGAGGGCCGCCAAGGATTCTCCCGGCAAGATCCTCGATCACTCAGATACCTTTAAAAACAGGGCGATTAGCGGCTCATTGATGTAGTAATTGTTGCGCCCGCTCTGGTGTTTGCTCAAAACTCCGGCATCGGCGAGCGTATCGAGATAACGAGCTGCCGTCTGGCGCGTAACATTCAGCTCTTTCTGCACGTAATCGATCCGCGTGTAGGGATGTCGGAATAGGTTGTTGAGCAAATCCTGCGAGTAAATTTTCGGAAATTCAGTCCGGAGTCGTTTTTTTGCTGTCGCCATCTGCTCACGAATATTTTCGACCAGGTCCAGCGTCGTTTTAGCGGTCTCATCGACGGCTCTCAGCATATAGATGAGCCAATCCTCCCATTCACCGGTATCGCGCACATGTTGCAGCAGGCGATAATACTCATCCTTTGAGTTGTTGATGGCACGACTTAGATAGAGAATGGGAATTTCTAGGAGGCCTACTCGCGTAAGATAGAGGACGTTCAGGATACGCCCTATTCGCCCATTCCCATCCGGAAAGGGATGGATGCTTTCGAATTGATGATGGATAAGTGCCATCTTGATCAGCGGATCGAGCGTTGAAAGCTGGTCATCGGTGATGAAACGCTCAAGCCGGCTCATCGCTGAATTTATTTCGTTCTGATCCTGGGGAGGCACATAGACGATCTCACCCGATCGATCGTTTCTAAGCGCGGTGCCTGGTGTCTGGCGAAATCCATCTGTGCGCCGCTTGAGGAGTTGAAATATACCGACGATAGTCGCATTGGTAATCAGGCCCTCGGTCCGCCGGAGCTTGTCAAAGCCGAATTTTAGCGCATCGCAATATAGCGCGACTTCTTTTGCTGCCGGAGACTCCGGTCCCTCTGGAAACAGCTGGGCTTGAAACAATTCGTCCTGGGTGGTGACGATGTTTTCGATCTCGGAGCTCGCCTTTGCTTCTTGCAGTGCAAGCGTGTCGATCAGGATACCTTGATTGGGTATTGCTGCCGCTCGGCCCTTCAGCTCAGCCAGCGACCTGTTAGCTGCCGCTAGCGCCTTGAATACCGCGATGGTTTCTAAGCCATCAAGGGATGTCAGATCGGGAAGCTGGTAGGACGGATTTAACATATGCGACTCGATAAGTTAAAAAAACTCGATTTTTTTAACACATCCGCCACGACATGTTAAATCCGCATTCGTGGTTGCCAATGCGAGGCAATCCAAAATCTGAGTTGAATTCCAAGAAGCAGATTCGCCTGGCAGCGCCTTGAGCATGGCCCCATGATCAATTGTGACAGCGGCCTAGCTAAAACCCCACAACGCTTGTCGCAGGTATTAATATCGTAACTATTTGATAATGCACATGTTTATGGCGGAGAGGGTGGGATTTGAACCCACGATACCCTTGCAGGTATGCCGCATTTCGAGTGCGGTGCATTCGACCACTCTGCCACCTCTCCGGTTATGCTGGTCGGCGCGTTTGAGCGCGGGCTGTCTCATAGCGACAGACGAGAGGGATGGCAAGGGCGAATATGGAACCTTTTCATCCTTTTGCCTTGACAGATAAAGGGCGCTTATATATCCCGTGCGACGCAATAGGTGTGGATAAATCCGCGCCTTGCCCCTCCCTGCTTCGCGCAGGGCTTCACCGGCAGATTTTTTGGAAGGCCTAAAGCCTTTGGAATTCCTGCTAAATTTCGACTGATAAAAAGACGGCCGCTCGTCCTTTGGCGAGAGAGCCGGAACGAACATGAAAGGATAAAAAATGTTCGCAGTCATCAAGACCGGCGGTAAGCAGTACCGTGTGGCGGCCAACGACGTGCTGACCATCGAGAAGCTGGAAGTCACCGCCGGCGGCACCGTAGAATTCACCGAAGTCCTCGTTATCGGCGAAGGCGCCGACGCTGCGATTGGTGCTCCCTTCGTCAAGGGCGCTTCCGTCAAGGCCGAAGTGGTCGAGCACAACCGCGGCAAGAAGGTCATCGCCTTCAAGAAGCGCCGTCGTCAGAACTCGAAGCGTTCGCGCGGCCATCGCCAGCATCACACGGTCGTCCGCATCACGGACATCGTGGCTGCCAAGTAAGTAACGGGATCAAGGTTTAAAGGAGAACTCCAATGGCACACAAAAAAGCTGGCGGTTCCTCGCGCAACGGTCGCGATTCCGAATCCAAGCGCCTTGGCGTGAAGAAGTTCGGCGGCGAAGCCGTCATCGCAGGCAACATCATCGTGCGTCAGCGCGGCACGCAGTGGCACCCGGGTTCCAACGTTGGCCTCGGCAAGGATCACACGATTTTTGCGCTTACGGCGGGCAACGTGAACTACCGTACGAAGGCCAATGGCCGCGTGTACGTGTCTGTAATGCCGAAAGCGGAAGCAGCGGAATAAGCCGGTAGCGCTCTAAAACAGCCGGCGTCTCATCGACCCGGCTGACGCTACAAGGTTCAGTCAAGAAAAAGGGGAGATGGGGCGCCATCTCCCCTTTTTCTTTACCCTCAACCAAGGAGGACTGAACCATGCAAGGCGAATTGTTAAGGGAAGACCAATCAAGGTCTCCCGAAGAACGGCTGAGGCCGGATAGGTTAAGGACCGATTGCCCCGTCTTACTGTCGGAAAGGCTCGTTCTGCGCGCGCCCCACGAAGAAGACATCGACGCCCTTGCCCATCTCGCCAACAACGCCAACGTCGCCACTATGGTATCGCGTATGCCGCACCCGTATACGACCAATGATGCCGCCGATTTCGTGCGACGCACGAAGCTTGGCGAGATTGGCAAGTGCGTCTATGCGATTACCAAAGCCGACAACGGCGCCTTTCTCGGTTGCTGCGGGGTCGAACCCACGGCCGATCCACGCACCGTCGAGATCGGCTACTGGCTGGGCGAACCCTACTGGAACCAGGGCTATACGACGGAAGCAGCCCACGCGCTCGTCGACATGGTCTTCCGCACCCGCGAAAACGTCGCCCAGATCGACGCCCGTTGCCGGGTCATGAACGTCGCATCCAGGCGCGTCGTGCAGAAGTGCGGCTTCCAGTTCCAGGGATCGGGCCTTGCCGCGTCGTTGGCGCTCGGCAGCACCGTGCCGGTCGAATGGTACAGGCTCGACCGCAAGACCTGGATGTCGTTGCGTAGCTGGGGAGGTATGAGATGAACGCTCTCGCCCTCACCCGCCGCGACGCCCGGATTTTGATGCCCGGGCCGACGCCGGTCATCCAGACCGGACGGCTGACCTTGCGCCCGCACCGGCTCAGCGACGCCGATATGATCGCGGAATCGCTTTCCGATTTCGCCGTCACCCGCATGCTGGCCCGCGTGCCCGCGCCCTATGACCGGCAGGATGCGCTGGACTGGCTGGTCCAGCACACTTCCGGCCTCGGCCCCGATTGGCAACTGGCCATCACCGAACCGGATGATGCCCATATCGGCTGCGTCGGCATCGAGCTTCGCCACGGCGGCTGGCATCTCGGCTACTGGCTGAACCGCTTCTACTGGCGGCGCGGCATCATGACCGAGGCGGTCATATCCGCCCTGGAGCGCTTTGCCCGCCGTATGCCCGAAGTCGCCGTTCATTCCGGCGCCTTCGCCGACAATCCGGCATCCTTGAAGCTGCAGCAGAGGCTCGGCTTCGAGATCACCGGCTGCTCGGAGATCTACAGCTTCGCCCGCAACACCATGGTTCCGCATATCGAAACCGTGCTGAAGCCGGGCGCGCTGCGGCTCTCGCAAGCGGCGTAAAGGCCCTGAAATCCGTCATCGCCGGCCTTGCCGGCGATGACCATCATGCCAATCGTGCAGTTCCGCCCCTTTATGGCGCGGGGACTGCACGATATTCTTTGACCTCAGCCCGATGCGCCTATATCGAAGGCGACATGACGGGCAAACGGCCGCCGATGCGTCTTTTGGATGCGTGATGAGCGGCAGAATTGAAAAGAGCGCATAGGCTTTTGTGAATCCCATTCGATCCGAAGGGATATGCGCCGATACCGGGTGACGGACGTAGTAAGATGAAATTTCTCGACGAAGCAAAAGTCTATATTCGCTCAGGCGACGGCGGCGCGGGCAGCGTCTCCTTCCGGCGCGAGAAATTCATCGAATTCGGCGGCCCGGACGGCGGCGATGGCGGCCGTGGCGGCGATGTCTGGGTCGAGGCCGTCAACGGCCTCAACACGCTGATCGACTTCCGCTACCAGCAGCATTTCAAGGCCACGATCGGCACGCACGGCATGGGCCGGAACCGCGCCGGCGCCAAGGGCGAAGACGTGACGCTGAAAGTCCCCGTCGGTACGCAGATCTTCGAAGAAGACGGCGAAACCCTGATCTGCGACATCACGAAGGAAGGCCAGCGCTTCCGTCTTGCCGCTGGCGGCAATGGCGGCTTCGGCAACGCCTATTTCAAATCCTCGGTCAACCAGGCGCCGGATTGGGCCAATCCCGGCCTGCCCGGTGAGGAAAAGACCGTCTGGCTGCGGCTGAAGCTGATCGCCGATGCCGGTCTCGTCGGCCTGCCGAATGCCGGCAAATCGACCTTCCTCGCCGCCGTCAGCCGCGCGCGGCCGAAGATCGCCAACTATCCGTTTACGACGCTACATCCCAATCTCGGCGTCGCCACCGTCGATGGCCAGGAATTCATTCTGGCCGACATTCCCGGCCTGATCGAAGGCGCCCATGAAGGTGTCGGGATCGGCGACCGCTTCCTCGGCCATGTCGAGCGCACCCGCGTGCTGCTGCATCTGGTCTCCGCACAGGAAGAGAAGGTCGGCAAGGCCTACAAGACCGTGAAGCACGAGCTTGAGGCTTACGGCAACAGCATCCCCGACAAGCCTGAAATCGTCGCGCTCTCGCAAATCGACGTGGTGGACGAAGAAACGCTGAAGAAGAAGACGCGCGAGCTGGCGCGCGCCTGCGGCAAGACGCCCTTCCAGATTTCCGCCGTCACCGGCCGCGGCATGACCGAAGTGCTGCGTGCGCTGCGCGATGTCATCGTCGAAGCCAATGCCGGCGAAGCGGATAAGCCGGCGAAAGCGCCCAAGCTGCGCCATCGCGACCTCCAGACCTCCGACGACGTGGACGAGCGTCTTAGTGAAGACGGGGATAAGCAGGGATGACTGCCCGCAAGCCGCTCGACCGCTACCGCCGCATCGTCATCAAGATCGGCTCCGCTCTTCTGGTCGATCGCAAGACCGGCTTGAAGAAATCCTGGCTCGACGGCATGTGCGCCGACATCGCCGCATTGAAGGCCAAGGGCATCGATGTTCTGGTCGTCTCCTCGGGCGCGATCGCGCTTGGCCGCTCCGTGCTCGACCTGCCCTCCGGCGCGCTGAAGCTCGAGGAAAGCCAGGCGGCGGCGGCCGTCGGCCAGATCTCGCTCGCCCGCGCCTGGTCGGAAAGCCTGTCGCATGACGATATCGTTGCCGGCCAGATCCTGCTGACGCTTGGCGACACCGAAGAGCGTCGCCGTTACCTGAACGCCCGCGCCACCATCAACCAGCTTCTGAAGATCGGTGCCGTGCCGATCATCAACGAGAACGATACGGTTGCGACCAGCGAAATTCGCTATGGCGACAATGATCGCCTCGCCGCCCGCGTCGCCACCATGACCGGCGCCGATCTTCTGGTGCTGCTGTCGGACATCGACGGGCTCTACACCGCTCCGCCGCATCTCGACCGCCAAGCGAAATTCCTCGATACGATCGCCGAGATCACGCCTGAGATTGAGGCGATGGCCGGCGGTGCGGCCTCGGAGCTGTCGCGCGGCGGCATGCGCACCAAGATCGATGCCGGCAAGATCGCCACCGGCGCCGGCTGCGCCATGATCATCGCCTCGGGCAAGACCGACCGGCCGCTGAATGCGATCGAGAGCGGCGCCCGCTCCTCCTGGTTTGCGCCGTCGGGCACGCCCGTCACTGCCCGCAAGACCTGGATTGCCGGGCAGCTGCAGCCCGCCGGCGAATTGCATGTCGATGATGGCGCTGTCGCCGCGCTTGGCGCCGGCAAGAGCCTGCTGCCCGCCGGCGTGCGCCGCGTCGTCGGCCATTTCGGCCGCGGCGACACCGTCGCCGTCATCGGCCCCTCGGGCCGCGAGATCGCCCGCGGCCTTGTCGGCTATGATGCCGAAGAGGCCCGTCAGATCACCGGCCGAAAGTCGGCTGAGATCGCGGCGATCCTCGGCTATGCCGGCCGCGCCGCCATGGTGCATCGCGACGACCTCGTCATGACGGCGTCCGTCAAGACGAAGGCCGAGAAATTGAAGAAGGATGAAGCTCATGCTTGATAGCGTCGCACAAAGCCCCGACATCGATGCGCTGATGAACGATATCGGCCGCAAAGCCCGGGCTGCGTCGCGACCGTTGGCCTTTGCTTCCACGGAGAGCAAGAACAAGGCGCTGAATGCCATGGCGGATGCCATCCTGGCCCGCAAGGATCATATCCTCTCTGAAAACGCTAGGGATCTGAAAGACGTCGAAGGCACGGATATGCTCGCCTCCTTCGTCGATCGCCTGACACTGAACGACAAGCGCGTCGCCGAGATGGCCGAAGGCATTCGGGCCATTGCCGCACTGGCCGATCCGGTGGGTGAAGTCATCGCCGCCTGGGATCGCCCGAACGGGTTGAAGATAGAGCGCGTTCGCACGCCGCTCGGCGTCATCGGCGTCATCTTCGAAAGCCGGCCGAACGTGACGGCGGATGCCGGCGCGCTGTGCCTGAAGGCGGGCAATGCCGTCATCCTCCGTTGCGGCAGCGATTCGCGCCGCTCCTCGCAGGCGATTCATGAATGCCTGGTCGAAGGGTTGGAGGAGGCAGGCCTGCCGGAACATGCCATCCAGCTCGTGCCTGTCAGCGATCGCGCTGCCGTCGGCGCCATGCTGCGCGGCCTTGAAGGCAATATCGATGTCATCGTGCCGCGCGGCGGCAAGAGCCTCGTCGCCCGCGTGCAGGCCGAGGCACGTGTGCCGGTCTTTGCCCATCTCGAAGGCCTCTGCCACGTCTATATCGATGCCTCGGCCGACCTCGACATGGCGAAATCCATCGTCGTCAACGCCAAGATGCGCCGCACCGGCATCTGCGGCGCCGCCGAAACGCTGCTGGTCGACAAGAAGGTCGCTTCCACCCATCTGAAGCCGCTACTCGACGGGCTTGCCGCAGCAGGTTGCGAAATCCGTGGCTCTGCCGACGTGCTGCAGCTCATTCCCAGCCTCAAAGCGGCGACGGAAGAGGATTGGACGACGGAATATCTGGCCGCGATTATCTCTGTCGCGCTGGTCGACGGCATTTCCGGCGCGATCGGCCATATCGGCAAATATTCGTCGAACCATACCGAAGCCGTGATTGCCGAAGACCCGGCCGTCGTCGAGCGCTTCTTCACCGAGATCGACTCGGCAATCCTGCTGCACAATGCCTCGACGCAATTTGCCGATGGCGGCGAGTTCGGCATGGGCGCGGAAATCGGCATCGCCACCGGCAAGATGCACGCGCGCGGGCCTGTTGGCGTCGAGCAGCTCACCTCCTTCAAATATCGCGTACGCGGCACCGGACAGATACGGCCCTGACGTGCTGAAAGAAGAGATCGATCAACGCTATCTGCGCATGCCCCATGCCGAGCGCGGCATGGTGGTTGGTCTTTTCGGCGGCTCCTTCAATCCGCCACATGAGGGCCATGCGCTCGTGGCCGAGATCGCCATCCGCCGGCTCGGCCTCGATCAGCTCTGGTGGATGGTGACGCCGGGCAACCCGCTGAAGAGCCGCAATCACCTGGCGCCGCTCGCCGAGCGTCTCGCACTCAGCGAACAGCTTCTTCATGATCCGCGCATTAAAGTGACGGCGTTCGAACACAGGCTGGGCATGAGCTACACGGCCAATACGCTCGCGCATGTGAAGGCGCGCAACAGTCATGTCCATTTCATCTGGATCATGGGCGCCGACAGCCTAAATACGTTCCACCGCTGGCAGAAATGGCAGGAAATCGCCCGCACCTTTCCGATCGCCGTCATCGACCGGCCGGGATCGACACTATCCTATCTCTCGGCCAAGATGGCCAAGACCTTCCACTATGCCCGTGTCGATGAGGATGACGCCCGCGTGCTCTGGAAGAAGCGGGCGCCGGCCTGGACCTTCATCCATGGACCGCGCTCGGCGCTCAGCTCGACAGCCTTGCGCGACACACAATAATCAATCCGAATTCTTGGAGAAGGTCTGGAAAATAAAAAGCCCGACGCGGGAGGAGGTGCGTCGGGCTTTTGAACCTGATCAGCAACTGGGAGGAGGAGAGTTGCCGATCCATATCGAACGGCATTGGGAGGAGGAGATCGCCGTTTCGATGATTATGTTTTAGCAGATTTTACCGATTGATAAATGGCCGATTGCGCAATGCAGCAATGCACTAGGAGCATGGCTATGAAAATTTTCTGCCCAAAAAACGCTTCTTTCACAGATTTTCCACCATGTGATTTTCATTCTCGAAATGAAATCGGCGAAAGAATGGCACAAGATCCCACGGTTCGTAACGTTACGTCTCGGTTCGTGAGCGTTCGCCAATCCGCTGGGCGAATCCAGTCATGCGTTTTTGTAATGCCCAAAACCACTCGTATGCGCTGCGTCACGGAAAATCCATAGATTTCGTGTGGTTACGCTGCGATATCGCGATATATTTTTACAAACATATCCCTAGCCAAGCGTTGCGCGCCGTTATATCTCTCAAAATATGTCGATATCTTTGGAGAGAAATAAAATGGCCACCAGCCGACGCCGATGGATCAAGCTTGCAACCGCGGCGCTATCAGCCGCGTGGCTGGGCCTTTCGGTCGCGCCCGTGCCGGCATTCGCTGCCGACAAAATCGTCGTCTTTGCTGCCGCCAGCATGAAAAACGCGCTCGACAATGCCGACGCCGCCTTCACCAAGGAAACCGGCAAGGAAGTCACCGTCTCCTATGCGGCGAGCGGCCCGCTTGCCAAGCAGCTTGAAAACGGCGCGCCGGCCGATGTCTTCATCTCTGCCGACACCAACTGGATGGACTATGTCGCCGATAAAAAGCTGATCAGGGACGACAGCCGCGTCAACCTTCTCGGCAACAAGCTCGTCCTCATTGCCGCCAAGGACAAGGCGAAGCCGGTCGAGATCAAGCAGGGCATGGATCTCGCCGGTCTGCTCGGCGATGGCCGCCTGGCGATCGGCCAGCCGGAATCGGTGCCGGCGGGTAAATACGGCAAGAGCGCGCTGGAAAAGCTGGGCATCTGGACATCTGTCGAAAAGAAGGTCGCCGGTGCCGAAAGCGTGCGCGCCGCGCTCGCGCTGGTTTCGCGCGGCGAGGCGCCCTATGGCATCGTCTATCAGACCGATGTCTCGGCCGATCCCGGGGTTGCCATCGTCGGCACCTTCCCGGCTGACAGTCACCCGCCGATCGTCTACCCGATCGCCATTACCAGCAGCAGCAAGAACCCGGATGTACAAGCCTATTTCGATTATCTGAAATCGGCTAAGGCTGTTCCATTCTTCGAGCATGAGGGCTTCACGATCCTGAAGCAGTGAGCGTCATCACCGCTAGAGCATTTCCGCTTTTCTGCGAATCGCGAAAACGCTCTATCTTTTTGCTTGCTTACGCATTCCAGACGGAAAACCGCTGCGCACTTTTCCTGGAAATGCTTTAGTCAGGCATGAAGGTTCGATCATCAGGCTCGCCGATCCGTGGCGAGCCTGAGATGTTTTAAGGGGCGAGTATTTGGAAGCGTTGGGTTTGAGCAGCGACGAATGGACGGCCATAGAGCTGAGCCTGCGCGTTTCCGTTGTCGCCATGCTGGTCAGCCTGCCCCTCGGCATTGCCACCGCACTCCTGCTTGCGCGCGGCCGGTTCTGGGGCAAATCGATCCTCAACGGCGTCATCCATCTGCCGCTGATCCTGCCGCCTGTCGTCACCGGCTTCATCCTGCTCATCCTCTTCGGCCGCAAGGGGCCGATCGGGTCTGTGCTCGACCAATATCTCGGTATCGTCTTCTCGTTTCGCTGGACGGGTGCGGCACTTGCCTGCGGCGTCATGGGTTTCCCGCTGATGGTCAGAAGCATCCGCCTGTCGGTCGAGGCCGTCGACCGCAAGCTGGAAGAGGCGGCCGGCACACTGGGCGCCAGTCCCATCTGGACCTTCCTGACGGTGACCCTGCCCTTGATCCTGCCTGGCATCATCGCCGGCATGATCCTCTCCTTCGCCAAGGCCATGGGCGAATTCGGCGCCACCATCACCTTCGTCTCCAATATTCCCGGCGAAACCCAGACCCTGTCCTCGGCCATCTACACCTTCACCCAGGTTCCGGGCGGTGATGCCGGCGCCATGCGGCTGACCATCGTCGCCATCATCATTTCCATGGCAGCGCTGCTTGCTTCAGAATTCCTTGCCTATCTCGCCGGACGGAGGGTGGATTTCGAATGACGCTCTCGATCGATATCCGCCATCGCCTCGGTGCCTTTTCGCTGGAGGCCGCATTCACCTCTGATGGCGGAGTAACCGCCCTTTTCGGCCGCTCCGGCTCCGGCAAGACGTCGATCATCCGCATCATTGCCGGCCTCAGCCGGCCCGATCATGGCCGCGTCAGCCTCGACGACACGGTGCTTGCCGACACCGGCAGGCAGATCTTCGTGCCGCGCCACCGCCGCCGCTTCGGCTATGTCTTTCAGGAAGCGCGGCTGTTTCCGCATCTCTCCGTGCGGCAGAACCTCAATTACGGCCGCTGGTTCGCACCCCGGAACGAGCGCGGCGAAAGCTTTGACGGCGTTGTCGATCTCCTCGGCATCGGCGCGCTGCTCGACCGCAGGCCGGCAAAACTTTCCGGCGGCGAGAAACAGCGCGTCGCGATCGGCCGCGCCCTGCTTTCCTCGCCGCGGCTGCTGTTGATGGATGAGCCGCTGGCCGCTCTCGACGAAGCCCGCAAGGCGGAAATCCTTCCCTATCTCGAGCGACTGCGCGACGAGACCAGGATTCCGATCATCTATGTCAGCCACTCGATGGCCGAAGTGGCGCGGCTCGCCAACCGCGTCGTCGTCATGCGCGACGGCAAAGTCGAGACGATCGGCGCCGCCGTCGATATTTTCAGCCAGCTCTCCGGCCCGCTGGCGGCCGACCGCCGCGAAGCCGGCGTACTGCTGGAAGGCCGGGTGGAATCGATGGACGACCGGCATCATCTGACCATCATTGCTTTGAAGACCGCAAAACTCGTGGTGCCGGGTCAAGCGGCCGCTATCGGGAGGACGGTGCGCGTCCATATTCCCGCCCGCGACGTCATGCTGGCGACAACCAGGCCCGAAGGCCTCAGCGCCCTCAATATTCTCGATGGCAAAGTGCTGGGGATCGGCACGGCAGCCGATGGAACCGCGGAGGTCAGAGTCGACTGCGGCGGCGACATCGTAACCGCCCGCATCACGCAATTCTCGGCCGAGCGGCTGGGCTTGCGCGTCGGCCTGCCGATCCATGCGGTCATCAAGACCGTGGCACTCGAACCCTAAAGCATTTCCCGGAAAAGTGCGCAGCGGTTTTCCGTCCGGAATGCGTAAAAACAAGAGCATAGAGCGTTTGCGCGGTTCGAAGAAACGCGGAAATGCTCTAATCAGGATTTTCCTGAGAAGCCCCGGCCGGGCTGCGATTGGCTTCGAGCCAGGTGAGATCGTCGGCTATTGCCGCGCGCAGCGTCGTTTCCATGCCCCGGAAGCGCCGCAGCAATTCCTCGCCGAACGGAGTCAGTACCGCGCCGCCGCCTTTCTGCCCGCCGCGCTGCGATTCCACCACCGGCTCGCGGAACATATGGTTCAATTCGCTGATGAGCAGCCAGGCGCGACGGTAGGACATGTCCATGGCGCGGCCGGCAGCCGAAATCGAGCCGGTCTCCTGGATATGCTCGAGAAGCTCCATCTTGCCGCGCCCGAGCCGATCCTGCCCCGAAAAACTGATGCGGAGAATGGGCTTCAACGGTGGCTGCGGAACGTCTGTCATGGGACCTGTAACGGTTTGGTCTGTCTAGTCTATACGCGGCCTTCGGCTACCTGTACATGCCGGCAGGAACGAACAATACGCGCTCGCGCTCCACATTCGCGACAAGGCCCTCAGCGGCAACCTCATTCTTGTCGACCGAGTAGGGCCGACAACCTGATTTTCGGCCCTTAGCCCGAATATTTACCCATATCTGGTGCGAAAGAGCCCTATTCAGACACAAATCCTTGTCCTGAACGCCCCAAGATGGCCGTTGGCGTCTTGAAACCTTAATGCTTTGATGCCTATCTTTAGAGGGTGATCGACTCAGATCACTTACGTGCATGTTCTGTTATTCAAGGAAGGAAGAGCACTGACAACAGTACACGCCAAGGGAAGAACGCCTGTCGTTATCCCGAAGAGCTCGGAACGTGGCGCCGATGCCGCTGCCCGCGCCCTGCAAGCCGTCCTCGTAAGCCTCGAGGATTCCAAGGCCGAAAATATCGTCACCATCGACATTGCTGGCAAATCCGCGCTGGGAGACTACATGGTCGTCGTCTCCGGCCGATCGAACCGCCATGTCGTGGCGATTGCCGACCATCTCATGACCGATCTCAAGGACGAGGGCTTCGGCAATGCCCGCGTCGAGGGTCTCGATGGCGGCGACTGGGTGTTGATCGACACCGGCGACATCATCGTTCATGTCTTCCGACCGGAGATCCGCGAGTTCTATAACATCGAAAAGATGTGGGCGGCTCCCGATCTCGACGAAGGCACGTTGCACTAACCGACCCCGGAACACCTCCCGGCCCGGTAGGCAGCTTTAGATCGCCGGACATCAGCTTTCGGCAACGGTTTGTTTTGTGCCGCCATGACGGCGGATATGCTTGGGAGCGGGAATGCGGATAGGTCTTTTTGCGGTGGGACGGCTGAAGGCCGGCCCGGAAAAGGATCTTGCGGCTCGCTATCTCGACCGTTTCGCCAAGGCCGGGCCGGCCATCGGCCTGGAAATGGCGCGCATGACCGAGGTTGCCGAAAGCCGCGCCTCCAATAGCGAGACCCGCAAGCGCGAAGAGGCGGGCCTGCTGCAGAAGGCGCACCCCGAAGGCGGCATCCTGATCCTTCTCGACGAACGCGGCAAGGCGCTCGACAGCGAAGCCTTCGCCGCCATGCTCGGGACATACCGCGATCAGGGCAAACGCGACCTGACGATCGCCATTGGCGGCGCCGACGGCCTCGATCCATCCCTCTACGACAAGGCCGACATGACCATTTGCCTCGGCAAGCTGACATGGCCGCACCAGCTCGTGCGCATCCTCATTGCCGAACAGCTCTACCGCGCCGTCACCATCCTCTCCGGCCACCCCTACCACCGGGTGTAATCGCTCTTTCCGGCTTCGAAAACAGTTTGGCTTTCAGGCTTTTTGCGTTAACGAAACGCTCACACAGGCGTGTTTTGATTCCCGCCCTGAAAATGACGATGCTTCCTAGAGCAATTCCCGGAAAAGTGCGTAGCGGTTTTCCGTGCGGAATTGCGAGACAACAAAGAGATAGAGCGGCTCAGAGATTCCGTGAAGAGCTGAACCGCTCTAGCCGATCGCGGCAAATCAGCTTAATTTCACGCGATCCGAAGGGACCAGGCCCGAACCGACTGGATGAGAAAAGCCCAGCCCACGCTTTCCCGTCTTCTGCTGCCACCTCTGGCGGCATGTCTCGGTGTGGCCGCTTATGTGGCCGGCCCCTTCCCTCTGCGGGTGGCCGTGGCGCAGGAGGCTGATGCCACCGCACCGCAAACGCCTGACGATCGCGCCGCGACGACCGCATCGGTGCCGCCGGCGCAGCAGGCGCCCGACCCGGCAGGGGATCTCGCCCGCAAGCGCGACGAAACCCGTGCCCAGCTGGACGAGCTGTCGAAGACGATCAATCTCTCCTCCGACAAGACGAAAGAGCTGGAAAACAGCATCGCATCGCTCGACAAGAGCACCGACAGCCTGCGCCAGGCACTGATCGACAGCGCCGCCCGCCGCAAGGAGCTGGATCGCAAGATCCAGCAGAGCGAGAAGACGCTGACGGATCTTGCCGTCAAGGAAGGTAAGATCCGCGCTTCCCTGCATGATCGCCGCGCCCTGCTGGCCGAAGTGCTGGGTGCGCTGGAGCGTATGGGCCGTAATCCTCCACCGGCGCTGCTGGTCACGCCGGACGATGCGCTCGCCTCGGTGCGCAGCGCCATTCTCCTCGGCGCCGTCGTGCCTGGGATGCGCAGGGAGACGGACAAGCTCATCGCCGATCTCACGGATCTCAGCAAGCTGCATGCCGACGCGGCCGCCGAAAAGGCGAGCTTCACCACCACCATGACCAACAGTCTGGAGGAGGAGCGGCGCATGGATCTGCTGATTGCCGAAAACGACAAGCACAGCAAACAGAATGCCGCCCAGCTCGGTGCCGAACGCAAGCGCGCCGAGGAACTGGCGGGCCAGGCAACCAGCCTGGAAGGGCTCGTCGCCTCGCTCGAAAGCCAGATCGGCTCGGTGCGCGACGCCGCGGCTGCCGCGCGTGCGGAAGAGGCGCGCCGAGCGCAAATGACCGAGCAGCAGCGGGAGCAGGCGAAAGCCCTGGCCGAGAACGGCGTGCCCGATAAAAACCGCATTACGCCCGCATATCCCTTCTCGGACCTTAAACAGAAGTTGGAGCTGCCCGTGGCGGGCGATACCCTCCGCCAGTTCGGCGACGACGACGGTACCGGCCATACGGCGATGGGGTTCACCATTGCAACGGGTCCGGAAGCACTCGTCACGGCTCCCGCCGACGGCACGGTTGTCTACGCCGGCGCGTTTCGCAGCTACGGTCAGATGATCATTCTGGATACGGGCGACGGCTATCACATGGTTCTGTCGGGAATGGACGCGATCAAGACGCGTCCGGGCAGATTCGTCTTCGCCGGCGAGCCGCTCGCCACGATGGGCCAAAAAAGAGTCGCGAGCGCGACCGCTTTGGCGCTGGAAACGGATCGGCCAACGCTTTACATTGAATTCAGAAAAGATGGAAAACCGGTCGATTCTCGGCCTTGGTGGACCTCCAAAGACACTGGAAAGGCACGCAATGATACGTAGGGCTTCTCTTGTTCTCGTCGGCGCATTGATGGGTGCGACCGCGATGGGCGTTATCTACTCGGCGGTAGCGCCGGCGGAAGCCGCTGGCACTTCCACCTACAAGGAGCTGTCGATTTTCGGCGACGTCTTTGAGCGCGTCCGCGCGCAGTATGTGACGCCGCCGCAGGAAGACAAGCTCATCGAAGCCGCCATCAACGGCATGCTGACCTCTCTGGATCCGCATTCGAGCTATATGAATGCCAAGGACGCCGAAGACATGCGCACCCAGACCAAGGGTGAATTCGGCGGTCTCGGCATTGAAGTGACGATGGACAACGACCTCGTCAAGGTCATCACCCCGATCGACGATACGCCCGCCGCCAAGGCCGGCGTTCTCGCCGGCGACTACATCACCGCGATCGACGGCCAGTCCGTTCGCGGCCTGAAGCTGGAAGACGCCGTCGAGAAGATGCGCGGTCCGGTCAAGACGCCGATCAAGCTCACCCTGATGCGCAAGGGCGCCGACAAGCCGATCGAACTCACCGTCATTCGTGACGTGATCGCCGTTGCCGCCGTCAAGTCGCGCGAAGAAGGCGATGTCGGCTATATCCGCATCATCTCCTTCACGGAAAAGACGACGCCGGACCTCGAAGCCGCGATCGCCAAGATCAAGAAGGATATTCCGGCCGACAAGCTGAAAGGCTATGTCCTCGACCTGCGCCTCAACCCAGGCGGCCTGCTCGACCAGGCGATCAACGTCGCCGACGACGTGCTCGAGCGTGGCGAGATCGTTTCGACCCGCGGCCGCAATCCGGACGAAACCCGACGCTTCAACGCCACGCCCGGCGATCTGACCGACGGTAAGCCGATCATCGTGCTCACCAATGGCGGCTCGGCTTCGGCTTCGGAAATCGTTGCCGGCGCCCTGCAGGATCTGCGTCGCGCCACCGTCCTCGGCACCCAGTCCTTCGGCAAGGGCTCCGTTCAGACGATCATCCCGCTGGGCGATGGCAACGGCGCGCTTCGCCTGACGACGGCGCTCTACTACACGCCCTCGGGCCGCTCGATCCAGGGCACCGGCATCACGCCTGACATCAAGGTTGACCAGCCGCTGCCGGATGATCTGAAGGGCAAGCTGACGACGGAAGGCGAATCCAGCCTGCCGGGTCACATCAAGGGCCAGAGCGAAACCGACAAGGGGTCCGGTTCTTCGGCCTATGTGCCGCCGGATCCGAAGGACGATATCCAACTCAACTACGCGCTCGACCTGCTGCGCGGCGCCAAGACGGATCCGTCCTTCCCGCCGAACCCGGAAAAGGCAGTTTCCTCCAAGTAAGGAGACGGCGCCGGGCTGGAAACAGACCCGGCGCTTTCATAAGCGGCGAGCGGGATTGCGTACCGTTCCGCTCTCCTCGGCCGAATGACATCGGCTTTGTTCAAAAACAGTTTTGCTAATGTTTTAGCACTTTGAGTGTTGCGGGCATTTTACCGCTCGGCGGCGAGGGGAATGCTCGAGGCCGATACAGTTTTCCGCTTGGAGTGGATAGGACCTTTGGGAACGGATCTGCATGCACCGTTGGGACAGAATCGCCGCCCCGGCCGCCAGCGGCGTCTCCCACCCTTTGGGCGCATTCTCGGCGGCCTCTGTCTGATCGCGATTGCCTGCTTCTCCCTCTATTCGGCGCTGCAACGCGACGAACTCCAGAAAACCAAGTCGATAGAGACCGCAAAGAAGGAAGAGCCCGCGCCGCTAGCCGAAACGAAGCCTGCGCCAAACGGCCAGTCGGCCCTGACCCAGGTCGATCCGCAATCCGGCGCCAATACGACGCGCGTCGTCACCGATGACGGTTCGGTCGTCACCATGTTCAGCCCCGGCAATCGCGACGGCAGCGGCCCGGTATTGATCAATGCCAATCAGGTGGGCCAGGACCCGCGCATGGCGGCGACGCCGAACGAGAGCCTGCTGGAGGATTCGCCCTTCGGCAAGCTGCCGATTATCTCGTCGAGCGGCCTCCGGCCAATGGATCAATATGCACGGCCCTGGTCCGGCGCCCGCGGCACGCGCATCGCCATCGTTGTCAGCGGTCTCGGCCTCAGCCAGACCGGCACCCAGCGCGCCATCGAGAAGTTGCCGGAGGAAATCACGCTCGCCTTTGCCGCCAGCGGCAACAGCCTGCAGCGATGGATGCAGGAAGCCAGGCGCGGCGGCCACGAGATCCTCATCCAGGTGCCCTTCGAGCCTTTCGACTACCCCGGCAACAATCCCGGACCGGATACGCTGCTGACCTCGCTGTCATCGGCGAAGAATGTCGACAACCTGCACAAGGCGATGGGTAAGATCACCAATTATACCGGCGTCATGAACTATCTCGGCGGTCGCTTCCTTGCCAATCCGAATGCCCTGGAGCCGGTGCTGCGCGACGTCGGCAAACGCGGCCTGCTGTTCCTGGATGACGGCTCTTCGGCACAATCGAAATCCGGAACGCTGTCGAAAACGTTGGAAGTGCCGCATGCCCTTGCCGATATCCAGCTCGACGGAGAGCTGCAGCAGGACGCGATCCTGAAAAAGCTCGACGAACTGGAGCGCATTGCCCGCCGCAACGGTTCGGCGATCGGCGTTGCCTCCGCCTTCGACGAGAGCGTCGACGCCATCAGCAAATGGAGTGAGGAGGCCGCCATGCGCGGCATTGAAA
This sequence comes from Rhizobium sp. KNZ2-6A, assembly GCF_056755475.1. Taxonomy (NCBI): domain Bacteria; kingdom Pseudomonadati; phylum Pseudomonadota; class Alphaproteobacteria; order Hyphomicrobiales; family Rhizobiaceae; genus Rhizobium; species Rhizobium sp. KNZ2-6A. The sequence goes on along the minus strand of NZ_JBNDIC010000048.1, from coordinate 36,683 downwards.
TCGTAGCGGTTTCGGCGCTTGCCGAAGACCCGAAGCATCCCTGATCGCTGGAGAGAAAGATGAGCACGCCCCACGCCCCCGTGAGAGCCGAAGACCTGCCCTACCGTCCCTGTGTCGGCATCATGATCCTGAACCGGGATGGCCTGGTCTGGGCCGGACGGCGCATTCCGATCGGCAATTCCGAATATGACGGCTCGCCGCAGCTCTGGCAGATGCCGCAGGGCGGCATAGACAACGGGGAAGATGCGCTGAAGGCCGCCTATCGCGAGCTATACGAGGAAACCGGCATGAAAACCGTGACTCTGCTGGCGGAAGCGAAGGACTGGATCAATTACGATCTGCCGCCGCAGCTGATCGGTATCGGCCTGAAGGGAAAGTTTCGCGGCCAGACGCAGCGCTGGTTTGCCTTCCGCTTCGATGGCGACGAAAGCGAGATCGCCATCAACCCGCCGCCGGGCGGCCATGAACCGGAATTCGACGCCTGGGAATGGAAGCCGATGGAAGCGTTGCCCGGTCTGATCGTTACCTTCAAGCGGTCGGTCTACGAACGGGTCGTCTCGGAATTCAGCCATCTCGCCAAACTCAGGGCCGAAGACTGAAGGCCGAGGACTGAGCGAAGAGAACCGGTCGCAAAGCGACCGGTTCATCAAGGCTTGGTTATTCCGCGGAATCGGCGGAGTCAGCGTTGAGCTGGCCGTATTTGGCTTCGCCGATCTTCCCGAGCAGATCAAGCTGGGTTTCCAGGAAGTCGATATGGCCTTCCTCGTCCGCCAGGAGCTCTTCGAACAGCTTCATCGAAACATAGTCGCCGGCATCGTGACAGATGTCGCGGGATTTCTTGTAGGCCGTGCGGGCGTCGTATTCGCCGGCGAGATCGGCCTCCAGCACTTCCTTGACATTCTGGCCGATGCGCAGCGGCGCCAGTGTCTGCAGGTTCGGATGACCTTCGAGAAAGATGATGCGGGCGACGAGACGATCGGCATGCTGCATCTCTTCGATGGATTCAGCACGCTCTTTTTTGGCAAGTTTGGTGTAGCCCCAGTCCTCAAGGAGTCGATAATGAACCCAATACTGATTGACTGCGCCAAGCTCGAGAAACAGCGCCTCGTTAAGCCGCTCGATGACTTTTTTGTCGCCTTTCAATGTCCGCTCTCCTGTTGTCTTCATGGAATTTTTTCAGGCGGGACATGAAATCAAAAATTTCGGTTTCCGTCGAGTGGCGACGGGCATGATAATCTTCGGTTGTCTGTATAATGATATCAACGACATTCGGGAAACAGCCGCAGCAACGGCCGCGTTTTTCCATGGCGTGATAAACCTTGGCGGGAACGATGAGCTGCCAACAGTCCTGATCGAGGAGTTCAGTGATGACGTCCCTGATTTCCTTGTCGGTGATGTAATTACAACTGCAAACCAGCATTCTTCGTTCAGCCCGTCAAACATGACATTCGCTGTCTTGTTATCTGCTAAAGAAGACGCCCTTTGTCAAGAAAGAATCGATTCGAATTCATCCACCGACAGGGCCGCTAGCCTTTTATCCGGGGTGCGAAGCCCGGAATCTCAATGGAAGTTGCGTCCCCGCGGCATGACTCTGGCCGTTTCGGCGCCATTGCTGCGGCCTTCCGCCGCTGCCCCGGCACCGGCTTCGGGGAGCAGCAGAGGGGGCTTCTCCTTCTGCCTGACATCCATGGTCGGCCGCAGCGCCTCATCCGCCCGATCGCTGACGCCGAAACGCCGCGCCTCGCGCTGCAGAATGCCGAGCGCCGGCGTCATGTCCTCGATATGATCGACCACCACATGGATGACGCCGCTCTCGCTCTGCAGCCGACCGCGGATCTTCACTAGCCGCGCGCCCATGACGATGGCGCGGTATTTCTCGAATTTTTTCCGCCAGACGATCGCATTGGCAACACCGGTCTCGTCCTCCAGGGTCATGAAGATCACCCCCTTGGCCGAACCCGGCCGCTGGCGCACCAGCACCAGGCCTGCGATCGTCACCATCCGCCCATTTGCCACCTTGGGCAGATCACGGCTTTGCACGATGCCCTGCCGCGCGAAATCGGCGCGCAGGAAGGAAACCGGATGCGCTTTCAGCGACAGCGACAGATAGCGATAATCTTCGATGACCTGCTCGCCGGGCAGCATTTCCGGCAGCGCAACCGCCGGCTCAAGCTGCAGCTCCGTATGATCGCTGAGATCGAAGAGAGGAAGCTTTTCGGCCGCACTGCCGGCATCGAGCGCCCGCACCGCCCATAGCGCCTCCCGTCGGCTGAGGCCGATAGAGCCGAACGCATCCGCATCCGCCAGGCGCTCGATCTGTGCCTTGGCAAGCCCGGAGCGCAGCCAGAGATCGCGCACGGACCGATAGCCATCGCCACGGCGCTCGACAAGCTGCTTCATCTCATCCTCGGACAGACCCTTGACCTGCCGGAAGCCGAGACGAACGGCACATTGCGTCCTGATGATCCCGCGCATCGACGCATGGCGCGGCTCGACCGCATCCTTATCGAAGCGCCCCCGCTCCAGCAGGCAATCCCAGCTGGAACGATTGACATCCACGGGCCGCACCTCGACGCCATGCTCGCGCGCATCGCGCACCAGCTGCGCCGGCGCATAGAAACCCATCGGCTGTGCATTGAGGATCGCCGCGCAGAAGACATCGGGATAATAGGCCTTGAGCCAGGAAGAGGCGTAGACGAGGAGGGCGAAGGAAGCCGCGTGACTCTCGGGGAAGCCATATTCGCCGAAGCCCTTGATCTGCTCGAAACAGTTCTTGGCGAACTCGCGATCATATCCCTTTGCAGCCATGCCCTCGACCATCTTCTCCTCGAAGGTATGGATAGTCCCGGTTCGCTTGAAGGTCGCCATTGCCCGGCGCAACTTGTCAGCCTCCGCGGGCTTAAAGCCCGCTGCCGTAATGGCGATCTGCATAGCCTGTTCCTGAAACAGGGGAACGCCCAGCGTGCGCTTCAGCACCTCTTTCAGCTCTTCGCTCGGATAGTCTAGCTCCTTTCCCGCCCGATCGGCTTCCCGCCGCTTGAGATAGGGATGCACCATATTGCCCTGGATAGGACCGGGCCGGACGATCGCCACCTCGATGACAAGATCATAGAATTCCCGGGGTCTAAGGCGCGGCAGCATGCTCATCTGCGCCCGGCTCTCGATCTGAAAGACACCGATCGTGTCGGCGCGACAGATCATGTCATAGACCGGTCCACCATCGGGATAATTGGCATAACCAAGATCGGCGAGCTCCTTCTTCACATCGTAATGCAGCAGCAACAGGTCGAAAGCCTTGGCAAGACAGGTCAGCATGCCGAGCGCCAGCACGTCGATCTTCAATATGTTGAGATTGTCGAGATCGTCCTTGTTCCACTCGATCATGTAGCGATCATCCATCGCCGTATGCATGATCGGCACGACTTCATCCAGCCGATCCCGAGTGATGACGAAACCGCCGACATGCTGGGTCAGATGCCGCGGAAAACCCATCAGTGTCGAAGCGTAGGAAAGCACGTTGCGTGTCGTCTTATCCTTGAGATCGAGGCCGGCAATCTTTGCCTCGCGCTCGGACAATTCCTCCGTCGACCAGCCCCAGACGCCACTCGCAAGGGCAGACTGCACATCCTCGGACAGGCCGAAGGCTTTCGCCACTTCGCGGCCAGCCGAGCGCGCCCGATAGCTGGTGACCGCCGCCGTCAGCCCGGCGTGTTCGATGTGGTAATGGTCATAGATAAACTGGATGACCTCTTCACGCTTCTCATGCTCGAAATCGACATCGATGTCAGGCGGCTCTTCACGCTCCGTCGAGATGAAGCGCTCGAACAAAAGCGTCGTAATCTTCGGATTGACCTCGGTGATTCCAAGGCAATAGCAGACCACGGAATTAGCAGCCGAACCACGCCCCTGACATAAGATATTCTTGCTGCGGGCAAACTCCATGATCCGGCGCACCGTCAGGAAATAGGGCTCGTATTTCTTCTCGCGAATGAGTTCGAGTTCATGCTTGATCTGTATCGAGACATCTTCAGGTATCTTGTCGGGATAACGCCATGCCGCCCCCTCCCATGTCAGCCGCTTCAGCGTTTCCGCAACGGTCTCGCCGTCAGTGCTTTCGTCGGGATAATTATGCTTCAGCTCATCCAGCGAAAAAGACAGCCGGCTAAAAAATTTCTGCGTATTGGCGATCGCCTTCGGATAATCCCGGAAAAGGCGCGCCATTTCGGCGGCGTCCTTCATAAAGCGCTCGGCATTCGCGGCAAGTTTGAAGCCGGCCTCGGCGATCGGCACATGCTCGCGGATCGAAACGACGATATCGGCAAGCGGCTTGCGCTCGGTTGCGTGATAGAGCGGCTGATTGCTGGCGATCAGCCGCACGCCGTTGCGCTGCGCGATGATGGAGAGCGTGGCAAAGACCAGCCGATCCCGCCCGTCATAGGCCGGCGACAGGACCATATGGAATTTCCTGCCAAAGCGCATCCATAGCCGCTTCAGGCATTCCTCAAGCTTTGCCTGCCCCTCCGACGTCTCGACGCTTGCCGCATCGGGAATGAGCGCCAACATCATCTCGTCGCCCCATTCCATCAGGTCGCTTTCGTTGAGGATGCAGACGCCTTTCTCGCCATTGAGATTGCCGGCGCTCAACAGCCGGCAGAGATGCCCCCAGCCCTTGCGATTCTCCGGATAGGCAAGAATGTCGGGCGTGCCGTCCGCAAAAACCAGGCGGGCGCCGGGCTGGAAACGAACCGGCTTCAGGAACGGCTTTTCCGGCTTCCCCTGGGCTCGAAGCACAAGATTTTCCTTGATGACGTCTTCATATTTCGCCTGGAGAACCTTGGTATGCGCATGCCCCTTGACCACGCCGGCAACCGAATTGCGGTCGGCAATCCCAAATCCGGAAAGCCTCAGAAAGGCGGCCTGCGCCACCATCTCTTCCGGATGCGAGGCGCCTTCGAGAAAGGAGAAGTTCGTTCTCACCCCGATCTCGAAGAAAGGCACGGGTTCATGGAAGCTCGGGCGCGCGTTCATGCGAAGACCCCATGCATATACCAGTCCGGCGGCGTTGCGGTCTGGCCGTAGAGCCCCTTGCGGAACAGCCAGAAGCGATGGCCCTCGTCATCCTCGACCTGAAAATAATCGCGGGCAGGCTCTTGCCTTTCCTCGGTCCACCATTCCGCCGAAAGCCGCTCCGGCCCTTCGGCCCGGTTGACCCGATGCATGACACGCCGCCAGCGGAATTGCCGAGGCGGGCCATCGGGCACTTCGGCGGCAACGGCTTCGATCGGCTCCGGCATGCGAAACAGCCGCAGCGGCCGCTCGCCCCGGGAAAAGCCGTAGCCGACATAGTCGGTACCCGCCCGTCTGCGAGCGGCAAGAACATCCATGGCCGGCACCGGCCGTATCGCCCGCTCGGGAATATGGCTCTGCCGCAGCTCGAACCCCTGCAGGCAATCCGGCCCCAGCCGCGCGGTCACCCGGTCGACAAAAGCGGCGAGCGACCCGTCCTGACGGCCTTCTCCGACGAAATCTCCTTGCATCGCGTCGAAAGGCGCATGTTGAAGAACATTGAGACGGACGATCTCGAAACCATAGCCGACATCGAGATCGTCATGAATGGCGCCAAAACGCTCCGTAAACAGACTTGCGATCCGGCTCGGCTCCCGCAGCGGCTGCGATGCGCCGGCGGCAATGCGGAAGACTGCCCCATCCACCCTGAACAACAAAAGCTCGAAGGAGCGGCCACCGACACCACGCGCCTCCAATCCCGGCTTCAGCGTTTCGGCAAGCTGGCGGGCAAGCATGAGAATATCGGCTTCCGCCTGCACCGGCTCGGCCAGCCGGCGCTCGGCCGACAATTGCGCCACCGGACGACGCGGCGAGATCGGCTCCTCGACGAGGCCGGCGGCCTGATCGAGCCGCAACATCAACTGCGCGCCGAAACGGCGGGCAAGCGGCGCACGCGGCGCGGCCAGAAGGTCGCCCACCTGCTTCAATCCCAGCTTCTGCAACGCGGCAATGGTCTCTTCCCCAAGCCTCAGAGACGCCACGGGCAGTGGCGCCAGGGCCTCTTCCATGGCTTCCGAAGGAACGACACGGCTTTCGTCGAAACGAGCGACCGCCCAGGAGAGGCCAGGCGCGGAGGAAATGGCGCCGCGCACATCGAGCCCCAATCGGGAAATCCGGATCAAGATGTCCTCGAGCAGTGCCTCTTCACCGCCGAAGAGATGGGCGCAACCGGTGATATCAAGAAAAAGACCATCCTTGCCGTCGATCGCCACCAGCGGCGTATAGCGGTCGCACCAGTCGGCGATCGCTTCCAAAAGCTTGCGATCCGCGGCCGGATCCTCCTCGACGACATCGAGATCGGGACAGATCGCCTTTGCCTCGGCCACGCCCTGACCCTGCTTCAGGCCGATCATCTCCGCACGCTCGTTGAGCGCGGTGAGCCGCATGGCATTGTTGAGCTTGCCGGCACAGGCGAGCGGCGGCGCTTCAAGCCTGCCTGTCGAACGCCAGGACAGGCCCCAGCGCTTGCGCGCGATGCGGTCGGTCGGCAGATGCGGAAAGGTCAGCGCCAGAATGCGCTGTGTGTTCGCCGGGAAGGGAAGGGCGTTGAGTGTCGAGGATAGAGGCAAAGCGGCGGTCATGGGCATTCCACTCCAGGGTTATGGAAAGAGGCGCCGGGTTTCGGCTCTTTTCCAAGGTCAGACGAAAGGCCGGATGACCGATGCTGCCGCCAAGCACCGATCCGTCCGGCAGGGGCCGCGCCAGCGCCGGCGCGGGTTCGACGGAAAAGCGGAAGAGGGCGCTGCTTACCTCCTCCTCGCCTCCCTGTCGCAACAGAAACAAGGGCCGCCCCGCCGCCTTGGCCCTCAAAGCCAGCCGCCGGCTTTCGGTCAGGCCGAAACGAGCCGGATTGCCGCGCACTTCCAGAATGACAAGAGCAAAGGCAGCACTCCCAAGCGCCGCCTCCGCGACCCAGAGCGCGTCCTCCAGCTTGCGCGGTGAAGCCTGCAGGAAAGCCTCGGGCTCCAGGCCGAAATTCCGGATGCCGATGGCATAGGGCAGACCTGCCTCCATCGTGGCGACCGTATCACCGATCCACAGGATCGGAGATGTGGCCGCATCTGTACCTGACGCTTGCGCATGCAGCCGCGCGGCAAGCGCAAGGGTAAAGCCGCTCGCCGCCCCAGCATCGCGCAGGCCGAGCGAGCGGATTTCCGTCAGCCCATCGAGCGGCAGACCGCCTTGCAGAGCGACGTCGAGATCGTCGACGTCGGTCGCAAGAAACGGCTGAGCAGGCTTAGCCTGAGCAGGTCCGGGTTGGGCAGGCAGAGGCTTTCCAATGCCTGCCGATCCCATGACCGGCTTGGCCGCCAGCATCTCATGCGCCGCCGCTGCCAGCGCCGGGATCGGCCTGCCTTCCAGTCTGGCAATGGTTTCACGCAGGGCAAAAAGCGTTTCCCGCGCCACGGCGGCCTCAGCCATGACGTTCACTCCAGATCGGTAATGTTCCTGTTATGTTCTTATGGATTCCAGAGGTCGGGAGAAGAGTCAACACCAATTTATAAGAAAATATTCCTGTGCCCGCGGCCGAATGGTTTTAGGCCTACTCGACCCAAAATCTGAATTCGGCCTAAAATCAAATAAATAGAGCATGATGTCGTCCGAAAACCGCTCTTACACTTTTCGGTATCACGCCCTAATCCGCTCTCGTAAAAGCCTCGCAAAGTCTCTATATGACCAGCCAAGGAAGGAAGCATTCATGGCTCGCGTTGACCAGAGCGAAAACTGGCGGGATCGTCACTCGCCCTCCATCAGCACATTCGAATCTCTGGCAATGGAGGCCTATAGCCACCTGCCGGAAGAATTTCGCTCGCTCACCGGCAACCTCATCATCCTCATCGAAGATTTCCCGGATGACGACGTGTTCGAGGACATGGCGCTGGAAACGCCCTTCGACCTGCTCGGCCTCTTCGAGGGTCGCGGCATATCGGAGCGCTACACCGCTCAAACCGGCGATATGCCCAACAAGATCCGCCTCTACCGCCGGCCGATCATTGATTATTGGGCTGAGAACGAGGAAACCCTCGGCGATATCATCACCCATGTCCTCATCCACGAGATCGGCCACCATTTCGGCCTGAGCGACGAGGACATGGAGCGTATCGAGGAAAGCGCCGAAGAGGCGACGGATCGCTGATATCGGCCCCGACCGGATGAGAGCCGGGGAGGGAGAGATCCTCGCTGAGGATTTAACCGGCGCTTACTGCTCCGAAAGCTTCATCTCCGGATCGTAATCCTTGCCGGCCACGTTCTTGAGGACGGCTTGACCGCACTGCATCTGGCCGGTCGCGGCATTGAAGGCATAGGTCGGCGAGCCCGACAGCTCCCAGCCCTTGTTCAGCGCCGCGGTCACCTTGTGGCAGAAGGACGCGTCGTCGGGACCGGTGAGGAAGCGATAGAGTTTCATCAAAGCATCTTTCGTAACGTATCAGCCCTCACCCCGAGCCTGTCGAAGGGCGATGGAGCGCTGCTCGATCAGGCGAGCTTTATGGACCAGTCTTTCCGCCTGGACAAGGTGCAGCCGCTCCACCATCCGCCCGTTCAGGTTCACGACATTGAGAGCATCGGCACCCGGCTCGGCAAAGGCTGATATGATGGCTTCAGCCTCGGCGATGGCTATTACATCAAGCCCGAAATGCCGGTTGGCCGCTTCGATCTGGTTTGGATGGATCAGCATCTTGCCGGCAAAGCCCATGATGCGGCCCTGGCCGCATTCGGCCTCGAACGCCGCCGCGTCCTTGAAATCGTTGAGGACGCTGTCGATGGCCTCGAGCCCATAGGCACTGACAGCAAGCACTACCTGCATCAGCCAGGGCACGAGATAGGCGCGGCCGGGATGCGGCAGGACACCCGTTTCCTTTCTGAGATCGTTGAGGCCGACGACGAAGCAATCGAGCCGGCTGCCCGCCGTGCGCCCGGCCTCGGCGATCGCGGCCGCATTCAGGATACCGCGCGGCGTCTCGATCATCGCCCAGATGCGTAAGTCTTCCGGCGCATCCGCTTCCGCGAGCCTGTCGCTGACAACGGTTACATCCTGCGGCTCGTCCACCTTGGGCAAGAGCACCGCATCCGGCCCCAACTCCGTAACCAACGCCAGGTCGTCGGCGCCGAAATTGGAGGAAAGCGCATTGATGCGGATGATCCGCTCCTTGCCCGGCAGCGGCGAGGCCGCGAAGAAGACCCGCAAATTCTCCCGCGCCTCGGCCTTCTTTTCCGGCGAAACCGAATCCTCGAGATCGAAGATGACGGCGTCGCAATCGAGGCTCGAAAGCTTGTCCAGCGCGCGGCGGTTGCTGGCGGGAACGCTTAAGACCGAACGGCGCAGGCGGGCGGGACGGGCAGGGGAGTTTTGGCTCGCGGACTGGCTCATTGTGCTGTTTTGCCGCGCTTTTGATCGCCGGGCAAGTCAACAAAAAGCCATGCTCCTCTTGCAGAGGGAAAGGAAGAGGACCACATTGCCTGATGTAGAGAGGTCTCGACCATGCAGAATATCCGTTCCCTGTTCATCGCGCTTGCCGGTATCACCGTGTTTGCGGCCATGGCGTTGTTTACCGTTTCGGTCACGCTTGCCGTCGGCGGTATCCTGACCGTGCTCATGGCAGCCCGTGCGATTTCGCTCCGCATGAAGCCGGCGCCGGTGCATGCCAAGGCAAAGGCGAACGGCCAGCGCGAAATGCGCATCTGGAACGACGGTCGCGGCACGATCATCGACCTCTGAAGTCGAAACAGGTGAGGGCGGCCCCTTGTGGGCTGCCGAACGCATTCGCCCAAGCTCGGACACGTGCTCGAAGGATGGAATGCGACCCAAGGCGCTGCATTTTAGGGCATTCCCAAGATTCTCCTTCATTTCGGGCCGGATTTGCTCTATTGGCAGGATAATTCGTGCTTAGACGAGAATGAAGGCAGGACCCCATGGACAAGTTCGTGAAGTTGACCGGTGTCGCGGCACCCCTCCCGGTCGTCAATGTCGATACCGACATGATCATCCCGAAGGATTATCTGAAGACCATCAAGCGCACGGGTCTCGGCAAGGGGCTCTTCGCTGAAGCCCGCTACAATGAAGACGGCACGCCGAACGAAGATTTCGTGCTGAACAAGCCAGCCTACCAGGACGCCAAGATCCTCGTCGCCGGCGACAATTTCGGCTGCGGCTCCTCGCGCGAACACGCTCCCTGGGCGCTGCTCGACTTCGGCATCCGCTGCATCATATCCACAAGCTTCGCCGACATCTTTTACAACAACTGCTTCAAGAACGGCATCCTGCCGATCAAGGTCAGCCAGGAAGATCTCGACAAGCTGATGGACGACGCCTCGCGCGGCTCCAACGCCATTCTGACGGTCGATCTGGAAAACCTCGAAATCACCGGCCCGGACGGCGGCTCGCTCAAGTTCGAACTCGACGAATTCAAGCGCCACTGCCTGCTGAACGGCCTCGACGATATCGGCCTGACGCTGGAAAAGGCCAAGGCGATCGACAGCTTCGAAAAGACGAACGCCGCATCGCGCCCCTGGGCCGCCTGATCGGTCATCGTTATCTCTAGCGTTTCTAAGCCGGGCATTTTGCCCGGCTTTTTTCGGAAAAGGCCCCCTCTCCCCGCCTGCGGGGAGAGGGCTGGGGTGAGGGGCCGCGGACCATCGACTTGGTGGAGGCCTATGATTTGTTTTTGTACAAGAAGAGCGGTAGGCTAGGCACCTTCCACCGTTTCTGCAGATCGCCCGTCGCAAATAGCGACAAGACCGCGCAATTCGCCTTCGCAAACAGCCCCTCACCCTAACCCTCTCCCCGCGAGCGGGGAGAGGGGACTATCTCGCAGTTGCGGCACCCCAGAAGCGGGAAACGCAAATTCAGGAAACGGGACATCATCTTTCCCACCCGCTGTAATATGATCGACAAGAAGGGGGTCCATACAGGCGTGCCGAGGCCTTTCCGGGCCTCTCTCCCCACCCTGAATTCCTCTCCAATGGAGCCTCTCCATGACCTCCCTTCCCATTGTCGGCGCCGCCATGACGCTTGACGACGTCGAAATCCATCGCAACTGGTTGCTCGAAAAGCCGCGCGACCTGGAACTGCAGAGCTTCGTCGAAGCTGAAATCCTCAATGGCGACTGGGCTCCGCTGGCCGAGCGTGCCCGAAAGCTGCTCGCTGGCCACCAGGGTCGCCTTGGCATCCATGGCCCGTTCTGGGGCTTCGTCATTGCCTCGCAGGACCCGGATATCCGCGCCGTCGTCTCCAAGCGCCTGCTGCAGGCGCTTGACGTCTGCGCCAATATCGGCGCCACGCAGATGGTTATCCATAGCCCCTATACGTCCTGGTCTTACAACAACCTCGACAACAACAAGGGCGAGCGCGAGAAGATCATCGAATACACGCATCTGACGCTCAAGGATGCGGTGAAGCGCGCCGAAGACATCGGGCTCACCATGGTCATCGAGAATATCGAGGACAAGGATCCCCATATCCGCGTCGGTCTTGCCGACAGCTTCAATTCGCCCGCCGTCGCCGTGTCGATCGATACCGGCCACGCCCATTATGCCCATGGCTATACGGGCGCTCCGCCGGTCGACTACTACGTCCACGCCGCCGGCAACCGCCTGCAGCATGTCCACCTGCAGGACGCGGACGGCTATGCCGACCGTCACTGGAGCCTCGGCGAGGGCGGCATCCACTGGCGCGCGGTCTTTGCAGCCCTTGGCAAGCTTAGCAGCAATCCGCGCCTGATCATCGAGATCAAGGACAAGTCGAAGATCCCGGCATCGGCAGCTTATCTAGCCTCGCTCGGATTGGCCGAGTAAGGGGATCAATCACCCGCCCTCGTGGTTCGAGACGGCCCTTTGGGCCTCCTCACCAGGAGGGCTAATCTTTTGCGCCTAGCCGAAAGCCCTCATCATGAGGTGCGTAGCCGGAGGCGAAGCCTCGAAGGACGAGGGTAGCCTCCGATCCTTTCGATAGGCTCAGGATGAAGACGAAACGAACTGCGGCAGGATGAAAGAGCTAGCCCTCACCCTGAGGAGGCCCAAAGGGCCGTCTCGAAGGGCGAGGGCGGGTGGCTGCTCTCAAAAGCCCGAAAACCGTACCGTTTCGGCCCCTTCCTCGCTTGAAAAGCCGCATTTGCAGGTCTAAAAACGCGCAACTTTTTCTTTCGCGGAGGCTTTCCCATGACAGTTCGCAATCTTTTCCTGCTGCCGGGCGACGGCATCGGCCCCGAAGCCATGGGCGAAGTTCGCAAGATCATCGCCTATATGAACGAGGCGAAGAACGCCGGTTTCGTTACCGACGAAGGCCTTGTCGGCGGGTGCGCCTATGATGCGCATGGCGCGGCGATCTCCGAAGCCGATATGGCAAAGGCGATGGCGGCCGACGCCGTGCTCTTCGGCGCCGTCGGCGGCCCGAAGTGGGATGCGGTCCCTTATGAAGTACGCCCGGAAGCCGGCCTGCTGCGCCTGCGCAAAGATCTGCAGCTGTTCGCCAACCTGCGCCCGGCCATCTGCTATCCGGCGCTGGCGTCTGCTTCTTCGCTGAAGCCGGAGCTGGTCGACGGCCTCGATATCCTCATCATCCGCGAACTGACCGGCGGCGTCTATTTCGGCGAACCGAAGGAAATCATCGACCTCGGCAACGGCCAGAAGCGCGGCATCGATACCCAGGTCTACGACACCTACGAGATCGAGCGCATTGCCGGCGTCGCCTTCGAACTGGCACGTACCCGCAACAACCGCGTCTGCTCGATGGAAAAGCGCAACGTCATGAAGTCGGGCGTGCTCTGGAACCAGGTCGTCACCGCGACGCATAAGGAAAAATATTCCGACGTGCAGCTCGAGCATATGCTGGCCGATGCCGGCGGCATGCAGCTCGTTCGCCAGCCGAAGCAGTTCGACGTCATCGTTACAGACAACCTGTTCGGCGACATGCTGTCCGACGTCGCGGCCATGCTGACCGGCTCGCTCGGCATGCTGCCGTCCGCTTCGCTCGGCGCGCCCGATGCCAAGACCGGCAAGCGCAAGGCGCTTTACGAGCCGGTGCACGGCTCGGCGCCCGATATCGCCGGCAAGGGCATCGCCAACCCGATCGCCATGATCGCCTCCTTCGCCATGTGCCTGCGCTACTCCTTCGGCATGGTTACCGAAGCCGATGCGCTGGAAAAGGCGATCGCCAACGTGCTCGACAGCGGCATCCGCACCGGCGACATCATGTCGGCCGGCAGCCGTCAGGTCGGCACCGCCGAAATGGGCGACGCCATCCTGGCCGAATTCAAGGCCCTCTCGGCATAAGCCAGATAGATCGCATGATATATTTCACGTGAAACACGAAACCCGCTCTGCAACGCAGCGCGGGTATTTTTGATTGAGGAGCGAGAGGCTTCGAATCGACCGATACCGGCGATCTTAAAAATACTGTTACAGGAGCCTGCTAGTCGTCCAATTGATTGGAAATCAAAATGGGCGATGAAGATGCAGGCGATCTTGACGTCTCTCGATAGGCGTTGGCGGCGAAGCGATGCGGCACTTGCACCGTCTCACTGGAAAATCTGCCTTTTCCTGACAGCCAATATCGTGCTTCTCTCGGCGCTTCTGTTCGATTGGCCTGTCGGGGCCACCATCAAGAACCTTTCGCCGCCCCTTCACTTCTTCGGCAAAATGCTGACGGATTTCGGCGATTCCGAGTGGATTATCATCATTAGCGCCTTCCTGTTCTTCGAGGGCTGGGCGGGTAGCCGTCTGCTGCATTCGCAGCGCTGTCGCGGCAAGGCATTGCGTATCTGCCAGATCGGCGGCTACCTGCTGACAACGGTCGTGCTTTCCGGCCTTCTCGCCAATCTGCTTAAGCGCGCCATCGGCCGCGCCCGCCCCACCCATTTTGCCGATTGGGGGCCTTTCGGTTTCTCGCCCTTCAACGGCCGTGCCAGCTTCGAAAGCTTCCCCTCGGGCCATGCGACCACCATCGGCGCCCTCTTCGTGGCGCTTGCTTTCATGTTCCCGCGTTACCGCTACATCTTCGCTGCCTGTGCCCTGTGGCTGGCGATCACGCGCGTCATGGTCGGCGCGCACTATCCAAGCGACGTCATCGCCGGCCTGGCGCTCGGCGGTTGGTTTTCCTTCATGACGGCGATCGTCTATTCCCGTTACGGCGTGCTTTTCCGCATCAACGCCGCCGGCTGGCCGACGCCGAGATGGCAGCTGTTCAAGGGCAGCAAGTCAGGTCAAGCCAACGCTTGATCCGATCCGCGGCGGAGCAAGGCAATAGGGTTCCACCAACCCGTGAGGGCAGCTTTCAATGGCGATCACGTCGCAAAGGTTGCCAAGGCCGCAGCACATTCATATATCTGGCAAGTGGGTCACCGAAGGCGGTCAACCCGATTTCGTTCACTTGCGATGAAAATCATGGATGCCGGGCCGATACGTTTAAGCGAAAGGCAGATGGGATTGATCTCCCGGGCACTTGCCGAACCGCGACGTGTGCAGATCCTGAAGGAGATCGGCACGCGCAGCGAACCCACGCCCTGCAGCATCCTGAACGAGTGCCACACCGTCAGCGCCGCAACGATGTCGCATCATATCAAGGAACTTGAGAATGCTGGTCTGATCGAGATCCAGCGGGACGGCAAGTTCGCAAACCTTGTGCTGCGCCGCGATACGTTGAACGCCTATATGGCGGAACTTTCCAAGATCTGACGATTGCGACCATGCCGCCAGCATTTGCTGCCGCTGCTCTTGTATCAGTTAGATGATTATCTAAATATCAAAGCGACGATGCGGATCGGTTTTCGGGTCGCATGCGCCAAATGATTCGATAATTGTAAAACTGTCTAACAATCTCTGAAGGAAAGTGACATGAGCAAACTGGCAGGCAAGGTCGCGATCGTGACCGGAGCATCCAAGGGAATCGGTGCAGGCATCGCCAAGGCGATGGGCGAGGCGGGAGCGGCCGTCATCGTCAATTACGCCTCGAGCCGCGAAGGTGCCGACAAGGTGGTTGCGGAAATCACCGCCAAGGGCGGCAAGGCGCTCGCCGTCCACGGCGATGTTTCCAAGGCCGAAGACGTCACGCACCTCTTTGCCGAGGCTAAACAGGCCTTCGGACGCGTCGACATCCTCGTCAACAATGCCGGCGTCTACAAATTCGCGCCGATCGAGGAATTCGCCGAGCAGGAATTTCATCGGCAGTTCAACATCAACGTTCTAGGCACATTGCTGGCCACGCAAGAGGCGGTGAAACATTTCGGCCCCGAGGGCGGCAGCGTGATCAACATCGGCTCCAACGCCGTCAGCATGAACTTGCCGACCGCTTCGGTTTACACGGCAACCAAGGCCGCCGTGAATTCCATCACCCAGATCCTCGCCAAGGAACTCGGTTCACGCAATATCCGCGTCAATAATCTGGCGCCCGGCGGCGTCGAGACGGAAGGCGTCGTTGCGGCAGGCATCATCGGCAGCGATTTTGAAAAGCATCTCGTCTCCCAGACGCCTCTCGGCCGTCTCGGTCAGCCGACCGATATCGCTCCGGTCGCCGTCTTCCTCGCTTCGCAGGATGCGGCCTGGGTGACCGGCGAAACCATCTATGTTGGCGGCGGCCTGAAATAATTGAGCATTGCGGCGCCGCCCTCCCACAAGAAGAGGGCGGCTCGTTCGGCGACTATAGCTGTAAGCCGAGCCGATACTTTAGCAAGCGATTGCCAAACCATCCCATTTTCCTATTTAGTATGCGTGTTCGGGTTTTCCGGCTAGCACCGCAGTCGACGGTGCCGCGAAGCGGCATCTCGCCCGCGAAATTTCAAAACAATCCTGTCTTCATGCGATCCCGCGCAGCAGCTGATGTCATCGAACTCCCCTAAGATCCGCCGGCGATCGCTGTCGTGAACAACAAACGGAGGACGTCTTTATGAATACCGCCAATACCAAGTCGAAATTGGGCACGCGCACCAATCTCAGCGAGGAGGCGACACGCGATATTTCCGCAGCCTTGAGCGCCCTGCTGGCAGATGTCTTCGCCCTCTATCTGAAAACCAAGAATTTTCACTGGCACATGAGCGGGCCGCATTTCCGCGATTATCACCTGCTTCTCGACGAACAGGGCGAGCAGATTTTCGCGATGACCGACCCGATGGCCGAGCGTGCCAGGAAGATCGGCGGAACGACCCTGCGGTCGATCGGCCAGATCGCCAAGCTGCAGCGCATCCCGGACAATGACGCCGAATATGTCGATCCGCAGGATATGCTTGCCGAATTAGCGGATGATAATCTCAGGCTCTCCGCCGAAATGCGCGCCGTTCACGACGTCTGCGACGAGTATGGCGATGTCGCCACCGCCAGCCTTCTCGAAAACTGGCTTGATGAAACCGAACGCCGCACCTGGTTCCTATTCGAATCCACCCGCCAGTCCAACCGCTGATACCAGAAACAACTGGCCTTCGAACGCGACAGGTTGAAGGCGAAGCTCAATGATCCCGATTCCTCGCTCCCATTGATGAGCCCGCATCGATGGGAGCGAGGAAATCCTTGACTCCTGTGGAAAACATCTTAGAACCGGCGACGGAAAAGGAAGACTTCCATGGTTCGCTTCGAACAGCTCGATAGCTTCAGTCACCTGGCAGACCATGCCGGGCGGGATGTCTATTTTCCGGTTTCTTCCAAAACCAAGGCCAAAACGACGACGAAAACCGTCTGACGTCTCTGGCCTGCCGCTCTCTCCCCGGCTCGGCTGGGGACAGGACCCGTCGCCGATGGCCGCGGTTCCCCCCTCGCCCAAGAGGAGAGAAGAGAAAGAGAGCTTGAGAAATGGGTTTCAAAGTTGCAGTAGCGGGCGCGACCGGGAATGTCGGCCGTGAAATGCTCAATATCCTGGCCGAACGCGGCTTTCCGGCCGATGAGGTCGTGGCGCTCGCATCGGCCCGTTCGCAGGGAACCGAAGTGTCCTTCGGCGACCGGACGCTGAAGGTTTCCAATCTGGAGAACTACGATTTCTCCGACACCGACATCTGCCTGATGTCGGCCGGCGGCGACGCCTCGAAGAGGTTCTCGCCGAAGATCGGTGCCCAGGGCTGCGTCGTCATCGACAACTCGTCGGCCTGGCGCTACGACGCCGACGTGCCGCTGATCGTGCCGGAAGTCAATCCGGATGCCATCGCGCAGTTCACCAAGCGCAACATCATCGCCAACCCGAATTGCTCGACCGCACAGCTCGTCGTTGCGCTGAAGCCGCTGCACGACTTCGCCAAGATCAAGCGCGTCGTCGTCTCGACCTATCAATCGGTCTCCGGCGCCGGCAAGGATGGCATGGATGAGCTGTTCAACCAGACCCGCGCCGTCTTCGTCGCCGACCCGATCGAGACGAAGAAGTTCACCAAGCGCATCGCCTTCAACGTCATCCCGCATATCGATAGCTTCATGGAAGACGGCTACACCAAGGAAGAATGGAAGGTGCTGGCCGAAACCAAGAAGATCCTCGATCCGAAGATCAAGGTCACCTGCACGGCCGTGCGCGTGCCTGTTTTCATCGGCCACTCGGAATCGGTCAATATCGAGTTCGAAAATGAGATCACTGCCGATCAGGCCCGCGATATCCTGCGCGAGGCACCGGGCTGCCTCGTCATCGACAAGCACGAAAACGGCGGCTATATCACGCCATACGAATCCGCCGGCGAGGACGCGACCTACATTTCGCGCATCCGCGAGGACGCAACCGTCGAGAATGGCCTCAACATCTGGGTCGTTTCCGACAACCTGCGCAAGGGTGCCGCGCTCAACGCCATCCAGATTGCCGAACTGCTCGTCAACCGCGGCCTGATCAAGCCACGCAAGCAGGCTGCATAAGGATCCGTAAACCAATTTACGGTTTATAAATTCTTGCCGGCTATGCAGGATCGAATGAAAGCCTCGCCATTTCGGATGAAAGGCGAGACTTTTTGCAAATGGGTTTGGCGGCAATGTTTCACGTGAAGCGAAACACTGATCGCTAAAATGAGATAATGACAGAACGGTTGGATGCTGGCATGGTCCAGCGGCGACTAGACAGCGCATAAGCCTGGAAACTGGAGGGTTTATGCGCCTTTCAAAAACGGTTACCGCGTTCGCGGCGCGGTGAGAATTCGGGGACACTGAATGCGCATCACAAAGTCTGGAATGGCAACTCTCGTGGCGGGCGGGTTGTTGCTGGCGACGCCGATTGCCGCAAATGCGGCATCCTGTGGCAACACTTCCGCCGGTTTCGAGAATTGGGTGCAGGAATTCAAACGCGAAGCGCAAGGACAGGGCGTCAGCCCCTCCACCCTCGACAAGGCCTTCGCCAACGTTCATTACAACCAGCCCACCATCCGCGCCGACCGCGGCCAGAAGAGCTTCAAGCTTTCCTTCGAGGAATTCATGAAGAAGCGCGGCGGCCAGACGATCATCAATCGCGGCAAGAGCATGAAGCAGGCCAATGCGGCGCTCTTCGCCAGGATCCAGAAGCGCTTCGGCGTCCCCCCGGGTCCGATCATCGCGATCTGGGGCATGGAAACCGGCTTCGGCGGCTACATGGGCGACCAGCATACGCTTTCGGCCGTTTCGACCCTCGCCTATGATTGCCGTCGTTCGGCCTTCTTTACCGAACAGCTCTATTCAGCCCTGAAGCTTGTCGGCGAGGGCTACCTCAGCCCGTCGGCGCGGGGCGCAGCCCATGGCGAAATCGGCCAGACACAATTCATGCCCAAGAACGTCGTTGCCTTCGGGGTCGACGAAGATGGTGACGGCAGGGTCGACCTTGTGGGATCACGCGCGGACGCACTCGCTTCGACGGCCAACTTCCTGCGCGGCCATGGCTGGCAGCCGGGCGCCGGTTATCAGCCCGGCGAGCCGAACTTCTCTGCTATTGCAGGCTGGAACGACGCAAGGGTCTATCAGCAGGCAATCGCCTATATCGGTCAGCAGATCGACGGCAAGTAAGCCGGATCTCATGCATTAGAGCCGGATGATTTCAGGTCGAATCGACCTGAAATCTGAATCCGTCTCTAAATCAAAAAGTTGGAGCGGGATGTCGCCCGAAAACCGCTCACACTTTTCGGCATCCCGCTCTAAAAAAGGCGCTGCGACCGGATAATTCGCAGCGCCTTTTTCGTTTGATCTACCTGCCGCCCCATCAGGCGTCAGACACCTTAGAGCATTTCCGCTTTCCTTCGAATCGCGAAAACGCTCTATCTTTTTGTTTCCTTAGGCATGCCGGACGGAAAACCGCTACGCACTTTTCCTGGAAATACTCTAAACGTCGGGGCGGATGAAATCGCGGGTGCTTGGATCCATGATCCATAGCTCGCCGGTCGAAATATCGAACCACGCGCCGTGAAGAGAGAGCTTGCCCTCGTCTTCCCGCGCCTTGATCTCCGGAAAGCTGCGCAGGTTCTCCAGCGAATTGCGGATCGAAATGCGCTCCAAGGCCGTCTGACGCTCGGCCGGTGTCATAATATCGTTGCTCTGAATCTGTTCGGCGGCGGGCTTCAGCAAGCCCATCCACCGGCCGATGAAATCGCCTGGAGACAATGGTTCGGCATCGGGGTCGAGCGCGGCGCGGATGCCGCCGCAACGGCCGTGGCCCATCACGACGATATCCGAGACCTTGAGCGACAGGACGGCGAATTCGAGTGCCGAGGAGGTCGCATGGAAATTACCATCCGGCTCGTAGGGCGGCACCATGTTGGCGACGTTACGGATGACGAAGAGCTCTCCCGGACCGGCATCGAAGATGATCTCCGGCGCCGAGCGGGAGTCACAGCAGGCAATCACAAGGGTCGATGGGTTCTGGCCGAGATCCGCCAGATTGCGATAGCGTTCGCGCTCATCGACGTAACGCCCGCTCATGAAGTTACGATAACCATTCAAAAGGGTGTCGGGAAAGCTTTGCATGACATTGGATTACAGCGCAGTTCGGCCGATGGCAACTGTTGCGCTGCAAAAAGCGTTAACCGTCGCGAGCCACTATTTTTTTCGCCGCTGCGCCGGGTGAACCAGGTGCCGCAGCTGCACCATTGCCATCGGCGTCGACAGGCTTGTTGAATCGGCGGCGAGCGTCAGCTCGTCGCTGCCGCGCTTGACGGCGCGCGCCAGCACCTCGTAGACGCTGGCCGTCGTCAGCTGCAGCGCCCTTTCCTCATCCATGCCGGAGAGCAGACGCGACAGGAACACCGCGGACAAGAGATCGCCAAGCCCGTTCGGCGCCCCCTCGATGCTGCGATGCTCGGCAAGCAGCGCGTTTCGGCCGCTGAGATAGAGATTGCCGATGCCGCCGGCCATCATCGGCACCGCCGACGTCACCAGCATGCGCGACGGTCCGAGGGCCAGGGCCGCCTCCATGATGGCGTTGTTGTCCTCGAGCGGCGCACCGGCAAGCCAGGCAAGCTCATAACGATTCGGTGTTGCGAGCGATGCCAGCGGGATCAGGAGATCGCGGATGGCTTCGGCCGTGGCCTCGGGCACATAAAGGCCGCCGGCATCGCCGATGACAGGATCGCAGGCATAGAAGAGATCGGGGGTCTTTTCCCGCAGCGCAGTTACCAGCCTGGCAACCGAACGCGCTTGCGCGGCATTGCCGAAATAGCCTGAGAGAACCGCCTTCACCTCGGAAAGCCAGGGTGCGGCGATGAGATCGTCGATGACGTGGTCGAAATCCGCCTCGTTGAAAGTCAGCCGCGTCGAGCGGCCATGGCCCGGATGCCAGGGCAGAACGATGGTCGGCAGCGCCCAGACGGGATGGCCGAGCGTCTCCAGCGCGAAAACTGCCGCACGATTGCCGACGGACCCTCTGATGACATGGCTGGAGATGACGATAACGGCGCCGGCCGACATTTGCGACATGATCCTTGCTTTCAGTTCGGGGCTTTGCACTGCATGGCGCCGTTGATGATCCCTTTCGCGCCACTCTGTCAACCGCGCTTCACAGAGTCATGAAAACCTCTGTTGACGAGCTCGTTCCGCCAATTTCACGCCAATATTCCCCTGCCTTGCATCGGAAGCGCACATTCCGGCAAGATTCTTGAAAAAACGGAGCGAAATCGGTCCAAAAGCAACCAAATGCGCATTCTTTTTGCCAGTTTTTTCGCTAAACCTTCTGCTACTGTGGTCAGAATTCGAAAATCGGGAGGAATTTCATGGCGCCCAGAACCAATCCGAAACGGGAAAAACAGATCGAAGCGGCACGCAAGATCGCCGCTGCATCGGGCGAGGCGCACCTCGACCCCGAAATCCTGTTCGGCCGGGCCAGCAATGACGATATGGAGCGGTACACTCCGGAAATGCTGGCTCTTGCCGCGACGCACGCGGCCAGGGAACTGGCAGCCTGGAGCGGTACCTCTCCGCGCGTCAGCATCGAGCAGGTCGCCAATATCGAGCCCGATGGCGCCGCCGTGTCGATCCTCTCGATCACCGACCACAACATGCCCTTCCTCTACGAATCGATCATGGGCGAGGTGACCAGCAGCTATCGCGACCTCCATATGGCGGTCCACCCGATCCTGGTCGTCGAAAAGGGCAAGCAGCCGGGCCTCTATTCCGCCGATCACCCAAGCGACCCTGCCCATCGCGTCAGCCATATCCAGCTTCATCTCTCGCCCTTGACGGCGGCACAGGCAACGGATCTGACCAAGCGAATCCAGAGCGTGCTCGACCAGACGCACCTCACCGTTTCCGACTGGAAGCCAATGCTGTCGCGCCTCGATACGGTCATCTCGGAACTATCAACCTATGAGGCGGCCGGTCGCCGCAAGAGCGATCGCGACGAGGCGCTCGCCTTCCTTGCCTGGCTACGGGATGGCAACTTCACCTTCCTCGGCATGCGCGAATATGTCTATTCCGGCAAGGGTGCCAATGCCAAGGTCGAACGCGATCGCGGCACCGGCCTCGGCATTCTTTCCAATCCGGACGTACGCGTTCTGAGGCAAGGCAAGGACGCCGTCACCACGACACCGGAAATCCTCGCCTTCCTCAACGGGCCGGATTTCCTGATCGTCACCAAGGCCAACGTCAAATCGATCGTCCACCGCCGCGCCTATATGGATTATGTCGGCGTCAAGCGCTTCGATGCTGACGGCAACGTCACGGGCGAGCTGCGCATCGTCGGCCTCTTCACCTCCACGGCCTATACCAGTGCAGCCGCCGAAGTGCCGCTGCTGCGCTCGAAGGTGCAGAAGGTCAAGGATCATTTCGGCTTCGATCCCACAAGCCACTCCGGCCGTATGCTCGAAAACACGCTGGAATCCTATCCCCGCGACGATCTCTTCCAGATCGACACGACGCTGCTTGCGAGCTTTGCCGAACAGATCAACGATCTGGCAGACCGGCCGCGCGTGCGCGCACTGCCGCGCATCGACCATTTCGACCGCTTCGTCTCGGTGATCGTCTATGTTCCGCGCGAGGAATATGATTCCGTCGTCCGCGAGAAGATCGGCAACTACCTGAAGTCAGTCTATGACGGCCGTGTCTCCGCTTATTATCCGGCTTTCCCGGAAGGCGGCGTGGCGCGCGTGCATTTCATCATCGGCCGCAGCGCCGGCAAGACGCCGCATATTCCGCAGGCGAAGCTCGAAGAGGCGATCCGCGCCATCACCGCCCGCTGGGACGAGCGTTTCGTCATGCTGGCAGGCCCGAAGGCGCCGAACATCTCCGTCAGCCAGGCCTTCCAGGAAGCTTTCTCGCCGGAAGACGCCTTCGCCGATCTACCTGACATCACGGCGACCGCCGGCGCCGAGCCGATCCGCATCGCCTTCTATATCCGCAAGGACGAAGCCGGCGACATTCTCTCGCTGAAGATCTTTCATGGGCAGGGCAACCTCGCGCTGTCGCGCCGCGTGCCTCTCCTCGAAAATCTCGGCTTCAACGTCATCAGCGAGCGTACCTTCGATATCTATGTCACGGCTAAAGGCGGCTCGACCGGCCATGTCGTGCTCCACGACATGGAGCTCGAAGCCCGCAGCGGCGTCACGATCGATCTCGCCCGCCATGGCGCGGCATTGGAAGAAGCCTTCCTCGCCGCCTTCGGCGGCACGATCGACAATGACGGCTTCAACCGGCTGATCGTCTCCGCCGATCTCTCCGCCCGCGAAACGAATGTATTGCGCGCCTATTCCCGCTATCTGCGCCAGGCCGGCATCGCCTATTCGCAGGATTACATCGCCGCGACGCTGGACAAATATCCTGGGATCGCTGCCTCGCTTTTCAGCCTCTTTCACGACACGCTCGATCCGAAGCTCAGCGACAAGAACCGCACGAAGAAGCTTGTCGACCTGCATACAGGCATCGAAACCGAGCTTGCCGACGTTCCGAGCCTCGACGACGACCGCATCCTGCGCCGCTATGTCAACGCCATCGACGCGACGCTGCGCACCAACTATTTCCAGCGAAATGCGGACGGCACGCCGAAGGCGATGCTCGCCTTCAAGCTCGATCCGAAGCTGCTGGATGGCCTGCCCGAGCCGCGCCCCTTCCGCGAAATCTTCGTCTACGGCGTCGAGGTGGAGGGCGTGCACCTGCGCTTCGGCAAAGTGGCGCGCGGCGGTCTGCGTTGGTCGGACCGCGCCGAGGATTATCGTACCGAAGTGCTCGGCCTGGTGAAGGCGCAGCAGGTCAAGAACGCTGTTATCGTGCCCGTCGGCGCCAAGGGCGGTTTCTATCCGAAGAAGCTTCCGGTCGGCGGCAGCCGCGACGAAATCTTCAATGCCGGCCGCGAGGCCTATAAGACCTATATCCGCACGCTGCTGTCGATCACCGACAATATTTCCGGCGCCGATATCATCCCGCCGGCCGACACCGTGCGGCTCGATGGCGACGACCCCTATTTCGTCGTCGCCGCCGACAAGGGCACCGCCACCTTCTCGGACACCGCCAATGCGCTGGCGCAGGAAGCAGGCTTCTGGCTGGATGACGCCTTCGCCTCGGGCGGCTCGGCCGGTTACGACCACAAGAAGATGGGCATCACCGCCCGCGGCGCCTGGGAAACCGTGAAGCGGCATTTCCGCGAAATGGACATCGATATCCAGACGACGCCCTTCAACGTCGTCGGTGTCGGCGACATGTCCGGCGACGTCTTCGGCAATGGCATGCTGCTGTCGCCGAAGATCCGCCTGCTCGCCGCCTTCGACCATCGCGACATCTTCATCGATCCCGATCCGGACATGGACAAGACGCTCGCCGAACGGCAGCGCATCTTCAACCTGCCGCGCTCGAGCTGGCAGGATTTCGACAAGTCCGTTCTGTCGAAGGGCGCGATGATTATTTCCCGTTCGGCAAAGTCGGTCACGCTGACGCCGGAAGCGGTCGCCGCCATCGGCATAGAAAAGTCGGTCGCAACGCCCTTCGAGATCATGACGGCGATCCTCAAGGCGCCGGTGGACCTGTTGTGGTTCGGCGGCATTGGTACCTACGTCAAGGCACAGGCCGAAACGGATTCGGAAGTCGGCGATCGCGCCAACGATCCGATCCGCATCACGGCTGAGGAAGTCCGTGCCAAGGTCATCGGCGAGGGCGCAAATCTCGGCGTCACGCAGAAGGGCCGTATCGCCTATGGCCTGAAGGGCGGGCGCTGCAACTCCGACGCCATCGACAATTCCGCCGGCGTCAACACCTCGGACGTCGAGGTCAACATCAAGATCGCGCTGGCATCCGCCATGTTCGACGAGCGGCTGACGCGGGCCAAGCGCGACACGCTGCTCGCCTCCATGACCGACGAAGTGGCAGCACTCGTCTTGCGCAACAACTACCTGCAATCCCTGGCGATCTCGCTGACAGAGCGCAAGGGCACCGGCAACGGCCTGGAACTCAGTCGCTTCATGAGCGTGCTGGAAGCGGCCAAGCAGCTCAACCGCAAGGTAGAGACCCTGCCCGACGATCAGACTTTCGCCGAACGTTATGCCAACGGACGGCCGTTGACCCGCCCTGAAATCGGCGTGCTGCTCTCCTACGCGAAGATCGTTCTCTTCGACGCGATTGTCGCCAGCGACCTGCCAGACGATCCCTACTTCACAGCCACCCTCAGCCGCTATTTCCCGGCCAAGATGCAGCGCTCGAACGCCACCGATATCGAAAGCCACCGTCTGCGCCGCGAAATCATCGGCACGGCGCTTGCCAACGAAGCGATCAATCGCGGCGGCCCGGGCTTTGCGGTCAGCATGATGGATGCGACGGCGGCATCGGCTGCCGAAGTCGTCAAGGCCGCGGTCATCGCCCGTGACGGCTTCGACCTCGACCGGCTCTGGAACGAGACCGACGCGCTGGATGGCAAGGTCGGCGGCCAGATGCAGAACCGCGTCTATGGCGAGATCACCGAGGTCTATACAGCACTTACGCGGCTCCTGCTGAAGACCGGGGCCGCCAAGGGTGAAATCGAGGAAACCGTTAGCCGGCTTCGCGCAGCCCTTAAAAAGCTGCGACCGGTCTTCCTCAGCCACATCCCGGCGGATTTCGCAGCCGAGATCACCGCCCGCGAGGCAGAATATCAGGCCGCCGGCCTGCCGGAAAAGCTGGCTTCGGAGATCGCGACGATCTACGCGCTCGTCCTCGTGCCTGAGATCATGCAGATCGCCGAACGCACCGGCGATACGCTGAACCGGGCGGCGGAAAGCTACTTCACCGTCTCGCAGACCTTCCGCGTCGGCCGCCTGCTGCTCGCCGGTAGCCGGATCGTCACAGGCGATCACTATGAGAGCCTTGCTCTGGCACGCAGTCTCGACCAGATCGCCGGCGCCCGCCGCGATATCGTCATCTCGGCGCTATCGAACCATCCGAAGGACAAGCTGCCGGTTCAGGCATGGCATGCCGAAGACCGTATCCGCATCAATCGCATCGCCGAAGAGCTCGGTGGCCTCAGCGAAAGCGGCGATCCTAACCTCGCCCGCATCACCGTTGCCGCCGGCCTGCTGAGCGATCTTGCGAACGGCAGGGCAAGGTGACACAGTCCGCCCGACCCGTCAGGCGGGTGAGGGAATCAGGGGCTGGATTTGGTGGTAACCGAAATCGACAATGACGTGCCGGCAAAAGTGCCGGCACGCGGTATCTGGGGTTGGATGTTCTTCGACTGGGCGGCGCAGCCCTTCTTCACCGTCGTCACCACCTTCATCTTCGGCCCCTATTTCGTTGCGCGCCTGACGGCCGATCCCGTCTCCGCACAGACGACATGGAGCAACATGGCGACGATCTCCTCGGTGATCATCGCCATTCTTTCCCCGATCCTCGGCTCGATCGCCGATCAATCCGGCGCCCGCAAACCCTGGATCGCCTTCTTCGCCGTCATCAAGATCGCAAGTCTTTTCTGTCTCTGGGGCGCAGCACCGGGATCGCCCGTCATCTATCCTGTGATCTTCATGATCCTCGCTTCGATCTCGGCCGAATTCTCGATCGTCTTCAACGATTCGATGATGCCACGGCTGGTCGGCAAGGATGATGTCGGCAGGCTGTCGAATGCCGCCTGGGGGCTCGGCTATCTCGGCGGCATGATCGTGCTGATCACCGTCGTCACCCTGCTCGCCGGCAATCCGCAGACCGGGAAGACCATCCTCGGCCTCACACCACTCTTCGGCCTCGATGCGACGCTCGGCGAGGATGCTCGCATCACCGGGCCGATTTCGGCCGCATGGTATCTGATCTTCATCCTGCCGATGTTCCTCTTCACGCCGGACGCCGCCCGTGGCCTGCCACTTCGTGCCGCCGTTCGCTCGGGGCTGCGGGAACTCAAAACGACGCTCGGTGAGCTGAAGCGCCGGCGCGGCATCAGCCTGTTCCTCATCGCCCGTATGATCTATCAGGATGGCGTCAACGGCCTCTTGATCCTCGGCGGCACCTTCGCGGCCGGCATGTTCGGCTGGGCGACGATCGAGATCGGTATCTACGGCATCATCCTCAATGTCATCGCCATCTTCGGCTGCTTTGCCGCCGGCTATGTCGATCGCTGGCTGGGCTCGAAGACGACAGTCGTCATCAGTCTGACGCTGCTGCTGGTCGCCACCTTCGGCATCATCTCCACCGGACCCGGCTTCACGTTCTTCGGCCTCGTTCCGCTTTCGACAGTCAGCTCCGGCGGCCTGTTCGGCACGGCAGCCGAAAAAGCCTATATCGGCTACGGCCTGCTGATCGGCATCGCCTTCGGCCCCGTGCAGGCCTCCTCGCGCTCTTATCTTGCCCGCAGCGTCAGCCTCTCGGAGGCCGGCCGCTATTTCGGCATCTATGCACTCTCAGGCCGCGCCACCAGCTTCATGGCGACGCTGTTCTTCTCGCTGGGGACCTACTGGAGCGGCTCAGCCCGCCTCGGCATGGCGACGCTTGTCATCTTCCTCGCCGGGGGGCTTCTACTCCTGTTACCGACGCCCTATCCGGCCGACAAGGGGGCAAAGTAGGGATATCCTCCTATTCAAGTTTGGATATGCTCTTCCCTTCTCCCCCGCGGGAAGAAGGTGGCCCGAAGGGTCGGATGAAGGGGATAGCGCGGCGTAACCCGGAACCGGCCTATGTCATTACGAACAACATATACCTTCCCGGTAACCCCTCAACCCGCGCGTGGGGTTCAATTCAGACGAACCTTGGCGGGGCCGTCATGGCTAAGTTCACGAAGATGCGGGGCTGCCGCTGGCGGCCTAATCAACGCTAGGCATCTTGATCCAATATGCGGCGGCGTCGGGACTTTCCGGCGACGTTTCTTTGTGATGTTAGGCGTGTGATGTCACCACGTTGTCGAGATATTCGAGGATGCCTTGAATGGGTGGCACTGTCACTTCCTCGTGGGCACAATGCATCCACATTCCGTCGATCATTGCGGTTAAGGTCTCGGCTGTTACCAAGGCCTTCTCTTTCCCGACTAGGACTTTGAGATCGGCAACCAAATTGCTTTTGAGCCTCCGGGCGTTGATGCGCGATAGACGCCGCAATCTCTCGTCATGGGTAGAGTGAGCCGCGAAGTGTAACCATGCTACGCACACCTCGCGGGAGAATACAGAAGGTAGGAAATTGCTTTCGATGATCGCATGCAAGCGCTCTAGTGGCGTTGTTGCACCAGCCATCCTTCTTACGGTTTCAATGCGAACGGATTCGAGACGGACACGCATTGCCTCGCCGAGAAGGGCATCCTTGCCCCCGAAGTAGTGGTGGACATTGCCTGCTGAAATCCCTGCGATCGATGCGATGTTCGCTACGGTGATCCCAGCGAACCCATATTGATAGATAGCCTTCACGGTAGCATCAACGAGGGCCTTGCGACGGTCTGCTCGCATCTCCTTCCTGGTGACATTTGCATTCGCAAGCGAGCGGTTCGTTTCGCTTCGTTTCTTCTTGAGTGGCATTTTAACGACGATCTCTTTGGCATTACTCAATCATCACAAGACGCTGTCGCGGTTCGAAAGTCAAAGCATTCAAACTGAATCTACCAAATTATTTGCACGAGCAAGCAAAATGGATTAACGGTCGGTAAGTTGTCCATAGGAGGTCGTGACAGTGAGCGGAAAAGATATAGTTGGTGGACTTGAAGCCTTTAATTTGGTTGGAAAAAACGCAGTGGTGACAGGTGCCGGACGAGGTATAGGCCGCGCAATTGCCGAAGGGCTTGCCGCCGCCGGCGCGAACGTGTTGCTCGCCTCCCGGACGGAGAACAACCTGGCAGATACCGCCGCTACGATCCGTGCAGGGGGGCGACGGGTCGAGACGACACGGGCCGATATTTCGTTGCCTGACGATTGCGAAGCTTTAATGCGGCGAGCGAACGACCTTTTCGGCGCGATCGATATTCTGGTCTGCAATGCCGCCACGAACATTCAAGGCGCGGCCGCCGGGATGACGACCGAAAGCTGGCGACGGGTGATCGACGTCGAACTCTCGGGCTACTTCTACCTCTCCAAGGCGGCGCATCCTTATATGGCCAGCCGACGTTCAGGCTCGATCATATTCGTTTCCGCTAATTCCAGCCTTGTCGGCTATGCCGATTTGGTGGGGGTCGCCACCGCGAAAGGCGGTTTGGACATGATGGCGAGGAACTTGGCCGTTGAGTGGGGTAGCGACGGCATACGAGTCAACACCATCAATCCGGGCTGGACGGAACACGTGCCGCCCGACGGTGCGGACGTAGCCGCCGGGACTGGCGACCTTGAGGAAGATATTCGCGCGACGACGCCCTTGCAGAGACGAGGCACCATGCGTGAATTCGGGTCGCCGGCGGTATTCCTAGCGAGCGATGCCGCTTCTTATGTCACTGGCCAAAACCTCATCATCGACGGTGGATACTCGGTTAAATGATGAATGAGACGGCGGGGAAAGACTTAGGCAGCTTCCATCTGAAGATTTAACGTCTCCGCGTGGCGAAGCTCCCGGCGCTGCCTCTGGCGGCGCCGGTTGCCTTCGGTCTGGTACTCAGCGAGGAGCCGCAACGCTTGCCGTAGGTCAGATTGCGGATTCCTCTTCAATGCTTGGAATTCCGCTGGGGCGAGGGTAACGTCGTCAATGGCGGAAATGGCGCACGCCGGTGAAGACCATCGCGACATTGTGCTCGTTGGCTGCGTCGATCACTTCCTGGTCGCGCATCGAGCCGCCGGGCTGGATGACGGCCGTAGCACCCGCCGCGATCGCCGAGAGCAGGCCGTCGGCAAAGGGCAGGAAGGCTTCGGAAGCGACGGCGGAGCCGCGCGTCAGCGGCTCGGCCAGACCCATGGCCTTGGCGGCTTCCTCGGCCTTGATGGCAGCGATGCGGGCGGAATCGACCCGGCTCATCTGTCCCGCGCCGATGCCGGCCGTCTGGCCATCCTTGGCGTAAACAACGGCATTCGACTTCACGTGCTTGGCGACGCGGAAGGCGAACTTCATGTCTTCCAGCTCCTGCGCCGTCGGCGCGCGCTTGGTCACGACCTTGAGCTCCATGTCCTCGACCAAAGCGTTGTCGCGGTTCTGCACGAGCAGGCCGCCGGAGACGGTCTTGGCGGTGAGGCCGGCAGCGCGCGGATCGGGCAGGGCGCCGACCGAGAGGAGGCGGAGATTCGGCTTGCGAGCGATGATCGCCTTGGCTTCCTCGGTGACGTCAGGCGCAATGATGACCTCGGTGAAGAGCTTGACGATCTCTTCCGCCGTTGCGGCGTCGAGCAGGCTATTCAGCGCGATGATGCCGCCGAAGGCCGAGGTGGAATCGCAGGCGAGAGCGCGCTTGTAGGCTTCGACGAGGCTCGGGCCGGTGGCGACGCCGCAAGGGTTGGCATGCTTGATGATCGCGCAGGCCGGACCATTTTCCGGCAGGAACTCGGCAACGAGTTCATAGGCTGCATCGGTGTCGTTGATGTTGTTGTAGGAAAGCTGCTTGCCCTGAATGAGCGTCGCCGTGGAAACGCCGGGGCGGTTTTCGTCGGTCAAATAGAAAGCCGCCTTCTGGTGCGGGTTTTCGCCGTAGCGCATTTCCTCGCGCAGAACCCCTCCGATAACGCGGTGGCGCGGCGTGGCGATATCGAGCGCTTCGGCAAACCAGTTGGAGATCATCGCGTCATAGGCAGCCGTGCGGGCAAAGGCCTTGGCGGCCATGCGCTTGCGGAAATCATAGGTCGTCTGACCCCCGTCGGCGGAAAGCTGTGCCAGCAGCTCGGCATAATCGGCGGGATCGGTGAGCGTCGTCACATAGGCATGGTTCTTGGCCGAAGCACGGATCATCGCCGGCCCGCCGATATCGATATTCTCGACCGTCGTCGGATAATCGCCGCCGGCCTTGCGAACGTCCTCGAAGGGATAGAGGTTGATGACGGCAAGATCGATGCCCTCGATCCCATGCTCCTTCATCGCGGCCTGGTGCTCGGCATCGTCGCGGATTGCCAGCAGTCCGCCATGCACCTTCGGATGCAGCGTCTTGACGCGGCCGTCCATGATCTCCGGAAAATTCGTCACTTCCGACACGTCGGTCACCGCAAGCCCGGCCGCCGCGATCGCCTTGTGCGTGCCGCCGGTCGACAGCAGCCGCACGCCCTGTTCGCTGAGCGCGCGTGCCAGCTCGACGATGCCGGTCTTGTCGAAGACGGACAGAAGCGCGGTTTTCACCTTCACCTTGTCGGGAGCAGGAATTTTCTTGGAAACGACGGCCATGGGCTTTCTCCGGTCTAGAGCAACTCCAGGAAAAGTGTATGGCGGTTTTCCGTCCGGAGTTGCGATAACAAAAAACAGAGCGGAAACGCTCTGGAATGAGGAGATGAGACGTCCGGCGAAAATGGCGCGGGACGGATAATGCCGCCCCGTTAGCATAGCTGACGCGCTTAGCCTATGGCCGATGGGATAAAAACCAGCGGATTTCCGGCTTTTCCGTGATCCGGAAAACGATCTCGAGCTGATCGGAGGAGCGCATGCCCGAGGGATCGGCAAAGAAGATGTCCTCCGCGACAAGCACTTCGTTGCCTGGCGAGGAGAAGACCCAGGTCTCTCCATCCGGCGCGATCAGCAGCGCGGAATCCGTTTCCGTCTGCAGCAGGCTGATGGAAGGGTGGATATGGAAGCGCGCCGAGGCAATGCCTTCGCCCTTCGGCGGCTGTTTCCTGCCCTCCGGCACGAAAAGCCGGTCGCGGCCGGCGACGATCGTGCCGCTGGCATTGAGGCTGAGCTCCCGCTCGTGGACATAGCCAAAGGCCGAGAGATAGCCGTCATGCGCGGCCCGGACATAATCGCGCCCGTCTTCGGTCTCGGCGCGCTCGACGATGACCTTCTTGACACCGCCGACCATGATCGGCCCGAGAGATTTCGATTTGGAAAACTGTGATGACGAGGTGTCGTTGAGCGTGACGGTCGAATGCGCCGCGGTCGCCCGCGCGGTTTGCATAAAGCGATCGCCCGCAAATTCCGGCGAACCGGAATTGATGATGAAGCGCGTCTTGCCCGACGACATTTCGAAGGAAAGACAGCCCGCATGCGCCGTGCGGCTGAGATCGGCCGAAGCGGCGGTTCCCACGTCGACGATGACGACTGCCGAACCGGCCGCCAACCGGTGATATTTAGTATGCGGCAGGGCCTTGAAAGCCTGTCCCGCCGTCTCGTCATAGCGCAGCACCGACATCAATTCGTTGGCAAGCGTCGAGGTCGCGCCGTTGAACAGTGCCAGATCGCCATCCTGGTGGCGGAAGAAGCGCAGTGCCGGATACATGCGGTCGATGCCGGGAATAAGCCGCACCGGCACGTCGTGGCCGAGATTGACATAGGTCTGGCGCAGCGGCAGCAGATCGAGCAGCAGTTCCAGAGACGCGCGCGGATTGCGGGAGATATGGCCGCCATCCTGCAAAATCTGCCGGTCGATTTCGCGATCGAGTGCCTGACCGGCACGTTTCAGCCTCAGGGCACTGCTCGGCATGGCGACCGAGGACATGGCAAGCGCGATGCGCACGCGAAACCGGGTAACGCCATCGGCCGACGACGAAACGATCCGGCGCAGAAAGCGCACATGGAAGACAAGCATCCGCATGAAACGGCGATAGAAGCCGCTGTCGGTGCCGTGTAAGAGCACGGGTGAATGCGACAAGAGCGCGATCAGCCGCTGCGCCGCGATGTCAGGCGACCAGGCGAGACCGTGCAGCCGGCGGCCGTGAACGGCAATCCAATCGGTAAGGATCGACCGCGCCATGGCCGAGGCCTGATCGCTTTTCTCCGCCCGCAAATGCCGCAGCCAGCGAAAATTATGCAGCCGGGCGGCAAAGGCCAGCGACGGCAATTCGAGCGCGAAGGGCGATGCGCCCTGCGTTTCCAGGACGCGCCCGGCCAGCAGGATGCGCCCGTTCAGAAGCTCTTCGACGAAAAAGGGATCGACGCTGCGCAGATCGGTCGGCGCCACGATCAGGCGTTCCGGCACACGCATCGTGTGGCGGGTGAGACGCAATCGCGTCAACGCCGCGCGGCGCGACATCCGCCGCCATGCTTCCCGCATGTATGAACTCACAAAACCCTGCCGCAGACCTGCATATTTGCTTTTGCTTACTCTCATTACCCGTGGTTAAAAAGAGGTTACCGATATACCGATTAAGGACATATTACCGGGTTTTTTAACCGTCCTGGGGAATGACGCGCCAATGTAGAACCTAGCGCGTGCGGCGAAGCACGGCCGCAAAGAAGCCGTCGAGACCGGAGGCAAAGCCATCGGAAAGCGGCAGCATGTCCGGCGTGGTGCGGAACGCCCCCAGTGGCGAGATTGCTGCTTCCAAACCCGGCCAATCGCCCGCAGCGATCGGCACGCGCTCGACATTGTCCGTATCGGCAAGCAGGCGTGCAACCAGATCTTCTCCCTCTTCGGGATCGAGCGAGCAGTTGGAAAACACGACTACGCCGCCCGGTTTGACCAGCGTCAGGGTATGGCGAAGCAGGCGCTCCTGCAGGGCGGCCAGCTTGGCGATATCCTCCGGCCCCTTGGTCCAGAGCACGTCGGGATGGCGGCGCGTCGTTCCTGTCGAGGAGCAGGGGGCGTCGAGGAGGGCGGCATCGAAAAGTTCATCGGGCTGATATTTGCTCATATCGGCAACGACGGTCTCGGCCTCCATGCCGAGGCGGGCCAGATTGGCGGACAGCCGCTTCAGGCGGTTGGCGGATTGATCGAGAGCCGTGACCTTGGCGCCGGCGAGAATGAGCTGAGCCGTCTTGCCGCCGGGTGCTGCGCAGAGATCCGCCACCCGCTTGCCGGCAAGCGAGCCGAAGAGCTTCGCCGGAATGCTGGCGGCGGCGTCCTGAACCCACCACTCGCCATCATCGAAACCTTCAAGCGAGGGAATGGACCCTTCGAAAGCGGCGAGCCGCACGCCGCCCGTCGGCAGCACGACACCGTTCAGTCGGCTCGCCCAACCTTCAGCATCGGATTTCACGGTGAGATCGATCGCCGCCGGCTCGAGCTGCGTGTCGGAAATTCTGAGTGCAGCGGCCGCGCCGTAGGCCGCTTCCAGGCGGGACAGGAACCAGTCCGGCATGGCCGGTACCTTGGCGACCTGCTCGAGGATTTCCTGCTTTTCGCGACCGATGCGACGAAGGATGGCGTTGACCAGCTTGGCGAAGCGGCGATTGCGGGGATCGCGGTTGGCCTGTTCGACAGCAAGATCGACGGCGGAATGATCCGGCACGTCGAGATAAAGGATCTGCGTCGCGCCGACGACAAGCACGTGATGCAGGGCGCGGGCGCCTTCCGGCAGCGGCGAATCGAGCAGCGACGATATCGCCGACTCGATGCGCGGCAGGTGCCGCAGCGCGCTGTTCAAAATGGCGCGCACCAGCGCACGGTCGCTGTCGCTGAGCGTCGTGTAGGCGGCGCTGCCGCCTTCGGCGTCCAGCATGCCATCGAGCGGTGTCTTGCGGTCCAGCACGGCTCCCAGGATCTTCGACGCCGCCGCGCGGGCCGCAAGGCCGGGCTTCGGCGGAGACGAATCGAGCGGGCGCGATTGCTGCGGCCGCTTGCCCGATCGTTTTCCGTCTCGGTTGGAAGCATTGTTTTTTGTGTCGGAATTCAAGACCAGGGACCCTTC
Organism: Rhizobium sp. KNZ2-6A; assembly: GCF_056755475.1. Taxonomy (NCBI): domain Bacteria; kingdom Pseudomonadati; phylum Pseudomonadota; class Alphaproteobacteria; order Hyphomicrobiales; family Rhizobiaceae; genus Rhizobium; species Rhizobium sp. KNZ2-6A. The sequence goes on along the minus strand of NZ_JBNDIC010000048.1, from coordinate 2,175 downwards.
GGCGGTTGCGAACCACCGCGACCCGTATTCGGCACGGAACGCGATTTGCGCCCCGGATTAGCAGTGAAGGACCGTCCCGTCGAGCCAAAGTCCGAAGATGGGCCGGAAGATGGCGTGATCGGCGGGGCGCTGCCGCCGCCGGAACGGGCCATTTCATGCAGCGCGGCGATGCGGTTTTCCGTATTCGGATGCGTGGAAAACAGATTGTCCATGCGCTCGCCGGAGAGTGGATTGATGATGAACATATGCGCCGTCGCCGGATGACCTTCAGCCTCTTCGTTCGGAATATGCTCCGCACCGCGCGCGATCTTGCCGAGCGCGGAGGCAAGCCAAAGCGGATTGCCGCAGATCTCGGCGCCGCGGCGGTCGGCCGAATATTCGCGCGTCCGGCTGATCGCCATCTGCACCAGCATCGCGGCCAGAGGCGCGACGATCATCGCCACGAGAACGCCGACCATGCCGAGCGGATTGTTGTTGTCGCGACGGCCGCCGAAGAAGAAGGCGAAGTTGCCAAGCATGGAAATGGCGCCGGCAAGCGTCGCGGTGATCGTCATGGTCAGCGTGTCGCGGTTCTGCACATGCGCGAGCTCGTGCGCCATCACGCCGGCCACTTCCTCCGGCGTCAGCGCGTGCAGCAGGCCGGTGGAGGCGGCAACGGCAGCATTTTCCGGATTGCGGCCCGTCGCAAACGCATTCGGCTGCGGGCTGTCATAGAGATAAACCCTAGGCATCGGCAGGCCGGCGTTGCGGGCGAGATCGCGGACGATGCGGTAGAATTCCGGCGCGCTGCGCTCGTCCACCTCCTGCGCACCGTAGGTAGAGAGCACCATCCGGTCCGAATTCCAGTAGGAAAAGAAATTCATGCCGGCAGCGACGACGAATGCGATCAGCATGCCCGATTGACCGCCGATCAGATAGCCGACGCCCATGAACAAAGCGGTCATGAAGGCAAGCAGCATGGCAGTACGCATGAGATTCATCGAGGGGTCTCCAACACATCTGTCGTCCAAACCTTTTTCTTTGCGGCCGGACGCACCGGAGGCGGATGATTTCAGGTCTCTTCGACCTGAAACCTGAATCCGCTCCGGAATTAAAAAAGCAGAGCATGATGTCACCCGAAAACCGTTCACACTTTTCGGCATCATGCTCTATGATTTGGCTATTCCTCCGCTTAATTCAACGGTTCCGGACCGATCAGATCATGCAGACAGCCGATAACGACAACAAACTCGACACCGAAGCCGGCGAAATCACGCACAAGCCGCTTTCGCCCGCCGCGAAGCGCGCCCTTGCCGAAGCCGAGGAGCGCCGCAAGGCTCAGGCAGAAGCCGAGCTTCCCCCCGAAATCGGCGGGCGCGGCGGCTCTGATCCCGCCCGCTTCGGCGACTGGGAAATCAACGGCCGGGCGATCGATTTTTGAGATGTGCTAGATAGTGGTGAATCTTCTGTGCAATTTTCAGAAGAACCTGATTTTCTCGTTGATTAGCAAAGAGAATCACAGATTCTGATAATATGTCTCACACTTTTGTAGCTTACATAGATGAATCAGGAGACGATGGTCTCGGCAAATATAGAGAGCCTGGAGGCAGGGGAGGTGCATCCAGTTGGCTTATTCTATCTGCTATGGTCTTCCGTAAGCAATTCGATCTTGAAGCTGTAACTTGGCGAGATCAAATAGTTGCCAAAATGCCCGATCGGAAGAGCAGAAATCTCCATTTTGCTGAGCTTAATCACAATCAGAAGGTTGTCGCGGCGAGAGACTTAGCGACACGCCCCATTAGGGCATTAAGCGTTGTTGCCTATAAACGTGATATCCCAGACGGGATATACAGAGAGAAATCAGCTATATTTTTATCTCACTAGATATCTAATCGAGCGCATCTCATGGCTATGCCGTGACATGCGCCCACGCGCGCCAGAAGGAGACGGTCGCGTCCAAATAACCTTTTCGCGAAGAGGTGGCATGTCGTATGACGATTTTAAGAGCTATATGCAACATCTTCAACAAAACGGAGCAGACGACATTCGTGTCCACTGGCCTGTCATAGATATCGCCGGGATCGAAGCTCAGGACCACAACAAACGGGCCAGCTTGCAGCTAGAGCGGGATGAATTTAAGCCCGTTCATAGCCAGCGTTTATGAAGTAGTTTGAGCATTCTTGTGGCGCAATGGTA
>NZ_JBNDIC010000047.1:0-55413 GCF_056755475.1 Rhizobium sp. KNZ2-6A | reverse complement strand
CAATAAAAGCGCGCATGCTCCAATCCTCTGATCGGCATAGACGATGCCAATCGGCCCGAATGCCCGGCTTGCTTGACTTTGCGTGCTCAATATGAGAACATAAAGTGAACAAATGGAGATATCCATGACCAAGGCCGAACAAGTCATCGAACGTGCAATGAGCTTTGTCGCTGTCTCGAAGGCACTTCGGGAGCGCGAACAGGAACGGCGCGCCAACTGGACGCGCCGTGTGGAAATCAGCCGGCCGCTACCGCCCCTGCCGCGCGCCGTTCAGCTCTCGTTGAAACTCGACAGCTGAAACGGTAGGGGTAGTAATAGCACCCGGCAGGCTGTGAAGCGCCCGCCTTTCGGCGGGCGCACTGCTTTCAGGGAGAACTAGGCCTTGAAGAAGGCCAGCAGGTCGGCGTTGATCACATCGGCATGGGTGGTTGCCATGCCGTGCGGGAGGCCCTTGTAGACCTTGAGCGTGCCGTTCTTCAGCAACTTTGAAGACAGGAGCGCCGAGTCTGCGATCGGCACGATCTGGTCATCGTCGCCGTGCATGACAAGGGTCGGGACTTCGATCCTCTTCAGATCTTCCGTGAAGTCGGTTTCCGAGAAGGCCTTGATGCAATCGTAATGAGCCTTGGTGCCGCCCATCATGCCTTGACGCCACCAATTGTCGATGATGCCCTGCGAAACGACGGCGCCGGGGCGGTTAAAGCCGTAGAACGGCCCGGCGGGAACGTCGCGGAAGAACTGGGCGCGGTTGGCTGCAAGTGCGGCGCGGAAACCATCGAAGACTTCCAGTGGCAAGCCGCCGGGGTTCTTTTCGGATTTGACCATGATCGGCGGTACGGCGCCGATCAGCACGGCTTTCGAAACGCGGCCATGACCGCCATACTGTGCCACATAGCGGGCAACTTCGCCGCCGCCTGTGGAATGGCCGACATGAATGGCGCCCTTGAGATCGAGATGCTCGGCAAGCGCGGCCACGTCGGCGGCGTAGGTATCCATCTCGTTGCCGGTTGCCGTCTGGCTGGAGCGGCCGTGGCCGCGACGGTCGTGGGCGATGACGCGGTAGCCCTGATGGAGGAAGAAGAGCATCTGGGCGTCCCAATCGTCGGAGCTCAGCGGCCATCCGTGATGGAAGACGATCGGCTGGCCTGTTCCCCAATCCTTATAGAAGATCTGCGTGCCGTCCTTGGTGGTGATCGTGCTGCTGCTCATTGTGTCCTTACCTTTCGAAGTTGGTTGCTTTGTAGAGGCTTGTGCAGGTTGAGCGAAGGAAGTGACGGCTGCAGCGGCGGCAAGGCCGAGCCCGGCTGTCATAACGCCCCGACGGGTAGCTTGATGGATCGACTGGCTCATTTCAATCTCCATTAATAATTATCACACGATTTATTATCGCGATAAACATATGCATAAAATCTTTCTTTCGCCTTGTCTACTCAAAAACTATTCCACGATCATTTATCGCGATAAACAAATGACGTCGTGATGACAGCGCAGGGACAGGCAAAAACAAGCACTCGCCGCCCCTCGACCTCGAATAAATCAAGGCTTGTCATGTCTTTGCGCAGGAAAACTATTGCATCGGCCTGTCAGCAAAATGCGATATCGCGAATTCCGCAACTCTCGCATTCGACTTTCTCGCGTCGTCGAGCCAGAAGGGGAAAATCTGCCACTGATGAATCATGCCCGGCCAGATTTCCAGATTCACGCTGCCGCCTGCCTGACGCACCTTGTCCGCCAGCCTTGTACTGTCGTCGAGCAGCGTCTCGCGCGAACCGACCTGTATCAGCAGTGGCGGAAAGCCTGAGACATTGCCATAGAGCGGCGATATGTCGGGATCGTCGGGGGATCGATCCCGAACGAATGCATTGCGGATGAGGGTCAGCTCGTCCTTGCCCATGAACGGGTCCTCGGATGCATTGCCCGTCAGTGAGGCACCTGTGCCCGCAAAGTCGGTGACCGGGCTCATTGCGACGACCGCCGCAGGAAGCGGGCCTCTGAGATGAAGCTGATTGAGGGTGACCTCGATGGCCAAGGTTGCCCCGACCGATTCGCCAGCTATGACGATGTTACCAGGCTTGTATCCCGACGTCAGAAGCCAGCGATAGGCCGCAACTGCATCGTCCCTTTGCGCGGGAAAGCTATTCTCCGGCGCGAGGCGATAATCGATCAGCAAGACATCGGCCGACGTCGCCTTGGCAAGCGAGCCCGCGATGTTGATATGCGTTCGCAGCGAGCCGCTGTAAAAGCCGCCGCCATGCAGGAAGAGAATGGCGCGCCGGCCGATCGGATGATGCAATCGCGCCGGCCAAATCAAATCGCCATCCACGCCATTGGCATCGACATGCCGTATCTGCACACGCATCGGGCCCGGCGTCGATGCCATGAGCCTCTCGAAACCGGCACGCCGCTGCACAAGATCCGAGCCTGACATGGCGCTGCTTTCGCGCAAGGTGCCGATAAGCTTTTCCACCTGCTCGCTCGACGCCTTGGTCTGCGGCGCCATCTCGGATGTCTCGGCAGCCACGGCCGGCGATATCAGCGAAAGGCGTTTGCTAATCAGGTCTGTGCTGATCAGGCCCGAACTGAACAGGATTACCATCGCCATCAAGAAGTAAGACAGGCAAAGAAATGATCGGAACTCGTTCATCAAATGAGCCTTTTCCCCGCAAGGCCGTGGACGATATCGTGATCCCACGGTCGCAGAAAAGCTATTTGTGTCAAGTATGATGGACGACGTGAGACTGGAATTCCATTCGCCCGATCGCCCATCACGACTTCGACATGATCAAGCTGCGATCGCGTCCCTATCGGCGCTCCATTTCATCGAGGTGACAATGCCGGTGGACGAATTAATGCTCACGCGGACTGGTGCCCGGCAGCCGCAATGCGAGCGATGATCGCCTGCCGCGCCGTCCTCGTGCCGGCAAGGCGTGCCTTGGTCCTGGCCAGCACTTCAGCGCTCGCCTTCTCAGGCAATCCGGAATGGAACGGCGGCTCCGGCGCGTATTCCAGCGACAACTGGATCCCTTCGGCTTCCTCTTGACCACGCAAGGCGGCAACGATCGTCAGTCCAAAATCGGTGCCGGCAGTCACGCCGCCCGCGGTGAAGAGATTGCCGTCCCGCACGACGCGCCCCGGCGCGGCGACGGCTCCGAAACTCTCGAGGAAATCGCATGCATTCCAATGGGTCGTCGCCTTCTTGCCCCTGAGCAGGCCGGCCGCGCCGAGGACGAGAGCGCCGGTGCACACCGAGGTGACGAAGCGGGCTTGGGCTGCCTGCTCCCGGATGAAACTGAGGACCGCTTCATCCTCCAGCAGTGCATTGACGCCGCCGCCGCCGGGCACGCAGATCACATCGAGCAGCGGGCATTCGGCAAACGTCGTCGTCGGTTGCAACACCAGCTTCGTTGCGGAAACGATGGGCGACGCATCCTTCCAGACGAGATGCACTTCCGCCTCATCCATGGAGGCGAATACCTCGTAGGGTGCGGTCAGATCGAGTTGCTGGACGCCTGGAAAGGCAAGCAGGCCGAAGTGAATGGTCATGACGGGGTCTCCGATGATTGACTTTTCCGAGCTTATGCGACAACGATCTGGCACATTTGCCGAACAACCGTCATTTCTCGCCAATCATGCGCCGCATCGAAATTCTTGCCTTTGACAATGCGCAGCTGCTTGATATCACCGGCCCGCTGCAGGTTTTCACCAGCGCCAACGAGGCCGCGCTCGCGCTTGGTCTGCCGAGACCCTACGAGGCCGTCGTCGTCGCGCAACACGCGCAGACCCGAACCAGCTCCGGCCTCGCGCTCATGACCGCGCCGCTTGCCGATGACGATAATCCGCTCGATACCTTGATCATCGCCGGCGGCTGGGGCGTCAACAAGGCCTGCGACAATCTCGTCCTCATCGAATGGGTGCGCCGACGAGCCGGAAGTGCCCGCCGCATAGCCTCCGTCTGCAGCGGCGCCTTTCTGCTTGCGCAAGCCGGTCTTTTGGATGGGAGACGAGCGGCAACCCATTGGAATCGTTGCGAAGAATTCGCCAAGCGTTTCCCGCAGGTGAAGCTCGAGCCCGATCCGATCTTCGTTCAGGACGGGCCGATCTGGAGTTCTGCGGGTGTGACTGCCGGCATCGATCTTTCGCTTGCCTTGATCGAGGCCGATCTTGGCCGCACGCTGGCGCTTTCGGTCGCGCGCGCACTCGTCGTCTTCCTGAAGCGACCGGGCGGCCAGGCGCAATTCAGTACGACGCTAAAGCTTCAGGAAGGTGGCGAACGCTTCGACCGGCTGCACGGCTGGATCATGGACAATCTGCGCACCGATCTTTCCCTACCGGCGCTTGCCGAGCAGGCGAATATGAGCGCACGCAGCTTCTCGCGCCATTATCTGAAGGCAACCGGGCGGACACCCGCGCGCGCCGTCGAAGAAATCCGCATCGAGGCCGCCCGCCGCCTTCTGGAGGAGGGCCTGACCGTGCATCAGGCGCGCATGCGTTGCGGCTTCGGTTCGGAAGAGACCATGCGGCGCAATTTCATGCGGAAATTCGGGACGACGCCGCAGACATTTCGCGATCATTTCGCTTGAGGCCAGCCTGAAATATCAGACATTGGTTCGTGCTCAAAGCGAGGCAGCCACTATGCGTAAATACCGCCGCGGCGCCCTTCCTTGACGCGCGGAGTCATCATAGGCTGCCGCAACCGGATTCGAGACAAGGTTTAAGCAAATGGCAACACACCGTTTCGCCCCCACCCATTATCACAATGTCATCGGTTCGCTGCCGCCGGCCCTGCATGTCGCCGACGGCGATATCGTCGTCACCGAAACGCTCGATGCCGCCGGCTACGACAAGTACGACATCAACCGCATCTCAGGCCCCAATCCGATGAACGGCCCGATCTTCGTCGAAGGCGCGGAGCCGGGCGATTCCCTCAAGGTCGAGATCCTGACCATGATGCCGACGCGCGATACAGGGTTTACCCGCGGCGTGGTCGCCAGCAATGTCGTCGACCCGCGCGATGTCCGTGCTCTGCCGGCGGGCGAAAAGGTGATATGGCGGATCGATCGCGAAGCCCTGACAACGCGGCTGGCCGAGCCCGTTGCCGGTCTCGAAACCCTTACTCTGCCGCTGTCGCCGATGATCGGCTGCTTCGGGGTCGCGCCGCAGCTCGGCCAGGCCATATCGACCGCAACCAGCGGCGAGTTCGGCGGCAATATGGACTATCGCCTGCTCGGGCCGGGCACGACCGTCTGGTTTCCGGTCTCGTCGCCCGGTGCGCTGTTCTTTCTGGGCGATTGCCATGCGGTGCAAGGCGACGGAGAGATCGTCGGCACCGGCATCGAAACCACCTTCGAGGTGACGGTGCGCCTCAGCGTCGACAAGAAAAAGACGATCGTCTGGCCGCGCGGCGAGACGGCGGAAGATATCTTCACCATCGGCAATGCCCGGCCGCTCGACCAGGCCCTGCAGCATGCCACCAGCGAAATGCTGCGCTGGCTCGGCTCCGATTATGGCCTCGACAAGACGGCGGCGAGCCATCTGCTCGGCCAGGTCGTGCGCTACGATGTCGGCAACGTCTTCGACCCCGCCTATACCATGGCCTGCCGCGTTTCGAAAAACTGGCTGAAGCGCCGATAGGGCGTCAGCCTGATATCAGCCTGCATCCAGCGACTGGTCGCGCCGCTGGCGCGACACGTTGCTCTCCTGCCGCTCGCGCGCCATGCGGCTGACGGCGGCACGCAATTGCGGATGCCGCGACATGAAGAGATTGAAGTCGCGGCGGTCCAGCACGAAGAGCTGGCAGAAATCGACAGCGATGACATCGGCCGTGCGGCGCGCTCCCGTCAGCAACGCCATTTCACCGAAGAAGGCGCCGGCGCCGAGCCGGATCTCGTCATCCTCCAGCTGCACTTCGACCGCGCCGGAAGCGATGAAGAACATGCTGTCGCCACGATCGCCGGTGCGGATGACGCGGTCGCCTGGCGAGGCCGATCGCGGCCGGAAGAGCAGCAGCAGCTCCTCATGTTCGTTATCATCGAGTTCGGCAAACATCGGGAAGGTTTCGATGAGCTGCTCGATCTCGAGATGGTGCTGGCGATCGCGCTCCTCGCGCTGCTTGTTGATCGCGGTCAATTGACGCCGCAGACCGTCCTGCTTGGCCATGCCGTATTTGTTCGCCAGGAACGGCCAGCGGGCAAAGGTCCACTTTTCGAGCTTCTCCGTGGCGTAGAAGGCCAGCGGATTGAGCGTGATCGACAGGATCGCGCCGGCAAGGATGAGATCCTGCCCTTCCCGCGTCAGCAGCCCCAGCGAAACGCCGAGCCCGGCCAGAATGAAGGAGAATTCGCCGATCTGCGCCAGACCTGCCGCAACCGCAAAGCCGATGCTGGCGGGATAGCGCAGCAACAGCACGACGCCGAAGGCGATCAGCGATTTGCCCAGCATGATCAGCGCCAGCACGCCGATGATCATCAACGGTTCGCGGATCAGGACCGAGGGATCGAACAGCATGCCGACGGACACGAAGAACAGCACGGAGAAAGCATTCTGCAATGGCAGAGAGTCGGCTGCCGCCCTATGGCTGAGATGCGATTCACTCATTACGAGACCGGCGAAGAAGGCGCCCAGCGCAAAGGAGACGCCGAAGATCTCCGCCGCGCCGAAGGCGATGCCAAGGGCGATCGCCAGAACCGACAGCGTGAAGAGTTCGCGCGAGCCCGTGCGGGCAACCGAGGTCAAAAGCCAGGGCACGACGCGCGGGCCGATGAAGATCGCGACCGCTGCGAAGGCCGCGACCTTGAGGAGCGTCATGCCGATCGTCAGCCAGATCGAGCCGGAAGCGGCATGCTCGCCGGCATCCGCGTGACCACCGAGGACACCAGCGAAGGCGGGCAGAAGCACGAGCGCAAGCACCATGGCCAGATCTTCGACGATCAGCCAACCGACAGCGACGCGGCCATTGGTCGAACTGACCAGATTGCGCTCTTCCAGCGCCTTCAGCAGCACGACCGTACTGGCAACGGCAAGGCTGAGGCCAAAGACCACGCCGGCGCCGACGCTCCAGCCCCATAGCGACGTCAAGCCGACACCCAGTACCGTTGCAATTGCGATCTGTCCGATTGCGCCGGGAATGGCGACGCCCCGCACCGCCAGAAGGTCGGCGGCGGAGAAATGCAGGCCGACCCCGAACATCAGCAGGATGACGCCGATCTCGGCTAATTGCGATGCCAGCGAAACATCGGCGACAAAACCCGGTGTCGACGAGCCGATAATGACGCCGGCCACCAGATAGCCGACCAGCGGCGGCAGATGCAGCCTGTCGGCCAGATAGCCGAAAATAGCCGCAAACACGAAGCCCGCGGCAATCAATGCGATCAATGCAACGTCGTGCGGCACGGCGGTCCTTCCCGTTTCACGGCGTTAAAGCCTGTTCCCTCTGTTGAAAGCTACCTAGCATCGCTTTTGCCGGGCCGTCTACCGGATCGTGTACAACTGAGGAAAACATCGCCTTGCCGATACACGGGATCGGGTATCAGGCTCGAGACAAGGCGATGTGACAACCGAAACTTATTGATCCAGAAGGATCTGCAACTTGACGTCTGTCGGCCGGGCTTCAACGGCACGATCGAAGGCCTTGATGGAGTCCTCGAAGTCAAAGGTCTCCGAAATCAACGGCTTCAGATCGACGCGGCCGGATGCGATCAGCGCGATGGAACGCTCGTACTGATGCGCATAGCGGAAAATCGTCTCGATGCGAATTTCCTTGGTCGATGCCGTCGAAACGTCGAAGCCGACCGGATTGACCGGCAGGCCGACGGCAACGATGACGCCGCCCGGACGCGGCAGCGCCATGACGGTTTCCCAGGCCTTCGGCGAACCCGAGCATTCGAAGACGACATCCGCGCCCCAGCCGTCCGTCAGCCGGCTGACCTCTTCCACCAGGTTCTTCTCGCGAATATTGACCGGGATGACGCCCTGATACTGCGCGGCGATATCGAGCTTTGGCTGGGCAAGATCGGCAACGATCGCCCGCGCGCAGCCGCCCGCAAGGGCCGCAACCGCCACCATGATGCCGATCGGGCCGGCACCGAGCACGACGGCGGTGTCGCCGGGGGTGATGCGGGCCTTGGTCGCGGCCTGCATGCCGACAGCGAAGGGCTCGACCATCGCCCCCTCCGCAAAGCTGACATTGTCGGGCAACTTGAAAGTGTAGTTGGCCGGATGAACGACGAAGGGCGTGAGAACGCCATGGATCGGCGGCGTTGCCCAGAAGGTGACGGCGGGATCGACATTGTACATGCCGAGGCGGCTCGCCTTGGAATTGGTATCGGGAATGCCGGGCTCCATGCAGACCCGGTCGCCGATCTTCAGATGCGTGACGCCGGCGCCGACTTCGACCACCGTGCCGGCAGCCTCGTGGCCGAGCACCATCGGCGCGTTGACGACGAAGGGGCCGATCTTGCCATGCGTATAGTAATGCACATCCGATCCGCAGACGCCGACCGTATGGATCTTGATCTTCACCTCGCCCGGCCCAACCTCCTGTGGCAGATCGATATCACGGATCGCCAATTCATGCTGACGCTCCAAAACCAGGGCACGCATCTTGCTCATCGCCTCTTCCTCTTTCCAAGCAACCAACGCCCCGCTGACACAGGGACGAAATCTTTGTCCGTTATATCGTGTGAAACGGCGTCACAAAACGATCTTTACGCGATGCCGATAAACGTCTGCGGCCCTCCTGCAGGCTACGGCCTATCAGCATCAATATTAGACATTTCTTATTATTTGGCTCCCTATTGCCAATATTGACTGGAGTTCCATTTCTTGCCTTTCTAATAATAGAGAAGGAGGGGCTCATTATGACAGTATATGATTGGACCGGTCAGCGCGCCCGCCGGATGAAGATGCTGCGTGCGGCAAGTTTCGCAATGCTTCTGATCATCCTGATGGCGATACCCGTGATATTGCTGCACTACAACATCATCGAATACCCGCACTGACCACTTCGGAAAGACACAATCATCACGCCGCCTTCCTCGCCAGCTTCGGCTTGCGCGAGACATTGTCGCCGGCCCTTCGGTCCAGCGGCAGGCAGTCCAGCACGGCAAGCAGCGCAATGATGCCCAGCATCACGAAGGCCAGGCGAAATTCGATGGCAACGATGCCGCCTACACCAAGCGGCGCGCTGATTGCCTGGCCGATGCGGATGCCGATGGCGCCGACGGCAATGCCCATGCCCATGGTCAGCTGAAAGGCCGTGCTGAACAGCGTGTTGGCACCCGTCATCTGCTGCGGCGGAATATCGGCAAAAGCGATCGTATTCAGAGCGGTGAAATGCATCGACCGGCACATGCCGCCGATGAACAGCACCGGCAAGATGAACCAAAGAGAAGTGTCGGGCGAAAACAGCGCACAGGCTGCGATGAAGATGGCATTGAGGATGCCGTTGACGATCAGCACCGGCTTGAAGCCGAAGCGGCGCAGGATGGGCGTCGTAGCCGGCTTCATGGCCAGATTGCCGGCAAAAACGGCTAAGGTCAACATGCCGGCATGAAAGGCGCTGAGCCCGAAGCCCACCTGGAACATCAGCGGCAGCATGAAGGGAACCGCGCCGATGGCCGTGCGAAACAACGATCCGCCGGAAATGGTAATGGCAAAGGTCGCCAGTCGCAGCCCGGAAAGATCGATGAGCGGGTGCTCCGTCCGGAGGAAATGAAACACGGCAATGGCAAGCAGGATGAAGCCGACGGCCACGTAAGCCCATGCTTCCAGCCACAAGGGCTCGGGGCGCCCGATCAGCTCCAATCCATACATCAGGCTTGCCAGGCCGATGCCGCTGAGGATGAAGCCAAGCCAATCGAAAGGAAGGCGCGCCGTGCTCTTGGTTTCGGGAATGAGCATGAGCGAGAAGACGAAGGCCAGGATACCGAGCGGCAAGTTGAGAAAGAAGATCCAGCGCCAGCTTGCATGATCGGTGATGAAGCCGCCGAGCGGCGGCCCGAGGATCGGCGCCACCAGCGCCGGCCAGGTGATCGTTGCGATCGCCGAGATCAGCTTGTCCTTCGGTGTGTTGTTCAAGACGACCAATCTGCCCACCGGCACCATCATCGCCCCGCCGATGCCCTGCAGGATGCGCATGGCGACGAAGGAACCGACACCGTTGGCAAAGCCGCAGAGGACCGAGGCGAGCGTGAAGATGACGACCGCCGTGGTGAAGACCAGGCGCGCGCCGAAGCGATCGCTGATCCAGCCGCTGATGGGAATGAAAACACCGAGCGTCAGCAGATAGGCACTCATGCCGATATTGAGATCGACCGGGCGAGCGCCGAAGGAACCGGCCATCTGCGGCAGCGCGGTCGCGATGACGGTGCCGTCCAGATTTTCCATGAAGAAGGCACCGGCCACGAGCAATGCAATCGACAGCGACCGAGATCCGGTCTCCTGCTGCTCCTCCCCCTGCCCACGCGTGGACATGTCATTCATTTGTCTGCCACTCCGAATCCGCCTCGCACCCGAATGCATTTAACCGGTTCGGTAACGTTTACGATAGGCCGAAATCGTCCCATCAATCGCTTGAGCGATCACGTTTCGCGAAGCGGACGGCGCGCAATTTGATCGGCAAGCCGATCGCTCTCTCGATCCAAACACGCTCCACACGAAGCGCCCAGGCAGGTTCATGTTGGTGAACAGAGCGATCAATCCGCCGCCAGTAGGCATGCATGCGCAAGACATGCTAGGGTTTTTCGTGGAAAAAATGCCGCAGGGAGAACAATAGGATCGACGTCATAACAATATGGAACAGCCCCAAACTAGGCGAGACACCGGTTTTAAGCCCCCCAATGCAGTCTAGGCTGATGAGTGTCTTCGCAACGGCGCATCAATAAGGAACAAGAGCCCGCATAATGAAACATGGCCACGACGCATTGATCACCCCGGCGACGCCGGAGTCGAAACTGATCGTAACCCAATCGCCCTTCGACGCCTTTGTGCGAAAATACGGTACGATCCCGCGGCGCGGCGTCTTCGGCTATTTCGTCCATGAACTCGGCCGCCGCATCGTCCGCAGCGACTATCCTGTCGGCACGACACTGCCCAACGAACCGGATCTCGTCGAACAGTTCGGCATCAGCCGCACGGTCATTCGCGAAGCGATGAAATGCCTCGCCGGCAAGGGGCTGGTGGAGATCAAGACCCGCGTCGGCACGCGCGTGAAGGAGCGCTCCAACTGGCATCACCTCGATACGGATGTCATGGTCTGGTACTACGAGACCGGCCCGTCGGTCGAAATCATGCGTTCGATCAAGGATCTGCGTCTGGCGCTCGAGCCGGAAGCCACCGCCCGCGCGGCTCTGCGCCGAAGCGAGAGCGATATTGCGGCCATCAGCTCCGCTTATAAGGAAATGGTTTCCACCGTCGGCGACGTCAACAGCAATGCCGATGCCGACCTGCGCTTCCATACGGCGATCTTCGCCGCCACCCACAACATGATCTATTCGCAGCTGATCGACCTGATCGCCGTCGGCATCTACGCCAATCGCACGCTTTCCGGCCAGGAAGACATAGCCGAGGGCCAAAAGCGCGCGCTGCCGCTTCACAAGGCCATCCTCGACGCCATCGTCGCGCAGGATAGGGACGCTGCGATCAAGGCATCGCGAAACCTGCTGGATGCCTGGCTTGCCCGCGACTACGGCTTCTGACGCACCGCAACGTGCCCTTGAGGACTAATGGGTCATCGCATCCTGGGCGTCCGTCTTGGGCACCGGCGATCCCCGACCGGCATCACGCGCGACGGGGATGAACCAGATGGTCGCGCAGGTCGTCAAGGCGACGATGACGACACCCCAGAAGCTCCAGTGCAGTGCGGCATTGAAGACGCCCCGAATTGCGGGATCGCCGACGAGATCGGAAAGGCCGGTCGGCTGGTTGAGGATATCGTGAAGCCTCGCCGCCAGCTCACCGCTGCCATAATGCGCGATACCAACATTCATGATCGCGCCGAGCGCGGTCGCACCAAGCGTATTGCCGAGGCTGCGCGAGAAGATGATCGACGCCGTCGCACTGCCGCGCATCGACCATTCAACGCTTTCCTGCACCAATACCACGCTGGTGAGGCTGATAAGACCCATGCCGAAACCCATCAGGAACGAGCCGACACCGGCGATCACCGGGCTGCTCTCCGGCGTCAGGAACAGGAGGAAGAGCGAGCCGAAGGGAAACATCAGGCTGCCGGCGCGCAGGGTTGTGCGGATGCCGAAAGTGCGGAAGAAGCGGCTTGCAAGCATGACGGCAAGCGGCCAGCCGACGATCAGCATCGTGAGCGTAAAGCCGGCCTCGAGCGGCGAACGGCCGAGCACGCCCTGAACGTAGATCGGCAGGACCGTTGTCAGGCCGATAAGCGCCATGCCGGCAAGCAGCGTCGCGGCATTGCTGGTCGCAATCAGCCGCCGGCTCCAAAGAGCAATCGAGATAATCGGCTCCGGCGCGCGCCGCTCCTGCCACAGGAACAGGATACCGGTGAGAACGAAGACGATCGCGAGAGGGCAGAGAACGGCAAAGCTTGCATCGGTCTCCGTCAGGATGACGAGCAGCGATACGATCGATATCGAAAACAGGATCGTGCCGAGATAATCGATCTTCGCCTCGCGTGGCGTAATGGACTCGTGCAGAAAAATCATAAAGCCAGCGATCGCAAGTACCCCAAGCGGCAGGTTGATCCAGAAAATCCAGGCCCAGGAGAGATTGTCGACAATGATGCCGCCGGCAAGCGGGCCGATAACGGCGGAGATCGCCCAGACGCTGGCAAGCGCGCCCTGCACCTTGGCCCGCTCTTCGAGCTTGTAGAGATCGCCGACGACGGTCATCGTGACAGGCTGTATAGCACCGGCGCCAAGGCCTTGCAGCAGCCTGAAGACAATGAGCGAGGCCATCGACCAGGCAAAGCCAGCCAGCGTCGAGCCCACGAGAAAGATGATGATGCCGCCGATCAGCATCGGCTTGCGGCCGAAAATGTCGGAAAGCTTACCATAGATCACCGTCGTGGTGGACTGCGCCAGGAGAAAGGCGGAAAAGACCCAGCTGTAATAGGTGAAGCCGCCGAGCTGGCCGACGATGCGCGGCATGGCGGTTGCGACGATGGTCGCTTCGATGGCGACCATGAAGGTCGCCAGCATGATCGAGACGATGACCAACGGGCGTCTCGAGCGATCGACCGTACTGGACATGGCATTCCTTTCTGACTGCTGCACCCGATGTCGAAGACGCGCAGGCCGCGATTAGGGCCATGGTCGAGCGCTTAGCTGCTGGGATCAAAGTCCAAAGCGCGTCGCGATCTTTCAGATTCGCTCCGTGCGCTTTGAACTCTTGATTTTTCGCATGTCGTTGCCGCAAAACCGCTGCACACTTTTGCGCGACATGCTCTAGGGACGAGACGATTGGAGGGCGGACGCCTGCGGAATCGCTATAATAAGCTTTGCATATTGGTGCCGGTCGATGTCAACTGTTTAAACGCGACCGCGCTTTGCTTTTTGGCGGACGCTACGGCCTGAAATCTCGGAATAACAAATCCGGATCCAAGGGCATCACCGCAGCCCTGATCCCCATTGACGATATCACAGAATTGCGCCTTAATGAATTAACTTCCGCGCTTTTGTTCATTTTTTGAACTTAGCGCCAGTAGGAACCGGAATCCAGCGGAACGTCGAATTGCTCACTTCCTCACAGCAGCAGCTCTTGCGGGTCATCAGCCAGTCCGGCCCTTCGAGCCGCACGGTTCTGGCGGCATCCATGGGCTTAAGCAAGGCTGCCATGAGCGGAATAGCGCGCGATCTGATTTCCCTTGGCGTATTGCGGGAGACGGAGACGATCTACGGTCAGGGCCGTCCGTCGATCCTGCTGGATCTGCATCCGGAGGGCGCCTTCTTCGTCGGAATTTCGCTGCTGGAAGATCCGGCACCCCTGGTGCTCAGCGACTTCAACGGCAATATCGTCGCGCGCCAAACCATGCCGCTGTCGCGTGACCCCGATGCCATCGCCGCGATGATCGCGGACACGTTGCCGAAGCTTCTTGCCGAACAGAAAGATGCCCACCGTAAGCTCTCCGGCATTGGCATTGCGCTCTCCGGCTTCGTCGACGAGAAGCAGGCAAACTGCGTCAAATCCACCCTGCTCGGATGGCAGGACGTGCCGCTTGCCGGCATCATCAGGCAGAAGACCGGCATCGACACCTTCATCGAGAACGACGCCAAGGCGGTCGCCGTCAGCGAGAAACTGTTCGGCAGTGCCCGCGATGTGCAAAATTTCAGTGTCGTTTCCTTCGACAGTGGCATCGGCTGCGCCCATTTCGTCGGAGGAAAACTCTATCGCGGCAATCATGGCGGCGCCGGCGAGATTGCACATTGCACCATAGAGCCGAACGGTTCGCCCTGCCGCTGCGGCAAGCGCGGCTGCCTCGATACCGTGGCTTCTCTGACGGCAATCAAGGAAATGGCAAAGGCGGAGGGCCTTGCCTGCCATTCCCTCGACGACCTGGAGACGGAAGCGTCGCTCGGCAACGCTGTCGCGATCCGCATCCTGCATCGCGCCGGCGGCGCGCTTGGGCTGGCGATTGCTCATCTCATCCAGTTCAACGATCCTGGCCTGATCCTGATCACCCATGTCGAGGGACGGTTCGACGGCCTTTTCGGCACCGTCATGCGGCAGGCAGCCGAAGCAAACGTCCTGCCGCGCTATGCCGGCCAGACGCCGATCCGCACGCAACGCGTCGATGGCGATGTCTGGGCGCGTGGAGCGGCCAGCATCGCCGCCCATAATTTCCTGATTGGTCCTACTCCCTATTGAGGTTCCCATGCGCATCGCCGTCGGAGGCATTCACATCGAATGCAGCACCTACAATCCGGTCCTGAACGAAGAGAAGGATTTTCGCGTTCTGCGGGGCGCGGAGCTGACAGCTTCGCCCTACTTCGCCTTTCTTAGAGATTACGACGGCGAATTCCTGCCGACCATCCATGCCAGAGCCATTGCCGGCGGCCCTGTCGCGCGCCATACCTATGAGGGCTTCAAGGCGGAATTCCTGGAAGGGCTGAAGGCCTTGCTGCCGCTCGATGGGCTCTATCTCGCCATGCACGGCGCCATGTATGTCGAAGGCATGGAAGATGCCGAAGGCGACTGGATCAGTGCGGCCCGCGCTGTCGTCGGCGACGACTGCATGGTCTCGGCGAGCTACGACCTGCATGGCAATGTCACCCAGCGCATCATCGATGCGCTCGACATGTATTCCACCTATCGCACCGCCCCGCATATCGACGTCGAGGAAACCATGCGCCGCGCCGTCAAGATGCTGACGGAGAGCCTGAAGACCGGCGTAAAGCCGATCCTGCTCTGGGCGCCGATCCCCGTGGTGCTACCGGGCGAACGCACCAGCACCGTCGATGAGCCGGCCAAGAGCCTTTACGACATGCTGCCCGGAATCGATGCCATCGACGGCGTCTGGGATGCCTCCCTCATGGTCGGTTACGTCTGGGCCGACGAACCGCGCGCAACGGCCGCCGCCATCATGACCGGCACGGATCGCGCCGTGCTCGAACGCGAAGCGAAACGACTGGCGCAGGCCTATTGGGATGTGCGCAAGGATTTCGTTTTCGGCTCGGAGACCGGCTCGCTCGAAGAATGTGTCGCCAAGGCAATCGCCAGCACGACTACGCCCGTGGTTCTGGCGGAATCCGGCGACAACCCGACGGGCGGCGGCGTTGGCGACCGCGCCGATGTGCTGGCGGAACTGATTGCCAAGGGCGCCCAAGGTGTCATTTTTGCCGGTATTGCCGATAAGGCTGCCACGCAAGCCTGTTATTCCGCCAGCCTCGGCGCCACGCTCGATCTTTCCGTCGGCGCATCGCTCGACACGAAGGGAAGCCAACCGGTGAAGGGCAGCTTCACCGTCAAGTTCCTGCTCGATGCCGCAGAGCCGAGCGACGCGCAGGCGGTTGTTTCGATCGGCGGCATCGACCTTGTCCTGTCGGCCAAGCGCCGTCCCTATCACAATATCGCCGATTTCACCCGCCTTGGCCTCGATCCTCACAAGGCGAAGATCATCGTCGTCAAATCCGGCTATCTCTCGCCGGAACTGGCGCCGATCGCCAATCCGAACCTGATGGCGCTGTCGCCGGGCGTCGTCGACCAGTTCGTCGAGCGCCTGCCGCGTCTGCGCAAGACCAAGCCGACCTACCCCTTCGACAAGGATTTCGACTTCACGCCCCAGACAGCCATTTCTGCGCGCGCCATCAGTCGCTGAGGCTCCTGTCGGGGAGCCATAAGACCGGACATCATTATTTCGCTATCTGAAGAGGCGACGCGTTTTTACGGGCCGCCTTTCGCAATACGCACAAACATTGTGCATTGCCAAAATTGCACAAAAAAGCGCTTGACGATCTGACTGAGTTGAACTTCTATTGAACCAATCCAAAATTGGTTCACTCCTCATTATGACAACCAGCAGCCTCCCGGAAAATTCGGTTCACGCCCTGGAAAGGCTGCGGGGGCTTTTGAAATCGGCCGATCTGCCGGCGGACGGAAAGCTGCCGACCGAGCGGGCGCTGTCGGAAGCGCTCGGCGTCAGTCGGCGCGCGATCCGCCGGGCGCTTGAAGTATTGGAAGCAGAAGGCCGAGTCTGGCGTCGCCAAGGCTCGGGAACCTATGTCGGGCAACGCCCCGACAACTGGAGCCAGCATGTCAGCACGCTTGTTGCCGGCACGGATCTCATGGAGGTGATGGAAGTCCGCCTGCGTGTCGAGCCGCAACTTGCCCAGCTCGCCGCCATGCGCGCCAAGCCCGACGACATCGACCGCATGTATGAACTGGCAAAGAAGATCACCGCCAGCGACGATGCAGATAGCCGCGAACTTTGGGACGGCGCATTGCACCGACTGATCGCGCAAAGCGCCGGCAACCAGTTTTTCCTGACCATTTTCGACGTGATCAATCATGTGCGACAGGACGAAGCCTGGCAAACCATTCGCGAATTGGCCCGCAGCATCAACAAGACGCGCCCGGTCTCCTATGCGCAGCATAGGACGATCATCGATGCGATTGCAGCGCGCAACCCGATGAAGGCGGCAGAAGCCATGCGCGAGCATCTCTTGATGCTTCAGGAAAGCCTGATCCGCATCACTTCCCTTGATGCGCGACAGGCGGAGGAACCGCTGACTGAAGAGGTGGGCTGATCAAAAGCCAGGCCTGCCAGGCTACGACCGGAGAGGAAACCGATCGAGACTGCAAAAAACGAAAACGATAAACAGGAGAACGAAATGAAGATCGCCAAATTCCTGACATCGCTTGCCGCCGGCGCTTTGATTGCGCTGCCGTCCCTAGCCGTCGAGCTCAAGATTGGCCTGCAGGACGACGCCGACGCGCTGGACCCCGCCCAATCCCGCACATTCGTCGGTCGCATCGTCTATACCGCGCTGTGCGACAAGCTTGTCGATGTCACCCCCGACCTGCAGTTCGTGCCGCAGCTTGCCACATCCTGGAAGTGGTCGGCGGATGGCAAGCAGCTGATCATGGAGCTGCGCCAGGGCGTCAAGTTCCAGGACGAGACGCCGTTCAACGCCCAGGCCGTGATCGATAATATCCAGCGCTACCAGACCATGCCGGAATCGCGCCGCAAGAGCGAGCTTTCCTCCGTCGCCAAGGTTGAAGCATCTGGCGAATACCAAGTCACCTTCACCCTGAAGGCACCTGATGTCACGCTGCTGGCCCAGCTTTCCGACCGTTCCGGCATGATGGTCTCGCCGACGGCGGCAAAGGCTGCCGGCGCGAAATTCGGCGATCATCCCGTCTGCTCCGGTCCGTTCAAATTCGTCGAGCGCGTACAGCAGGACCGCATCGTGCTGGAAAAATTCGAGGATTACTGGAACAAGGACAAGATCTTCATCGACAAAGTCACTTATCTGCCGATCCCCGACACGACGGTTCGCCTCGCTAACCTGCGTTCCGGCGATCTCGACATGATCGAGCGCATCGCCGCATCCGATGCAGGAACGGTCAAAGGCGACCCCAATCTCGTCTATGCCGATGCGATCGGCACCGGTTGGCTTGGCGTCTACGCCAATGTCGGCAATGGTGCGCGCGCCGACAATCCGATGGGCAAGGACAAGCGCCTGCGCCAGGCTTTCTCGCTGGCGATCGACCGCGAAGCCGCCATGCAGATCGTCTTCGACGGCACCGGACTTGCCGGCAATCAGCCTTTTGCGCCGAACAGCCCCTGGTTCGACAAGGATATTCCCGTGCCGGCCCGCGACGTCGACAAGGCCAAGGCACTGGTCAAGGCTGCCGGGTTCGATCGCATCCCCGTCGAGCTTGCGGTCGCCAACAACCCAGTCTCCATGCAGATGATGCAGATCATCCAGTCGATGGTCGCCGAAGCAGGTTTCGACGTGACGCTGAAGACGACCGAATTCGCAACCCTGCTTGATGCGCAGTCGAGTGGCAACTACCAGCTCAGCCGCTCCGATTGGTCCGGCCGCTCCGATCCCGACGGCAATATCCAGCAATTCGTGACGACGGGCGCCGGCCTCAACGATTCCAAATACAGCAATCCTGAAGTCGACAAGCTGCTGCTGGAGGCACGCCAGTCGCAGGACATTGCCGTGCGCAAGCAGAAGTACGATGCAGCCGAGGCGATCCTGAACCAGGACCTGCCGATCATCTTCCTCGGGCATCAGGCCTGGATCTGGGCCTACAACAAGAAGGTATCCGGCTTCATGCCGTCGCCTGACGGAATGATCCGTCTCGTGGGCGTGAAGAAGAGCGGCTGAGTCACGAGCGCCATGCGGGCTTCTTTCCGCATGGCGCTTTCACATTCGACATCGCGGCAAGGATCTGCCCAATGTATAGCTATATCGGAAAGAGGCTGCTCGTCGCCATACCGACGCTGCTGATCATTTCGATCTTCGTCTTCTCCCTGCAGAAGCTTCTGCCGGGCGATCCGGTGCTCGCCATGGCAGGCGAAGAGCGCGATCCGCAGGTTCTCGAACTGCTTCGCGAGAAATATCGCCTGAATGACCCCGTCATCTATCAGTATGGCTACTGGCTGCAGGGCGTTGCAAAGGGCGACCTTGGCGTCTCGTTACGCACCAATCAACCGGTGCTCACGCTCGTTGCCGAAAAGCTGCCGGTCACCATCCAGCTTGCCATCATGTCGATGATCTTCGCTTTCGCGATCGGCATCCCCATGGGCATCCTCGCCGCCGTGAAAAAGAATACGATCATCGATTTTCTCGCCAATATCGTTGCGCTTTTCGGGCTTTCCGTGCCGAACTTCTGGCTCGGTATCATGCTGATCCTGCTGGTTTCGGTGAAGCTCCACTGGCTTCCTGCCTCCGGCTATCAGCCTTTCTTCGATGACCCCTTGCGCTCGATCCAGACCATGCTCATGCCGTCCTTCGTGCTCGGCAACGCGCTGGCGGCCACGCTCATGCGCCATACACGCTCCTCGATGTTGAGCGTGCTCAGCAGCGATTATATCCGAACTGCACGCGCCAAGGGCCTGCCGGAGACGGCCGTCGTCCTGCAGCACAGTTTTCGCAACGCCATCCTGCCCGTCGTCACCGTCAGCGCCCTGCTCTTCGGCGAGCTTCTGGCCGGCGCAGTGCTCACCGAACAGATCTTTACTATCCCCGGCTTCGGCAAGCTGATCGTCGATGCCGTCTTCAACCGGGATTATGCGGTCGTGCAGGGCGTGGTGCTTTGCACCGCCGCCGGCTTCATTGCGATGAACCTCATTGCCGACATTCTCTATGTCCTCCTCAATCCGCGCATGAAGGCAGCCCTATGAGCACGATCGTCCAGTCGACCGCGGCAGCTCCCTCGGCCAAGCGCGCGCCCAATCGGGCCTGGCGAAAGTTGAGGGCCAACAAGGGAGCCTTGATCGGGCTTGCCATCATCCTGTTCTTTACCGCGATCGCCGCGTTGGCATCGCTCCTACCGATTCCCGACCCGGTCGCCACCAGCTGGTCGGCCATTCGCAAGGCGCCATCGGCTGCGCACTGGCTCGGTACCGACGATCTCGGCCGGGACATTCTCTCCCGCATGATCTGGGGCGCACAGGCGTCACTGATGGCCGGCATCTTCTCGGTCGCCATTGCGGTCGCGATCGGCGTGCCGTTCGGCCTGATCTCGGGCTATTTCGGCGGCTGGATCGATCAGATCATCTCGCGCATTACCGAAGCCTTTCTGGCGATGCCTTTCCTGATCACCGCCATTGCGCTTGCCGCCTTCCTCGGCCCAAGCCTCACCAATGCGATGATCGCGATCGGATTGTCGGCAACGCCGGTCTTCGTGCGGCTGACGCGCGGCCAGGTATTGGCGGTCAAGACGGAGGATTATGTCGAAGGTGCCCGATCGATCGGCCTGCGCCACACCAGCATCATCATGCGCTACATCCTGCCAAACGTCTTCGCGCCGATCCTGGTGCAGGCGACGCTCACCATCGCAACCGCGATCATCGCGGAAGCGAGCCTCTCCTTCCTCGGCCTCGGCCAGCAGCCACCCGCTCCTAGCTGGGGCTCCATGCTCAACGTCGCCAAGAATTATCTGGAACAGGCGCCCTGGATGGCCATGTGGCCGGGGGCTGCCATTTTCCTCGTCGTGATCGGCTTCAATCTCCTCGGCGACGGCCTGCGCGATGCGCTCGACCCGCGCGAAGCATGAATAAACCCAAAAGGATGCCCCAATGACCGCATTCACCACCCGCCCCGAAATCCTCGGCACCTTCGGCGTCGTCACGTCAACGCACTGGATCGCCTCTGCCGTCGGCATGAGCATTCTCGAGAAGGGCGGCAATGCCTTCGATGCGGCTGTGGCGACCGGCTTCGTGCTGCAGATCGTCGAGCCGCATCTTTGCGGGCCGGGCGGCGACATGCCCGCCATCCTCTATTCGAAGAAGAAGGACAAGGTTGAGGTCATCTGCGCTCAAGGCACGGCGCCGGCCGGCGCAACGATCGAGCATTACACACGCGAGGGACTGAAGCTGATTCCCGGCGACGGCTTGCTCGCCACCGTCATCCCCGGAGCCTTCGATGGCTGGATGCTGATGCTTCGCGACTATGGCAGGCTGACCGTGCGCGATGTTCTTGAGCCGGCGATCCATTATGCAGAAAAAGGGCACCCCGTTCTGCCGCGCGTTTCCGCGACCATTGCTGGACTTGCCGATTTCTACCGCAAGGAATGGCCAACCTCCTTTGAAACCTGGCTTCCTGGCGGCTCCGTTCCCGAACCCTGGTCCAATTTCAAGAATCCGGTTCTCGCGGAAACCTGGAAGCATGTCGTTGCCGAGGCGGAAAGCAAGAGCGATCGTGACGCGCAGATCGAAGCGGCGCGCAATGCCTTTTATCGCGGTTTTATTGCCGAAGCGATCGACACCTATGTCAGCAAGACCGAGGTCATGGATGCAAGCGGCGAGCGCCACAAGGGCGTTTTGACCGCCGACGACATGGCCAACTGGCGGGCGACGATCGAGGCGCCGCAGATCTACGATTATCATGGCTGGACGGTCGCCAAGATCGGCCCGTGGGGTCAGGGGCCGGTCTTCCTGCAGGCGCTGTCACTGCTCAAGGGCTTCGATCTGGCCGGCATGGATCCTGCCGGAGCCGATTTCGTCCACACCATCACCGAGGCGATGAAACTCGCCTTTGCCGATCGCGAGGTCTATTACGGCGATCCGAACTTCACCACCGTACCGCTTGAGACCCTGCTGTCCGACGCTTATGCCGAGGAGCGCCGCCGGCTGATTTCGCCGGAAGCGTCGCTCGCCTTGCGCCCCGGTAAGCTTGCCGGTTTCGAAGACCAGTACGATCTCACTATGCAGATGCTCGATGCGCCGGAAGCCAGGGGCGGCGCGGTTTATGAGCCCACAATGTCGCATCTCACCGAAAAGCGCGGCGATACCGTGCATATCGACGTCATCGACTGCGAGGGCAACATGGTGTCGGTGACGCCGTCCGGCGGCTGGCTGCAATCCTCGCCGATCATTCCCGGCCTCGGTTTCTGCCTAAATTCCCGTGCGCAGATGTTCTGGCTGCAGCCAGGCCTGCCCTCCTCGCTTGCGCCGGGCAAGCGGCCGCGTACGACGCTGACGCCGACGATGGCGCTGCATGAGGGTCGCCCGACACTCGCCTTCGGCACGCCCGGCGGCGACCAGCAGGAGCAATGGCAGCTCTCCTTCTTCCTGCGCTATGTCCATCACCGGCTGAACCTGCAGGAAGCGATCGACAAGCCGCTGTTCCACAGCACGCATTTCCCGAGTTCCTTCTATCCACGCACGCGCGAACCGGGCGGCCTGACGGCGGAGGCAAATTTCAGCGCCGAGGTACTCGATGCACTTCGGGGCAAAGGCCACAAGCTGACTGTCGCGCCGGAATGGACGGTCGGCCGGTTGACCGCGGCACGCCGCGATGCCGATGGTCTCCTGCGCGCTGCAGCCACACCGCGTTTGATGCAAGCCTACGCCATCGGGAGATAGAACCAATGACCTGGTCCATCGTCGCCCGCGAGCCGGAAACCGGAAACCTTGCCATTGCCGTCGCCACCCGCTTCTTTGCCGTCGGCAGCATCGTGCCCCATATTCGCGGCGGCATCGGCGCGGTTGCGACGCAGGCCTTTGCCAGCCCGCTCTATGGCATCGACGGATTGGCCATGCTCGCAGCGGACCACGCGCCTGGCGAAATCGTCGAAGTGCTGAGTGCTCGTGACGAAGGTCGCGAGCAGCGGCAGTTTCATCTGATTGACAGCCGAGGCAGCAACGCCGCCTTCACCGGTACCAAGTGCATCGATTGGGCCGGCCATCTGGTCGATGACAATGTTTCGGTTGCCGGCAATATGCTGGCTGGGCCGCAGGTGATTTCTGAAACGCTTGCGACCTTCAGGAAAACGAAGGGAAAGCCGCTTGCCGAGCGTCTGCTCGAAGCGATGCGAGCGGGCGAAGACGCCGGCGGCGACAAGCGAGGCAAGCAATCGGCAGCACTCATCATCCACCGCGATCAGGATTATGCCTGGCTGAATATCCGTGTCGACGACAGTGCCGATCCGCTTGCCGAACTCGAACGTCTCTATGCGGTGGCGCAGGAACGCTATCTGCATATCGCTGAAACCATGCCGACACGGCAGAACCCGAGCGGGATGAGCGACCGGCGCGAAATCGACGAAAAGATCGCCGCTCTTGAAGCCGCAAGGATTGCCGAGGGGCGCCCTTCGGCATCAAGGGCGACGACGACGCAGCCATCGTGAACGACGTTGATCAATGCCCGAACGGTCAGCAAAATCATAAGGGGAACTCCATGGCGACCATTGGCGCGCAGACGATCAATGCAGATGCACAGCCCGTTCTTTCCGTCTCCAATCTGACGACATCGTTTCTTGTCGACGGGGAATGGCGCCAGGTGGTCAAGGACATCTCCTTTGACGTCATGCCGGGAGAAACGGTTGCCATCGTCGGCGAAAGCGGCTCCGGCAAAAGCGTGACATCGCTTTCGATCATGCGGCTGCTCGCCAGGGCCAGCAGCCGTATCGAAGGCTTCATCAATCTCGACGGACGGGATATCCTCGGCCTGCCGGAGGCCGAGATGCGCAAGGTGCGCGGCAAGGATGTCGCCATGATCTTCCAGGAGCCGATGACATCTCTCAATCCGATCTTCACCATCGGCCGGCAGATTTCCGAGGCGCTGACTTGCCATGGCAATATCTCGAAGGCGGAGGCAAAAGCCGAAACGATCCGCCTGCTGGAAAAGGTGCGCATCCCCAATGCATCCTCGCGCTTCGACGAATATCCGCACCAGTTTTCCGGCGGCATGCGCCAGCGCGTGATGATCGCCATGGCGCTTGCCAGCCGCCCGAAACTGCTGATCGCCGACGAGCCGACGACTGCGCTCGACGTAACCATTCAAGGGCAGATTCTCGATCTCATCAAGGTGCTGCAGGAAGAGGAAGGCATGTCCGTTCTCTTCATCACCCACGACATGGGCGTCGTCGCCGAAATCTCCGACCGTACCATCGTCATGTATCGCGGCGAGGCCGTGGAGACCGGCAGGACCGACGACATCTTCCATCGCGGCCGGCATCCCTATACCCGCGCGCTGCTGTCGGCCGTGCCGCGGCTCGGTTCGATGAAGGACCAGCCGCAGCCGCTGCGCTTTCCGATCGTCGATGTCGGCACCGGCGAACGCAGCGAACCGAAGGCGCTCGAAGATACCGTCGATCACGGCAAGACGCCGGTGCTGGAGGTGAAAAACCTCGTCACCCGTTTCGACCTTCGCGGCGGGCTGCTCGCCCGTCCCACAGGTGCGATCCATGCGGTCGAAAACGTCTCCTTCGATCTCGCCCAGGGAGAGACACTGTCGCTGGTCGGAGAATCCGGCTGCGGTAAGTCGACGACGGGCCGCTCCATCATGCGCCTCATCAATCCCAAGTCCGGTGAAGTGCGTCTCGATGGCTATGACGTGATGAAGCTTGGGGCGCTCGACCTGCGCCGGATGCGCCGCAGCATCCAGATGATCTTCCAGGACCCCTTCGCAAGCCTTAATCCGCGCATGACGATCGGCGCGGCGGTTGCCGAACCGTTTATTGAGCACCGCCTCGGTTCCCGCGCCGAAGCCCGCGAGAAGGCGGCCGACCTTTTGGAACGGGTCGGACTGAAAGCGGATATGATGGGTCGTTACCCGCACGAATTCTCGGGCGGCCAGCGCCAGCGCATCTGCATCGCCCGTGCGCTTGCGCTTGATCCGAAGGTAATCGTCGCCGACGAAAGCGTCTCGGCGCTCGACGTGTCAATCAAGGCGCAGGTGTGCAATCTGCTGATGGATTTGCAGCAAAGCCTCAACCTGTCCTATCTCTTCATCTCGCACGACATGGCCGTGGTCGAGCGTGTCAGCCATCGCGTCGCCGTCATGTATCTCGGCGAGATCGTCGAGATCGGCCCGCGCGTGTCCGTGTTCGAAAATCCGCAGCATCCCTATACCAGGAAGCTGATGGCGGCCGTTCCGATACCGGACCCGTCACGGCGCGGCATCCGGCGTAACCTTGCCGTCGACGAGCTGAAGAGCCCGGTGCGCCCGGTCGGATATGTGACGCCGGTCCGGCAATATCGCGAAGTGGCCAGCGGCCATCTGGTTCGGATGGAAGACGCCGCCTAGGCCTGTTTCCGGCCTTGACGCCATCGAAATCAGGGCAAATATCGACATTCTGTTTTCCATCTCATCTGGAGTTGATTAAAATGACCGATAGCGTGCTCGATATTCCGGTAAAGAGGATCGACGGCAGCGATACGACGCTTGCCGACTATCGCGGCAATGTCATCATGGTCGTCAATGTCGCATCCAAATGCGGCCTGACGGTGCAGTACGAAGGATTGGAAAAGCTTTACGAGGACAAGCGTGACGAGGGCTTTGTCATTGCCGGCTTCCCCGCCAATGATTTCAAGGGTCAGGAGCCGGGCACCGACGACGAAATATTGAGCTTCTGCACCCTGACCTACGATGTGCAGTTCCCGATGTTCTCCAAAATCACTGTTACCGGCGAGGAACGCCATCCGCTCTATGACAACCTGATCGCTTCCGGCGTCGAGACGATCGGAGACGGACCGATGCGTGAACGGCTGGCGAAGCACGGTCTCGAAACCGGACAAGACGGCGGTATCGTCTGGAATTTCGAAAAATTCCTCATCGGCCGCGACGGCAAGGTTGCCGCTCGTTTTGCTCCGGATATAACTGCGGATGATCCACGTTTTACTTCCATTTTGGAAAAAGAACTGGCGCGCGCCGGCTGAAAAATCGCGGTGATTTCGATAAAAAATCTCAATTAATTCAAAATAATAATCTATAACTCTATCAGCGTGGCAAGTATTACTTTGCCGCGCCACGCCATTGCTCACCCCTGTGCCCAGGAGTATTTTGAAGCTTCCGAAGATATCGGACGGAACGCTACATCAATTCTGGGAGGAGGATGTCATGCGCGAACCTGATATGCAGAAACTCGATGCCTTGGTTGGGCGCCTGGTCGGCGATGTCGGCGCGGCGGTCTCGGGTGTACTGGTGACACTCGGGGATCATCTGGGTCTGTTCAAGGCCATGGCGGACGGAACGCCGATGACGTCGACAGAGCTTGCCGACAAGGTTGGCGTCAAGGAGCGCTATGTGCGCGAATGGCTGTCGGCACAGGCGGCGGCCGATTATGTCACCTATGACGATGAGACCGAGCGCTTCCACCTGACGCCGGAACAAGCCATGGTGTTTGCCGAGGAAAACAGCCCCGCCTTCTTCACCGGCGCTTTCGACGTGGTTCAATCCATGTGGCTCGACGAGCCGAAGATCGCCAATGCCTTCAAGACAGGCAGCGGCCTTGGCTGGCATGAGCACAGCGCCTGCCTGTTCCGCGGCACGGAGCGGTTCTTCCGGCCGGGCTACAACAGCCATCTCGTGACGGAATGGATACCGGCGCTGGACGGACTGCATGAAAAGCTTCAGGCCGGCGCCGCCGTTGCCGATGTAGGCTGCGGCCATGGCGCCTCGACCATCCTGATGGCGCAGGCCTATCCGAACTCGACCTTCTTCGGCTTCGACTATCATCTGCCCTCGATCGAACGGGCGCAAGCTGCCGCCAAGGAGGCGGGCGTCGACGGCCGCATCACATTCGAGCAGGCAAGTGCCAAGGATTTCCCGGCTGCCGGCTACGATCTCGTAGCGATGTTCGATTGCCTGCATGACATGGGCGATCCGGTCGGCGCCGGCAAACATGTCAAGGAAAGCCTCGCCGACGACGGCACCTGGATGATCGTCGAGCCTTTTGCGCATGATTGCCTGAAGGACAACCTCAACCCGATCGGCCGCGTCTTCTACGGCGCCTCGACGATGATCTGCACGCCGGCCTCGCTTTCACAGGAAGTCGGGCTGGGTCTGGGCGCGCAAGCCGGCGAATTGAAACTGCGCAAGGTTGCCATGGATGCGGGCTATTCGCATTTCCGCAAGGCGACTGAGACGCCGTTCAACATGGTCTTCGAAGTCAAGGCCTGAAAATTGCGCCCCGCGCTTCGTCGTACGCGGCACAGTGTTTACAGACGCTGCCCGTCTTCGCCGAACAGCGACGCGAGCGTCGGCTGGAAATAGACCGGCTGCTCGCGGTCGAGCGCGACATCCTCGTCGGCATCGATGCGCACCGACAGCGTCTCGCTGCCGACCTGGCCCCAGATCAGATTGTCCGAACCCATCGGCTCGACGATGGTGAAGGTTGCCGGCAGGCTGGCGGCCCGGCCACCTGCGGGCTGGAACTGCATCTGTTCGGGCCGAACACCGAGCGTCGCCTTGCGGCCTTCGCCGGGCGTGCCGGAAAACTCATAACCGTTGAGATCGATCGTGCGGCCATCGGGCAATGCAAAGGCCGGCACGCCGCCATTGCTCGTCACCTGCCCGGACAGGAAATTCATCGACGGCGAACCGACGAAGCCGGCAACGAAGCGATTGACCGGACGTCGGTAGATTTCCTTCGGCGTGGCAAATTGCTGGATGACGCCGCCGCTCATGACGGCGATGCGATCGGCAAGCGTCAGCGCCTCGATCTGGTCATGCGTCACATAAATCATGGTGGAACCGAGGCCGCTATGCAGGCGCTTCAGCTCGACGCGCAGTTCGGTTCGAAGCTTGGCGTCGAGATTGGAGAGCGGCTCGTCGAACAGGAAGACGTCGACGTCGCGCACCAACGCGCGGCCGATGGCGACACGCTGGCGCTGACCGCCCGACAATTCGCCCGGTCGCCGTTTGCGCAAGGGATCGATCTGCAGGATCTGCACGGCACGGTCGACACGCTGGGCAATCTCGTTCTTCGGCATGCCGGCAATGCGCAGCCCGAAGGAGAGATTTCCCTCCACCGTCATCGTCGGATAAAGCGCATAGGACTGGAACACCATGCCGATGCCGCGATCCTTCGGCTCTTCCCAGGTGACGTTCCTGTCGCCGATCCAGATCTGGCCGTCGGTGATGTCGGTCAGCCCGGCAATCGCATTGAGCAAGGTCGACTTGCCGCAGCCGGAGGGGCCGAGCAGCACGATGAACTCGCCGGATTGTATTTCGAGATTGAGCGATTTCAGGACGCTGACGCTGCCGAAATCGATTGCTAGTTCGCGAATGGAAACATTGGCCATGAACTATCCCTTGACTGCACCAGCGGTGATGCCGCGCACGAACCAGCGGCCCGAGCCGAAATAGACGATCAGCGGTACCAGGGCAGTGAGAATGGTCGCCGCCATGTTGACGTTGTAGAGTTTCTCGCCCTGGGTGGAGTTGACGATGTTGTTGAGCTGAACCGTCATGGGGAAGTTTTCCCGGCCGGCGAAAACGACGCCGAAGAGAAAATCGTTCCAGATGCCGGTCACCTGCAGGATCGCCGCAACCACCAGGATCGGGATCGACATCGGGATCATCAGCCGGAAGAAGATCTGCCAAAGCCCGGCGCCATCGATGCGGGCCGCCTTGAAGAGCTCCATCGGCAGGCTTGAATAATAGTTGCGGAACAGAAGCGTCAAAACCGGCAGGCCGAAGACCGTGTGGGTAATGATGATGCAGGGCAGCGTCGAATAGATGCCGATATCGCGATAGATCAGGACCAACGGATAGATGAACACCTGATAGGGGATGAAGGCGCCGAGCAGCAGGATGGCAAAGAGAACGTTTGCACCCTTGACCCGCCAGAAGGATAGCGCATAACCGGTCAGCGACGAGATGAAGATCGACAGGATCATGCTCGGGATCAGGATCTTCACCGAGTTCCAGAAGCCGACGCTGATGCCGCCGCATTCGAGCCCGGTACAGGCCGTGCTCCACGCCTGCACCCAGGCATCGGCCGTCCACATCTGTGGAAAGGCGAAAATATTGCCCTGCCGGATCTCCGGCATGGATTTGAATGAAGTCACAAGCATCACGTAGAGTGGCAGCAGAAAGAACAGCGCAGCCATCACGAGAAAAGCGTAGAGGCCGATGCGTCCTGGGGTCAGATGCTGCGGCTTGCGCCCGGTCGGACCCTGCATGGCACCAGTGACGGAAGATGGCGTCGTCATCAGTTCCCCCTCGGCTTTTCGCGGAAATATTCATAATAGAGCCACGGCGTCACCAGGATGACCACCGTGATGAACATCACCGTCGATGCCCCGGTCGCAAGGCCGATATTGCCGCGCCCGAAGAGGTAATCCATGATGAATTTCCCGGGCACTTCGGTCGAGATCCCCGGTCCGCCGCCGGTGGTCGCCAGCACGAGTTCGTAGACCCTGACGACAGCGATCGCCAGAAGCACGCTGGCGGTGATGATCGTCGGCCTGAGGATCGGGATGACGATGTGAAGATAGACGCGCCAAGTCGGTACGCCGTCGATGCGCGTCGCCTTCCACAATTCGCGGTCGACGCCGCGCAGGCCCGCCAGCATGATCGCCATGACAAGGCCGGACGATTGCCAAATGCCGGCAAGCACGATGACGTAGAGCGCGAGATCGCTCTGGACGATCCAGTCGAAGCGGAACCAGGTGAAGCCGATGCTGTCGGCAACCTTCTGCAGGCCGAGCGTCGGGTTCATGATCCACTGCCAGACCAGCCCGGTCACGATGAAGGACATGGCGAAGGGATAGAGAAAGATCGTGCGGAAGGTATTTTCGAAGCGGACCTTCTGATCGAGCGCGACGGCCAGTAAAAAGCCGAGGATCAGGCAGCCGGCAATGAACAGAATGCCGAAGACGACGACGTTCTGCAGCGACAGCAACCAGCGCGCCGTCGAAAACAGTCGGTCATACTGCTTCGCGCCGACGAAAATGTTGACCGGCAGCACCTTGCTGTCCGTGAATGAAATCCAGATGTTCCAAACGACGGTGACGACATAGGCCAGAAGCACGATGGCGAAAGCCGGGAACAGCGCCACATAGGGCGAAAAATGCATCTTCCTGCGACTGGCGCTCGCAGGCGTGGCGGCAGCCGGCACGGCGGCGGCACTT
This sequence comes from Rhizobium sp. KNZ2-6A, assembly GCF_056755475.1. Taxonomy (NCBI): domain Bacteria; kingdom Pseudomonadati; phylum Pseudomonadota; class Alphaproteobacteria; order Hyphomicrobiales; family Rhizobiaceae; genus Rhizobium; species Rhizobium sp. KNZ2-6A. Next base: position 25,409 of record NZ_JBNDIC010000047.1, on the reverse strand, counting down.
GTGTCTGGGGTGGTCATGGGCGCGCTCCTCCTCAGCATTCATGGACGCCGGCGGCAGGGGCTGCCTGCCGCCGCATGGATGTCGATCGAAGCTTACTTCGCCTGTTCAATCACCTGTGCAAACTGCGCGGCGAACTGGTCGGCCGTCATGCTGGGCGTCGTCCAGTATTGGGCGACCAGATCCTGTTCCGTCTGGACGATGTCCTGAGCCGTCAGCACATCCGGCGCGAGGATCTGGCGGCTCGGATCCTTGAGCGCGGTCAAGCCCTTCTGGGCGCAGGCATCGAGCTTGGACGTATCGACGTCGAGGCGCACCGGCACGGAGCCCTTCTTGGAGTTGAAGGCGAGCTGGCCTTCCTTCGACATGATTACCGTTGCCAGCAGCGTCTGCGCATCCGTCGCCGTCTTGTCCTTCAGGACCGGGAAGACGAAGATGTCGCCGCCCATCATGAAGTTGGATTCGCCCGGTCCGAGAATGCAGCCGAAATCCTTGTCGGCGACCATGTTGGCATGGATGAACTCGCCCTTGGCCCAATCACCCATGAACTGGATGCCGGCCTTGCCGTCGATCAGCATGCCGGTCGCGACGTTCCAGTCACGGTTCGGGCTGCCGGGATCCTGATAGTTGCGCAGCTTGGCGAAGACTTCCGCCACATGCTTGAACTTGTCGGACTTGACGGCGTCCGTATCAAGGTCCTTCCAGACCTTGGCGTAGAGATCCTTGCCGCCTTCGCCGAGCAGGATAGCATTGAACATCGACTGCAGCTGCCAGGGCTGGCCGCCGACGGCAACCGGGATCAGGCCGGCCGCCTTGATCTTGTCGAGCGCGGCAAACATTTCGTCCCAGGTCTTCGGCTCTTCCGCCACACCGGCCTTGGTAAAGACGGCCTTGGAATAGAAGACCCAGTTCTGGCCGTGGTCATTGATCGGGGCGCCGTAGATATGGTCCTGAAATTGAATGGCCTGATAGAAGGCCGGCGTCAGAACCGATTTCCAATCCTGTTCCTTGGCGAGATCATCGAGCGGCCGCAGCAGACCCTGCTGGGCCAGTTCGTTCATCTGCGTACCGGTGTTGAACTGCATGGCCGTCGGCGGGTTGCCGCCGATGATGCGGTTGATGCCGATCGGACGGGCGGTCGAGCCGGAGCCGGCAATCGCGGTATCCACCCATTCGCCGCCGGCGGCGTTGAAGGCCTTGGCCAATTCCTTCACGGCGGCGGCTTCGCCGCCGGACGTCCACCAATGCAGGACTTCGGCTTTCTTGCCTTCGGCCAGAGCGCCGGTCACACTCGCCGCGACCAGCGCCGTGGCGCCGACCAAAGCCATCATCAATTTGCGCATATGTTCCTCCTCCTTTGATAACGTTCTCCAAACGCCTGTGCTCAGCCGCCGTCCCCCGATATCGGATGCCGAATTCTGCAATCCTCCAAAGCCATGCCGCCGGGCCTCCGTTCCCCGCAGCAAGTGCGCAATGCCTCCCCAGACATTGCGCCTTCGTCAAACCCGCAGCCCAAAAGGACTGCGCGTTCCAACTCTATAGCGCAGCCTAAGCGAAACGTCCCTCATTAATTGTGCGCGCTATCGGACCCGGACGCCCGCAGCTGCTGTGAATTGCAACCACGCCGCGTGACTGGGCAGAACGTTCGAAAGCCGTCATGACTTCCAATGCGTGGAAGGCCAGTTCCGACGATACGCGATGTGGGCGCCCCGAGCGAAGGGAATCCACCATTTCGGCCGCGCCCAATCCGCGCAGGCCGAGATGGCCAGGCATGCCCTCGGTATAGGGATGATCGACCGGAATCTCCCGCCATGCATCGTCACCATCGCGGAATATCTCGACCCTGCCGGTGAAATTGTTCGGATCCGGCGTCACCATGGTGCCTTCGGAGCCATAAAGCTCGATCTGATTGTGCTTGTGCTTGATGACGTCAAAGCTGGTGGCGATGGTGACGGTCGCGCCGCTATGGAATTCCATCACGCCCGTCAGATGCGTCGGCACCAGGACCTTGATCGTCTCGCCGCGATGCGGATTGGTCTTCACCGTGCGTTCGATACGGGTGATCTTCGCCGTGCCGAAGACCTCGCGCACGGGGCCGAGCAGTGCGATCAGGTTGGTGACGTAATAGGGGCCGACATCGAGCATCGGCCCGCCGCCGCGACCGTAGAAGAAGGCGGGATTGGGGTGCCAGTGCTCATGACCGGGGAGCAGCAGCATGGCTGTCGCCGAGATCGTTTTGCCGATGCGCCCCTCGTCGAGCAGCCGTCGCGTCAGCTGGTGACCGCCGCCGAGGAAGGTGTCGGGAGCGCAGCCAAGCCGCAGGTTGCCTGCCCGGGCGATCGCCATCAGCTCCTCCGCCTCTGCCATGGAGACACCAAGCGGCTTTTCCGAATAGACGTGCTTGCCGGCAAAAAGCGCCTTCTTGCTGACGGCATAGTGCGAGACGGGCGTGGTCAGGTTGATGATCAGGCCGATTTCCGGATCGGAGAGCATCGTGTCGAGTGCGACCGCTTCGATGCCGAACTGCTCGGCGAGTTTCCGCGCCGATGCGTCATAGAGATCGTGGACCGACTTCACGCGGATGAAATCGAACATGTGCAGGGTGGCGACATAGGTAGCGCTGATATTGCCGGCGCCGACGATGCCGACTTTCATGGGCTCGTTGCTCATTGGTTGCCTCTTAAGAAATGATGATATCGAGCTCGGCAGCAGCGGCGCGCAGATAGTCCATGCCGCGGCGCATCTCGTCGTCGAATTCTGCCGTCGCTTCGCGAAAATGCGTCCAGTGCGATGCGCCCGGCGCATCTTCCAGTTCCAGCGTGATCGGGCCGGAATAGCCGATGGCCTGAAGTGCCGCGAAGATCGCCTTCCAATCGATCTTGCCGCGTCCCGGCCGCCAATGGGCATTGGTATGGCCCTCATTGTCGGAAAAATGCGTGTTGAAGATACGGTTACCGAGCGCCAGCACGACGTAGTGCGGCATGTCGCCGGCCGGAAAGAGATGGCTCGGATCGAAATTCAGGCCGAGGTTGGCGGCGCCGGTGCGCTCGATCAGCCGCAGCATGCCCTGGCCGGAACTGACCCAGCGATAGGGATGCGGCTCGATCGCGACCCTGAGATCGGCGGCGGCGGCAATTTCGCAAGCCCTGGCGAAACCGTCGACGACGGCATCATATTCGCCCGTCCAGTCCCATTGCGGCTCGACCGCCGCACCCCACTCCTGCGAAATCGGCCGCTGCAGGATCGGCTTGATGTCGGACTGAAACGGATAGGGCGTCATGCTTGTCACGATCGGCGTGCCGATGGCAGCAGCGACGTCCATTCCGCGCTTGTAGCCATCGAGATCGACTGTGGAAACGGCGGCATTCGCGGCGCGGCTGAACGGCAGATTGAAGAAGAAGTTGGTGAGAACCAGCCCCTCCCCGTCAGCGATCTCCTTCAATTCGCGAATGGTTTCGGGCGTATAGTAGCTCAGCATGTCCACCGACCATGCAGTCAGCTCGAAGCCCTTGCAGCCGGTGCGGGCAAGCCGCCTGAGCGGCACTTGGTAGGGCGGATTCCAATTGAAGGTCCAAATTGGCGATCCGAAAAAAAGCGAGTCCCCGCTCACGTCATCCTCCCTTGAAATGCGGCTACCACGGTCGCTCCGCGGCGATACCGAAGTGACTTGCCGGTGAGCCTCCCAGCCCTGCCTTAGCAATTTGTAACGTTACGATCTCGAAAAATTGGTCGCCTGTCAACTTTGGATTTTCCGGAACACTTCAGCAAAATCGGAACGAAATCGAAATTCGTAACGTTACGAATATCTTCCGGAAATCCGCTCATATTGCGGGCCGCGTCATTGCTTAAACGTGGCGGGTCTGACTCTGATGATCGACGAAGACGGCGCGGACGACTTCGCGCAGGACGGCCGGGTCTTCGCCGGCGATCGCCCGATGCAGAAAGGCGGCCAAACGCTCGCCTATGGCATGGTTCGAATAATGGAACGTGCTGAGCGGCGGATTGAAAAAGTCCGGCAGCGCCGTGCCGCCATAGGTGATCAGAGCGAAGTCCTCGCCGGCCTGTCGTCCGGCATCGCGCAGGCCGGCAAGGAAGCCGAGCGCTGCTTCCTCGCTCGCCACGAAGGCGGCGGTCGCTTCTGGTCTCTGCACGGCAATGCGCTTTGCCATCTCCCGGCCGTTATCGGGGGTCGCGGTGGTAAAATGGACGCAATCGTCCGGAACGTTCAGATGACGTTCGGCAAAGGTCCTGCGCCAGCCGCGAACGAACTGCAGGCTGTAGGTGAATTCACGGCTGGGCGCGATCAGCAGCGGCCTATGATGCCCGGCATCCAGAAGCAGGCGCGCCGCTTCCGCGCCGATTACTTCATGGTCGAGATCGATGCTCGGATGAACACTCAAGAGTTCGGTCCGGCCAAAGGTGACAAAGGGCATGCCGACCTCGAGCAGATATTTGACGCGGTCGTCCTGCGGGGTCGTATGCGTGATGATGATGCCGTCGACCGAGCCTTCTTCGACGATATCGCGCACTGTCGCGAGTGGATCATCGGCCTGCAGCTGCGGCACGATCGTCGTCCGATAGCCGCGCGCCTTCATGTAGCGCGAGGCGCCCTCGATCAGCGAGGCGACGACGATGTTCATCTCGCCCTCGCGCCCGAATGGCAACACGATGCCGATAGCGTGGGTCTTGCCGGTGCGAAGATTGATGCCGCCGAGATTGGGGCGATAGCCGAGCTCGCTTGCCGCGCGCTTGACCAGCTCGATGGTCTCCCGATTGACCTCGGGACCTTCCTTCAAGGCGCGGCTGACGGTCGTGACGGAAAGGCCGAGGGCGGTCGCAACCGTCCGCAGTGTCACGCGCTGGCCCGCTTCGCGCCGCAAGCCGCGTCCCACCGCCAATCCCCGCACTTTCGTCAAATCATTCCGCTCCGTCATATCGGCGCGAGAATGCCCGCTGGCTGGTGAGGATGCAAGCACGGGCTCGGTCAAAGTGGGAGAGGTAAATGCCTGTTTGGACCGTCATGCCAACGCCTGCTACGCGGCGTCGGGATGCAACCTTAACCATTTATATTTAGGCTGCATTCAGAAAATCAATTTTAAGATGCAGGCGTTTCATCGTTCTGTCACCGGGGAATTTCATGGACAAGTATACTAGAGCGCGTCCGGTTTAATCCGGTTCATATCCTGCTGCCTTGAAGTAGTTTGCGCATTCAGCTGGGGTGAAGAGGTCGATGACCGAGCCGACCGTGTCCCAGAGTGCGGCTATCGTCCTCTCGGCCTTGGCGCGCAGGAGCGCTTTGAGTTTTGAGAAGGCATTTTCGATGGGATTAAAATCGGGGCTGTACGGCGGCAGGAACATGAGCCTTGCGCCAGCCGCCTCGATCGCGTCACGAATGCCGGCGGCCTTGTGGGCAGGCAGGTTGTCCATCACGACGGTGTCGCCCTCCGACAGTGCCGCCGCGACCGCCGTTTCGCCCGTCCGGCATTGACAAGGCCACTGATATCAAATTAGGCGAGATTTTTCTTGACGTCTCTACGCTCTCAGTTGATCATTTGAGGCGCTTGACTGAATGGGACGCGCGAATCTGGCAGCCTGAAATGACGCGCTACGAGAAAAGATTGATTAGAAGCGCCACAGTGCGCGGTTATGCGGAGGCTGCATCGTCGGTGGGCCTCGACCCCCTGCACATGCTCTCGAGGGTTGGCCTAAGTCACAACGTTCTTGACGAACCAGACAGGATGATTTCGTTCGACACTTGGCTTGAGCTTCTCGCTCAGTCCGCGGCTGCGAGTGGATATCAGGACTTCGGCATGCGCGCGGCAATCGCAAGGGGCGTACCAGATTACGGCCAGGTTACGCTTTTAATGCGAGAGGCGGAAAGCGTCGAGGCGGCGATCCAGCTCTACAGTTCGCATCTAAGCCTTCATGCCGACGGAACCTTCATCCAACTCGACAAACGATTTGAGAGCCCGTTCATCGTGATGGAGGTGGTTGGCAGGACACGTGAGCAATCGCTCCAAGGCACACAATATTGTGTCGTTGGCGTCACGATCCAGATCCGCTGGTTGACAGGCGAGAACTTTCACCCCGAACTGGTGTCGTTTTCACATTCAAAACCCGCAAACGGAACGGGTGTTGCGCAGCGATTTTTCGGCTGTCCGGTCACGTACAATCAAGTGCTCTCAGGGATGGTCATTCCGCGATCTGTTCTTGCAAAGCCGCTCGTTACATCGCAGCCGTTTTTGCGAAAGCTCGCCTTGCAGCACCTTGAACCAATTCTGAGATCGCCAGCCAATAGCTTTGCCACACGCGTCAGATTTGTCGTCAAGCAGTTGTTGGAAGACGGAAGCTGTTCAGCCGAGGCGATTGCAGCACATTTCGGTATCGACCGACGTACGCTAAATCGCCGGCTCTCCAACGAAGGAGAAAATTTCTCATCCGTTGTCCAGGAGGTGCGGCTGGAAATAACACGCGCGGCAATTGACCGCGCGAATTACTCGCTTGCGGAACTCGCAGACGCACTCGGTTTTCAAAGTCTCAGTGCATTTAGTCGCTGGTTCCAGGAAACTTACGGGTGCTCCGCGAGCCAATGGCGCAAACAGTCAGGCTTGGGTTGGACGTCTTAATCCGCCTTTCACGAAATCCGTGCCGCGCCAGCGAGCCGTCGGGTCTTCCGCTTACGCATGGAAAGAGCTTCCTTTCGATAAAGGCAGTGGATGCGATTAAAAAACCCGCTACCGCCATCAGCCGGGAAAGTTAGCCGTCATAGCCCCAGCCGGGCCAGACGCCGGGGGCGGCGCGATCATAGGGCTTGGGGTATTCGATGTGCTCTCCCATCTGTTGTGCTGCTTGCCAAACCCAGCGCGGATTGACGAGCGCGGCGCGAGCGATGGCGATTTGGTCGGCCCTTCCGCTTACGATGATGTCGTTTGCCTGTGCCGGCGAAGTTATCAGACCGACAGCTCTTACCGGGATACCGGCCCCATGTTTTACGGCCTCCGCGAACCCGACCTGATAATCAGGACCGACCGAAATCTTTTGCAGTTGGGGATCAAGCGCGCCGCTGCTGACGTCGACGTAATGACAACCAAGGTCTTTCAGCTTACCTGCGAAGACAATAGCTTCTTCGGTCGTTATGCCGCCATCGATCCAATCGGAACCGGTAATCCGTACGCCTAACGTTACCGTCGCAGGGCAGCTTTTCGAAACCGCGTCGAAAACCTCCAACGCAAATCGCATCCGATTTTCCAAACAGCCGCCATATCGATCCTTGCGTTTATTCGTTATTGGCGAAAGGAATTGATGGAGCAGGTAGCCATGCGCAGCCTGCAGCTCGATAACGTCAAAGCCGACACGACTTGACCTTGCTGCAGCATCGGCGAACGCGCTCTTCACCCGTTCGATGTCTGCGATATCCATCTCGCGGGGCATTTGCCAGCCGTCTCGATAAGGGATCGCCGAAGGCGCCATCGTTTGCCAGCCGCCTTCGTGGGCCAGGAGTTCGCCGCCGCCGTCCCAATGGACACGGGTGGACCCCTTTCTCCCTCCGTGAATGAGTTGAATTCCGAGCTTTGCGGCTCCAAAACCTCGAACCGCAGAAGTGACCCGTCGCAATGCGCTTTCGGTCGCGTCGTCATAAATTCCAACATCTCCCAGCGTCGGGCGGCCATGTGTCTCGACGCCCGTTGCCTCGATCATGACCAGGCCGGCGCCGCCGGTCACCAAACTACCCCAATGCATGAGATGCCAATCGCCAGCGGCGCCATCAATGGCGCTATACTGGGCCATCGGCGCAATGGCTATACGATTGCTGAAGGTATTCGGACCGAGTGTTAAGGGAGAGAAAAGTGTATTTGGCATAGGGCGGCCCCTTTCGAAATCATTCGGCTGTGTGATTGCCCGGGCAAACGACCCACCGGACAGATGGGCCGTCATGCGCTATGGCAGTGTCCGGGATGGGGGTGCTAGCGGCCCACAAATTGCAGCATGATTTCGGCCAACTCGTCGGCCGAGTCGATCATCAGATCGTGCCCGCCGCCCAGGGAGTAAACTGCGCATCCATCAACGGCGCGGAGCGACTCATATTGAGCCGGTATGGCGCTTGGCAGGCCGATATCTTTTGCACTGTAGACCATAAGGCGAGGAGCCACGTCTCGATAGCGGCCGCTGAGGCCGATCTTTTGAGTAAAGCAGGCGATTGGGTGCGGCGTGAGTTTTGAATCGACCCAGTCCTGATGTTCTGGAACAACGCCGAAAACCGCAGCTGGCGGTGGGGCAACAAGAAGGCCGCCCAGATCCGCGCTCAATTGTAAAAACGGCGCTACGAGATTTGGAAGCAATCCGAAGAGTGTATCGCCATCTTGCGGAATAATGGCGTCGATGTAGACCAAAGAAGCGATCCGCTCTGGAATTTTATCGGCAACGCCAGTGGAGACGAAGGCGCCGTAAGAGTGAGCACAGAGCACAACGTCCGAGAGATCGTTCCAAGTGATGAAATTCACGATGTCGAGAATGTGTGTATCAAGATTGATGCTTGCATGGGCTGCAAGATGGGCTTTTTCGCCGACGCCAGACAATGTCGGCGTCAGCACGACATGACCGCTGTCTTCCAGTTTCGGGCGAATGAGATCAAAACACCATCCGCCATGGAAAGCGCCGGGTACAAACAGGAAAGACGTCATAATACGCACCATGGTTCACGTTTCAGAGGCTTGACTAAAGCAGAATGAAATCGAGAAACTTTGCAAAATGGGGCGCAAACTTAACTAGATCAGGCATTTGAGGTGAAGCAAGTGATCTAGTTTCGGAACGTGGATCGCCGTACGCTGAACCGGCGGCGATCTGCAAAAATTCGGCAGTGCGCTATTCACTATCAGCTTGGCAGTGGTCGTTTGGCGCCTTCCGGTATGAAGAAACTTGCGGCTAGACTGACGACGCCCGCAAGGATCACGTAGTATGACGGTGAAAGCGGGTTACCGGTAAATTGCACCAGGTAGGTTGACACAAGCGGAGCAAAGCCACCGAAGATCGCCACGGCAAAACCATAACTAACCGAGAGTGCCGTATATCGTATGCGCGTCGGAAACAGCTCCGCAAGCACCGCGCAGATTACGCCGGTTACCAGGAGAAAAATCAATGTGGCGAGCGATTGAACCAGCACAAAGCCAAAGATCGATTGCATCGCAAACAACAGGCTGAACAACGGATAGGCAAACACAATCGACAAGATTGCGGCGAGAACGACAAAGGGTTTGCGGCCAATTCTGTCGGATAGAGCCCCGATAACCGGCGCAAGGACCAGATAGAGAACCGCGGCGAAGGTTGTCGCAAAGAAGGTCGATGATTTGGGGAGGTTGAGTTGCTGGGCCGCATATGTTGGTAAAAAGACCAGGAATTCCCAATAAAGAATGCATGGGAGGATACTGAAACCAAATGCTGCCAGCATGGCGCGTTTCTGTGTCGCAAAGGTTTCGCGAAGCGGAGACAGCGTAACCTTGCTGCGCTCCGCGTTTTTCGTAAACGCTGGTGTTTCGGCAACATGGGTCCGCAGATAGTGCCCCAAAGGTCCGAGCACGAAGCCGAGCAGGAACGGTATTCTCCAGCCCCAGCTCTGCAATGTATCCTGATCGAAAAGGTAGGTTACGCTGGCTGCAGTTATCGTGGCCAGCAGAAGCCCGAGAGCGGTTCCGGCCTGTTGAAAGCTGCTGATAAAGCCGCGTTTGTTATCTGGAGCATACTCGACCAAAAACGCCGCGGCCCCACCCCATTCCCCACCGGCCGAAAATCCTTGAAGCACGCGGCAGATGACGAGCAGCACCGGGGCAGCGATGCCGATCGTCTGATAGTTCGGGATCAGGCCGATGGCTCCGGTCGATATGGCCATCAGTCCGATCGTCATCACAAGCGCCTCTTTTCTGCCGCGACGATCACCGTAAGCGCCTATCACCACGGCGCCCAAGGGGCGGACCACGAACCCAACCGCAAAGGCCGCAAACGTGCTCAGCAGTGCCGCCAATGGATCTGTCGATGGGAAGAAGGCCATTGCGACGGACGCCGCCATAAATCCATATATCCCGAAGTCAAAAACTTCGAACACTTGTCCAACCGCGCAAGAGGCAACTGCACGACGCAGCATGCTTTTATTTGGCATGACGCCGGCTTGGATCGGGCTGATGATGTCGGTCATGGTGTTCTCCACACACATTGTTGACGCAATGCGAAGTCCCTCCAGCAGAGATCGCCTTCAGATTGGAAGACCAGTTAATTTCAGGTCTTTGCGAAATAGGACGGCAAATTTACGCAATGGGACATAAAGCGAGAAATCACTCGGAAACTGCGCAATGAGGACGATGCGGAAGGCTTGATGGTTGCCGATTTGGTAGCAGGCTAACGCACGCAGCTTCGACGCTGAAGTTTAACAGCAGACAACGACGGTTGCCCCGCCTCGTATAGATTTCGCCCCATATGGTGAACGCCAATCCATTTTTCACATGCAGTCTCATGCGATCGCTGTCGCATAGAGGAGATGTCGCCGTGGTTGATGACGTCCACAATGAGGTTACGCTCGCTGCTTTGGGAGATATAATCCTTTCTCGGGCACCTCATGACCCAGGCAATGCTATCTACGGCGTCGTCGCCGCGGCGGATGTTTCGATTGGCAACCTCGAATTTACGCTGACCGGAAACAGACCGGCGCAAGAGAAGCTGATTGCGCTGCGCGCAGACCCGGATTTGGCAAAAACCATCGCGACCTGGGGCGTGGATATCCTCTCGCTTGCCAACAACCATGCATTCGACTTTGGAAGTGAAGGACTGCTTGATTCCATCGCTGCAGTAAAAGATGCCGGATTGGCGGCTGTGGGCGCTGGCAAGACGCTGGACGAGAGCCTTCGGCCGCATATCAGGACCGTCAACGGCAAACGGATAGCGTTTTTCGCAGTGTCTACCCATCTGCCGGGCGGTAGCGCGGCCGCAGCCACTCGCCCAGGCATCGCCCCGGTAAGAGTTCGCAGCAGTTATGCGGTCGATGCGATAACGCTCCGAGAAACACCAGGAATGTCGCCATACGTGCAAACTGAAGTGGTTCGCGAGGATGTTGATCGCCTCTGCGACGCGATTGGAAAATCAGCCGCGACAGTCGATCTTGTCATCCTGCACATCCATTGGGGAATCCCTCTCGGTTGGACGGCATCCCATCAAAACGAGATTGCTGACTATCAGCAGCCGCTTGCAAAAGCAGTCATCGATGCTGGCTGTTCGGCTGTGATCGGCCACGGCCCGCATGTCATCCAGGCCGTCGAATTCTACAAGGAATCGCCGATCCTCTACAGTATCGGCAATTTCATTATGCATGACATTCTGCCGGAGACCGGCTCAGCCGGGGCATATCCGAGCTATGAGTGGGATTCGCTTCGAACCCATTGGAATTCGATCGGATGCGTTGCCCGTTTGACGTGGGATGGACACAAGCGTCTTTCTGAATGCGAGCTGCTGGTGACAAAGCTTGACCCGAAGGGGGAGTCCCAGATCGCGGCAAGGGCTGTGGCGGATGATCTCCTGGCGAGGCTCGCCGTCGCCTCTCGGAAGTTTCGAACAGATCTTTCCATTCGAGAAAGCGGGCCGGGCTGGGGGCTCGTATTTCGCCCTTCCGATCGCTGAGGCGTTTGTGTTTCCGCGACTCCCGACATCTAACGAGGTGCAACATGCTTACGGATAAACTTAGCGACTGGCTGGAAAGCAATCTCGCAGACCTTGTCGATCTGCGTCGTGACATTCATGCCCACCCAGAACTGGGATTTGAAGAAGTGAGAACGTCGGCAATCGTTGCCGAAAAGCTCAAGAGCTGGGGTATCGACATTGAAACCGGGGTCGGTGGCACCGGCATTGTCGCTACTCTTCATGGAAACAAACCATCAGACAAGGTTATCGGGCTGCGCGCCGACCTGGACGCTTTGCCGATATTAGAAACAACCGGGTTGCCGTACGCCTCGCAAACGCCGGGAAAGATGCATGCATGTGGGCACGATGGACACACCGCAATGCTCTTGGGCGCGGCTGGCTTCCTGGCTCGAGAGAAAAATTTCGCCGGAACTGTGCATCTCATTTTTCAGCCGGCGGAAGAAGTGCTGAGCGGCGCAAAACGCATGATCGAAGACGGTCTTTTCGAAAGGTTTCCTTGCGACTCGATTTTTGGCCTGCACAACACCTCTGGTATGCCCGTGGGCAAATTCGCAATTTGCGAAGGCCCAATGATGGCGGCCGCCGACATGTGGGAGCTTAAACTCCGCGGAAAAGGCGGACATGGTGGCCTATCGCCGCATCTCGCAAAGGACATCACCTATGCTCAGGCACATTTCGTGCTCGGTCTGCAGGGCATTGTCGGCCGAACAATCGCTCCGCTCGACCCGGCGGTTATCAGCGTCGGATATATTTCCGGCGGCAACACAGACAGTTGGAACGTCATCCCCTCCGAGTTGACGATAAAAGGAACTGTCCGCTCTTTTTCTCCCGACGTGCGACGTTCAATCGAGGAAAGCATGAAAGAGCTTGCGGGCTCGACAGCGAAGACTTGGGGATGCTCCGCAGAATTTACTTTTTCCCACGGCCCGAGCGCCATCGTTAATCAGCCGAACGAAACAAAGGCGGCTGTGGCCGCCGCACAGTCGGTCGTCGGCATCGCGAATGTCGACGCTCACCTCAGGCCGACAACCGGATCCGAAGATTTTGCCGATATGATGCAGCTGCGACCGGGAGCATTCATGCGGCTTGGGAATGGTCGCACCGACGATGGCACATTCCATGCCCCACACACGCCCCAATACGATTTCAACGACGATATCATTCCACTCGGCGTGCGCTATTGGGTGAACCTCGTGAACATCGAACTGCCGGGCTAGCCGACGAGCGCGTGCCAAACGCCATTTGTCCGTTTGTGTGAGCTCCATCTGATGCGACGTCGTGCGTGTCGGTAGCCGTGCTGCGCAAGCTCACATCAGCGCCAATTGACCGAAAGACTGCAATGGAGGTTGAGTTGACCATATCCAAAGAGCGGGTTTGCCGACTGGTGGATCGTAACACTTTATGGGCGCATCTCGAGGAATTCGCGAAACGGGTCAAGCTCTCGGGCTCCGTCTCGGAGCGGGAGAGTTTTGACTATCTGGAGCGTGTTTTGCTGTCCTACGGCTTCACGACGAACCTCATAACCCATCCAGCATATATCAGCCTGCCCGAAGCCGCTTCGTTGACTATGGAGGACAGCGAATTCGATGCGATTACGCATTCCTTCTCGCTTGCATCCCCGCCCAACGGCTTGTTGCGGCCGTTGGCCTACATCGGGCGAGGCGAGCCGGAGGAGCTGGCGGGGAGGCGCCTTGATGGCAAGATCGTTATTTTCGAAGGAATGGCGCGACCGACAGCAGCATTGATAGCGTCGCGGGCAGGGGCGGACGGGATCATCCACATTAGTCCACACGATCACCTTCATGAGATGTGCGTGTCTCCGGTTTGGGGAAGTCCGGATGAGACGTCGCTGCAACATATCCCGACAGTGACGATCGTCACGATATCGAAGCGCGATGGAGACGTCATTAAGGCGCGCCTCCAGAGAAACGGTGATGCGCAAGCGACCCTTAGAGCCCGCGTCGATACCGGCTGGAGAGAAACGCCGCTGCTGGAGGCAGAGATCACGCCAATCTCAGCCTCCGGCTCGGAGCCCTATGTTCTGTTTTCAGGCCATCACGATACCTGGCATTACGGTGTGATGGATAATGGAGGAGCGAACGCTACGATGCTTGAAGTCGCCCGCATCATCTCGCAGCATCGCGGCGAGCTCAAGCGAGCTCTGCGATTGTGTTTCTGGTCCGGTCATTCTCACGGTCGCTACACCGGATCTGCGTGGTACGCGGATACAATGCGGTTCGACCTAGAGTCGCGGTGCGTCGCTCACGTCAACGTCGACTCGACCGGTGGGAGAAACAACAGGGACCTGTCGCATGCTCCAGCCTCAGCCGAACTTAGAGATTTGGCAAAGGAAGCTACCTTGGTTCACGGCAACCAGCCCATTTCCGGCGAAAGACTTGGCCGGGCCGGCGATCAATCTTTCTGGGGCATTGGCATCCCATCGCTTTTCATGGGGATGGGTGAACAAGATAAATCGGCAGGCGAGGAAACGACATGGTCAGTCGCTGGCGCGATGGGCTTGCCGAGTTTTGGATGGTGGTGGCACACGCCGCACGATACACTCGACAAGATGGATGCCGAGATTCTCATCCGCGATACACGCATCTATCTCCATGCAATCTGGAGACTGACTACGGACGAACGTTTGCCGGTTCGTGTCGATGCTCAACTCAGGGACCTGGCGTTGCAAGTCTCATTTGTTGCATCAGATCTAAAAGGACGGTTCGATCTGCAGTCTATCCTGGACAAGATCTCCGTCTTGAAGCGTGAGATCGAAATGCGATCGATTGAAGATCAGCAAATAATGGCACTTTGCCGCCAACTGGTGCCGCTCGATTACACAAGCGGGGACCGTTTCGCTCATGATTTCGCTTTGCCTCAAAAACCATATCCGGTCCTAGAACACTTTCGGTCTTTGGCAGCGCTGCCAGATGGCAGTAAGATGATACCCTTTCTTCGGGTAAGCTGTCAGCGCGCTCACAATAGAATTATCGACGCCCTTAACAGGTCGATCCTGCTCATGAACCGTGACCTGATTTCTCTTCCGAATTGAGGATCGAGCGTCAAACCGCGGAAATCCTAGTTTCTGGAGCAGGCGTCTCAATGGATCAACAAAGCGTCCCATTTAGTTAAGTTTATCCACGGCAGCGCGTTTTAATGGCCAATGGCTCGAACCCGGCGCGATCAGTCGGCTTCCAGCATCAAAGCGAGCCTCCCGGCGTGCTTTTGCAAGACGGATGCCGCGCCGTCGCAGTGCGGGGCGTTCTCGACAGTACGATTTGATTTGCACACCGCAGGCACATTTGCGTGCCGTGGAATAGAGGATATCTACTATGGACAAAATCCAAGGTGAAAAATTCAAGCGTGGTCTCGGTACGCGCCGTGCGGTCTTAGGCGAAGCCTATGTTGACCGCTCGATTGAAAGCGCGGACGATTTTAACTGGCCAATACAGAAATTGGCGACGGAATATTGCTGGGACGAAATTTGGAACAGACCCGGCCTTGATCGCCGCACGCGAAGCTTCCTTAATCTGGCGATGCTCTCCGCACTGAATCGCCCCCACGAACTGAAACTGCATATCCGCGGCGCCCTCAACAATGGGCTGTCGCGCGACGAGATTCAGGAAGTATTTCTCCAGGTATGCATCTATTGCGGTCTGCCGGCGGCGATCGAGAGTTTCAAACTTGCACGTGAAGTCTTCCAGGAGACGAATGCGCATGGCTGAGCCAAACGATTCTGTCGTCTTGTTCATCGGTCTGGGCATGATGGGTGCGCCTATGGCACGACGCCTGCTAAAGGCCGGATTCGATGTCATTGGTATGGATCTCTCGCTGGAAGCCGAAACTGCCTTCGTCGCTGCTGGAGGGCGTGTTTCCAGAGCATTGGCTGGCGATTATTCAACAATCGATGTTGTTATAACAATGCTCCCTAACTCCAATGTGGTCAGGGAGACATTCCTTGGGAACCGTGGTCTGGCGGGCGCTCTTCGCGCTGGTGCTCTCGTCATCGACATGAGTTCCTCCGCACCGTTCGAAACCCGACACCTGGCCGATGATTTGCAGTTGCACGGCGTCGATTTGATCGACGCTCCAGTCTCAGGCGGTGTACGCCGCGCAATTGACGGGAGCCTTGCGATCATGGCTGGAGGTGAGAAGGCCAATATCGAACGAGCGTTGAAATTACTGAAGGCGATGGGTACTTCCATCACGCACACTGGGGCGGTTGGCACTGGCCACGCTGTCAAAGCGCTGAATAATTACGTCTCGGCTGCGGGTCTTCAGGCCGCTTGCGAAGCTGTGCTTATTGCAGGCGAATTTGGAATTGACTCCAACACGCTGACCGATGTCCTGAACGTTTCAACCGGAAAAAACAATTCAACTGAACTCAAGTTGAAGCCGTTCATAATCTCCGAAACTTTTGCGTCAGGTTTCGCGATGTCGTTGATGGCAAAAGATCTCGAAACAGCAGCCGACTTGGCTCGCCAACTTGGCATATCGCAACCGGGTCTGCAGAGCGCATCGTCTTTATGGAACGCTGGTGTGCAAACGCTCGGCCAGTCAGCCGACCATACCGAAATCTATCGTTACTTGGCCTCCAAAAGGAAATGATAGATATGCGAGACTTGCTGTCAATTTGGTCGAATCGACCAAATTGATACACTATCAACCTGGATCTGAGGTTTGATCAGTTTTAAGCCGATTTTCGCTGCTCGTTACACTAACCCGATGATGCACCATCACACCGGGGGACTACACACCTAGAGCACGTCCGGGTATCGATGAATCGATTGTGATGTGACGCGGTATCCAGCTTCTGATTCAACGTCCGCTTTGACGGAGGTTGGTGATGGCGAGAGCGCTCGCTGAGGATTTACGGTCGCGTGTTTTGAAGGCAGCCGACGAAGGGGCATCGGCGCGTCAGGCGGCGGCGCGTTTCGGCGTTGGAGTATCGAGCGCAATCCGTTGGATCGCCCGGGCGAAGATCGGCGAGTTGGCACCCCGACAGCAGGGTCGGCGGCACGGTTCGCGCCTCGACGAATACGCGGACTTCATCGTCGGGATGATCGACGACCGCAAGGATATCACGCTGAACGAGATGGTGGCGCGTCTTGAGCGCCTGGCTTCGCGGGCACGGCTGGACATTCAAAAAAAGTCCGCACATGCACTGGAGCAGGAGCGTCCCGATATACTGAAGCGCCGTTGCGTCTGGTTCGACGGCCAACTCGATCTCGATCCGGCTAAGCTGGTCTTCATCGATGAGACCGGCTTGTCGACGAAGATGGCCCGCCTGCGAGGACGAGCGCCGCGCGGCGAACGCTGCCAGGCTGGCGTGCCGCATGGCCACTGGAAGACAACCACCTTCACCGGCGCGCTGCGGCTGACCGGAATGACAGCGCCCTTCGTCTACGACGGTGCGATGAATGGCAACATGTTCCGCGCCTGTGTCGAGCAGGTGCTGGCCCCGACCCTGTCGGAGGGCGACACCGTCGTGATGGACAACCTGCCTGCCCACAAGGCCGCCGGCATTCGTGACGCGATCGAGGCGGCTGGCGCAAGGCTCATGTTCCTGCCGCCGTACAGCCCCGATTTTAATCCCATCGAAAATGCCTTCTCAAAACTCAAAGCGCTCCTGCGCGCCAAGGCCGAGAGGACGATAGCCGCACTCTGGGACACGGTCGGCTCGGTCATCGACCTCTTCACCCCAGCTGAATGCGCAAACTACTTCAAGGCAGCAGGATATGAACCGGATTAAACCGGACGCGCTCTAAGACCGTATTGACCGTCATTGCCGTCGCGCTCGTGCTGATCACAACGCAGAATACAATCACGCCGGCGAAAGCCCGCGGCGGCTGTGGCGAAGAGTCGTATAATCCCTGTTTCGTAAAACTCGTAAACTGATGGGGCTTAGCGCTCGTCGCTCAGCATTATAAATATTTGGATCTGCCGCTACCTTGATGGCGGCAGGTCCAAAACTGTAGTTCACCATCATAGAGTGCTATCGGCTTGTGCGGAAACACCTTGGGCAAGCTTATCGGGCGTCAGCTTTGGTCCGCGATCTCACGCGCAGCTTGAATGGCGGTGCGGGCTCCTATCCGAAGCTGTGCCGTTTCCGTGCCGGCGATGACCAGATCGAGGCCGAGCTTCAGATATTCTCCTGCACGAGTGCCATCACCGCCAAAGGCGCAGATGAGCTTGCCATGGGCACGGCAGCGTGCGAGCGCTGTGGCAAGTGCCTGATCGATCGCGGCGCTCTCGGGCGCAAGCCGGGCACCGTTCGAGAGCGCGATGGAAAGATCCGACGGGCCGATGAAGATGCCGTCGATACCATCAACGGCAAGGATCTCGTCGATTGCGTCGAGCGCCGTCCGGGTTTCGACCATGGCGATGGTTACGGTCAGGCTATTGGCGCTCTGCAGATAGTCTTCGGCGGAAATGCCGAAATGATTGAGGGTGAGCGAAGGCCCCCAGCTACGCTCGCCGAGCGGCGGATATTTTGTCGCCTTCACGAGCGCGCGTGCGTCATCTCCAGAATTGATCATCGGCGCGATGATGGCGGAGGCGCCGGCATCGAGAAGCCGTGATGCCGATGCAAAGTCGCCGACCGGAATACGGGCGATCGCCGGCTTGCCGGCAAGCCGGACATGCGCAATGCCGCTTGCCGCCGATGCCATGTCCCACATGCCGTGCTGCATATCCAAGACGACGGTATCGAAATCTTCCTGCGCCAGGTGATTGACGAGCATCGCGTCGGGAATACCGACCCAGCCGGAGATCATGCCGCCATTTTCGCGGCGCTTCAGGCGTCCGGCAAAACCGTTAATGTCAGTCGTCATCATCTTCCCTCACCTATCCGGAACAGGCTTTGCCCTTCGAGACGTCCGGTGACCATCAAATCATGAATCAACGGCATCGTTGCCCTCGACAATACTCAATTCCCGCTGTCGGACCACTCGAAAGTGACCGCCTGCTGCGTGCGTGTCGGCAGACCAAGGTCCGCGCGACTCCGATCGGACAGTCCAAGCTCGACCCCCAATGTGCCAGACCAACATGACAAATATCCAGATATTTTCGTCGATTGGCCATTGGCGCCAGCTTATCTGCAACAACGGGGACGCGAAAATCACGATCCGATCAGTTCATCCCTTCCATGACCGTTAAAACACCGTAAAACACTAACGGCGCAGCATCGCACGCCGGTGAGAGCAGGACATATGGAGAGCATCGAGACCATGCAACAGCGAGATTTTTTCAAGCCAGGCCGATCGGTTGCGATCTCCGACAGGGGCATGGCCGCGACTTCGCATCCACTGGCGACGCTTGCCGCCGTCGACATTCTGCGCGCCGGCGGCAATGCCGTTGATGCTGCTGTCGCCGCAGTCGCGCTGCAGTCCGTCATTGACCCGCACATGACGGGGATCGGCGGCGATTGCTTCGCGCTTTACAGCGCTGCCGGTGGCGCGCCGGTCGGGCTGAATGGCTCGGGCCGCGCACCGAAGAAGGCAAATCTCGACTATTTCCTCGATAAAGGCTTTACCGCCATCCCGGACGACAGCCCCCATGCCGTTACCGTTCCCGGCGCGATCGATGCATGGTGTCGGCTGATCGGTTCTTATGGCCGGCTGGGCATGGATCGCGTGCTGGCTCCGGCGATCACCGCCGCGGAAGATGGCTATTGCGTCACGCCGCGCGTTGAACTCGATTGGCGCCGCTACAGCAACCGCGTCGCCAAATATCCGCAATCGGCTGCCTACTTCCTGCCGAACGGCAAGGCGCCGCGCACCGGCGACCGCATTGCCAATCCCGCGCTTGCCGCCACCCTCAAGGCCGTTGCCAGAGATGGTCGGGACGCCTTCTATCGCGGTCCGGTGGCCGAAGAGATCACGACGCTTCTTCAATCGCTCGGCGGTCTGCACGAGGAAAGCGACTTCGCGGACTACAAGGCTTTTGACACGAAGCCGATTTCCGGCAAGTTCCGTGGCCGCGATCTGCTGGAATGTCCTCCGAACGGCCAAGGCCTGGCGGCGCTGCTGATCACCCGCATTCTCGACGGTTTCGATCTGCGCGATCCCAAGCTCTCCGAAGCCGACCGCATCCACCTGCATGCCGAAGCGACCAAGGCCGGCTACGCCATGCGCGACCAGCTGATCTGCGACCCCGACCACGTGACCTTCGATATCGAGGAGTTGTTATCGGACCGCTCGGTCGCCGCCATGCAGGCGAAGATCAGCCTCGAGCGTGCCGCCGACACCAAAATCTGGGACGGGCCGACGCATCGCGACACGGTCTATGTCTCCGTCGTCGATCGGGACGGCAATGCCATTTCGCTGATCAATTCCGTGTTCATGGCTTTCGGCAGTGGCATCTATGCACCGCGCTCGGGCGTATTGCTGCAGAACCGCGGCGCAGGCTTCGTCGTAAAACAAGGCCATCCGAATGCCATCGGCCCCGGCAAGCTACCCTTCCATACGATCATTCCGGCAATGCTGATGGAAGATGGCAAGGTGCGCATGAGCTTCGGCGTCATGGGCGGGCAATATCAGGCAGCCGGCCATGCCCATATGCTGACCCAGATCCTCGATCGCGATCTCGACCCGCAACAGGCGAGCGACCAACCGCGCAGTTTCTGCTTCGGCGGCAAGCTCTCGCTTGAGCCGACCATATCGGAGGAAACCAGGCAGGATCTGGAGCGGCGCGGCCACATCGTCGAATGGGCGGATGAACCGATCGGCGGCGCGCAGGCGATCATGATCGACCACAAGCGCGGCATCCTGCTCGGCGCATCCGATCATCGCAAGGATGGCATGGCGCTCGGCTATTGAGCTCGATGTTGACGGAACGAACCCGGCCCTATACCATGACCACAGTAGTCATATAGGTGACCCATGAGGGAAATTCAGCTAAAGGACGCGAAAGCAACTCTTTCCGCCGTCGTCGACGACGCTCTCGGCGGTAATGGATCCGTCATTACACGTCATGGCGAACGCACCGCCGTCGTCATTTCCTATGAGGAATATCAAAAGCTGAAGCAGGTTCCATCGTTCGGCTGGTTGCTGACCAACGCGCCATTGGAAGATGACGACTTACCGGTGCGCAAGTCGGGCCGATTGCTACGTGATGACGATATCTGATGTATCTTCTGGATACGAACATCATTTCAGCGACATCGCCACTGCGTGCGCAGGATCTGCTGTCGCAAGCCGTTCGGGCATGGATTGCGGCCCATGCCGACCAATTCTTCCTATCCGCCGTAACCGTCTCCGAAATAGAAACCGGGATCGCAAAGGCTAATCGGACAGGCGCCAGCAACAAAGCCAATCTGCTTGGCGAATGGCTGGATCTTACCCTTCATCTCTATGGGAAACGCATTCTTGCATTCGATACGGCAACGGCGCGCATCGCCGGCCGCCTGTTCGATCAAGCTGTCGGACGTGGCGGAGACCCCAGCTTTGAAGATGCGGCCATTGCCGCAACGGCGCTGCTGCATGATTACACCGTTCTTACCCGGAATCTGAGGCACTTCCGGTTGATGGACGTCCGATCGCTCGATCCGTTCGCCACTCCGCCGGAACTCTAAAATCCTCAGATGATTCCGCCGCCACCGGCAACGGAGGCTGGGCGTTCGCCGGCAACCTTCCGGCGATAGCCGCTCGCCCTGTAGGTCGCGACCGGATCGATGGCGCCACCGGTGCGGCGACGCGCCTCAGCCAGGATAGGCTCGACATCGGCGCGATAAGCGCACTTCAGCGTTTCAGATGCCATCAGGGCATCATTTGCCTCCTGATAGCCGTCCAATGCCTTCCGGTCGACGATCAGCGCCTGCGCATAGGCGCGGCGGATCTCGTTGGCGCTGGAGATCAGGCTCTCGATCGGATCCGTGACATTGTGCGACTGGTCGATCATATGCGCCGGATTGAAATCATTGACACCGCGCCGCTCGGCATCGACCAATTCGTTGAAGACGAGGAACAGGCGATAGGGCTCGATGGCGCCGGCATCGAGATCGTCGTCGCCATATTTGGAATCGTTGAAGTGGAAGCCGCCGAGCTTGCCGAACTGGATGAGGCGCGCGACGATCATCTCGATATTCGTATTCGGCGCATGGTGGCCGAGATCGACGAGGCAATGCGCCTTGGGGCCGAGCGTCTGCGCGATCATGTAGTTGGTGCCCCAGTCCTGAACGACTGTGGAATAGAAGGCCGGCTCATACATCTTGTGCTCGGAAAACAGCCGCCAGTCATCCGGCAACGCCTTGTAGATATCGGCCATGGCGGAAAGATAGCGCTCGAATGCCTTGGTGAAATTGGTCTGGCCGGGGAAATTGGAGCCGTCGCCGATCCACACCGTCAACGCCTTCGAGCCGATCGCCTTGCCGATCTCGATGCATTCGATGTTGTGCTCGACAGCCTGGGCGCGGGTTGCCGCATCGACGTGGCTCAGCGAACCGAACTTATAGGAATGCGCCTGGCCGGGCGCATCGGAGAATGTGTTGGAGTTCATGGCGTCGAAGCCGAGGCCAAGCGCATCGCCTTTGGCCTTGAGTTCGCGCGGATCGGCCTTGTCCCAGGGAATGTGCAGCGACACATTCGGTGTTGCCCGCGTCAGCTGATGGATCACGGCGCAATCGTCAAGCTTGTCGAAGATGCCGCGCGGCTCGCCGGTGCCCGGAAAGCGGGCAAAGCGCGTGCCGCCGGTGCCGACACCCCAGGACGGGACCGCGACGAAAAATTCGGAAACCTTCTTGGTGACGGCTTCGATATCGATGCCACGCCGGGCGAGCATGGCGCCAAGCGCCTCATAATCGGATTTCTGTGCTGCGGCGCGCTTGTCGTTTTCCGCGGCGACCAGATCGGGCGCAATTCTAAACTCGGCCATTCTTTCCTCCCAGATACGTCATTCAAAACGTTACAGTGCGATGACCCTGCAAGCCATCACCCGCCCTCGCCCTTCGAGGGCCCTACGGGCCACCTCAGGATGAGGGCTGATCTCTCCGTCAGTTGCCGCAACATCGCTACTCCACCCTCATGGTGAGGTGCGCTGCCGCTGGAGCGAAGCGGGTGCGGCAGGGCCTCGAACCACGAGGGTGGCCCCGAGGTTGCCGCTTCCCGCCAACTAGCGCGTAAAGCTCTGCGCGTTACCGGCGTCGACGTTGATGATATTGCCTGTTGATTTGGCGGAAAGCTCCGAAGCCAGGAAATAGATCGCCTCGGCAATGTCCTCCGGGAACACATTGAGCTTCAGCATCGAACGCTTGCGGTAATGTTCCTCCAGATCGTCCACTTCGATCTTCGAGGAGGCTGCGCGCTGTTCACGCCATTCACCGTTCCAGATCTTCGAGCCGCGCAGGACGGCATCGGGATTGACTGTGTTTACACGAATGCCCGCATCCGCGCCCTCGAGCGCCAGGCATCGAGCCAGATGGATCTCGGCAGCCTTTGCCGTGCAATAGGCGGCGGCATTCGGCGACGATGCAAGACCGTTCTTGGAAGCGACGAAGACGACGTTGCCACCGAGATTCTGACGGCGGAACAGACGGAAGGCTTCGCGCGAAACGAGGAAATAGCCGGTCGCGAGGATGTCGATATTGCGGTTCCACATCGAAAGTTCGGTGCTCTCGATCGGCGCCGATGATGCAATGCCGGCATTCGAGACCAGAATGTCGACGCCGCCGAATTCTGTGCAAGCGTCGGCAAAGGAGGAGATGACGGCATCTTCCTTCGTCACGTCGAGCTTGACGCTGCGCACCGCATCCGCGCCATATCGCTTGGCGAAGTCCGCCTGCGTGCTCTCCAATGCTGCCTGGTCGATGTCAGCCAGAACCACGCAGGCGCCCTCGCCCACCAAGCGCGCCGCCGTGGCGCGGCCGATGCCGCCGGCACCGCCGGTGACGAAGGCGACCTTGCCGGCCAGGCTCTTCGGCTTCGGCATGCGCTGCAGCTTTGCCTCTTCCAGCAGCCAATATTCGATATCGAAGGCTTCCTGCTCCGGCAGGCCCTGATATTCGGAAACGGTGGATGCACCGCGCATGACGTTGATGGCGTTGACGTAGAACTCGCCGGCAATACGGGCGGTCGCCTTGTCGCGGGCAAAGGACAGCATGCCGACGCCGGGAACGAGGAAGATTACCGGGTTCGGATCGCGCATGGCTGGCGAGTTGTCATGCTTGCAATCATTGTAATAGCGCGCGTAGTCGGCACGATAATCTTCCAGTGCCTTGTCAAGGCCGGCAATGACGGCATCGACATCGGGCTTGGCCGGGTCGAAATCAACGATCAGCGGCCGGATCTTGGTGCGCAAGAAATGGTCAGGGCAGCTGGTGCCGAGCGCGCCAAGCGGGCGAAGGCTCTTCGAATTGACGAATTCGAGCACCGCATCCTGATCGTCGAAGTCGCCGAGCTTGCGCTCGGCCTTGCCGATCCGGCCGCGGATCTCCGGCATCAGCAGGGCTGCGATGGCACGGCGCTCCGCTTGCGGCAGGCTCTGTGCGACTGCACCGCCGAAAATGGTCTTGCCTTCCGTCTTGGCGGCAAACCATTCGATCGCCTTGTTGATGATCTGAAGCGTCAGCTCGTAGCATTCCTTGGCATCATTGGCCCAGGTGAAGAGGCCATGGCTTTCGAGAACGACGCCCTTGGCATTCGGATGCGCCTTGACGAAGGCTTCGAGATCGAGGCCGAGCTGGAAGCCGGGACGGCGCCAGGGGAGCCAGCCGATCTCCTCGCCGAAGATCTCGCGCGTCAACTCGCGCGAGTTCTTCGAGGCGGCGATGGCGATGATGGCATCGGGATGCATGTGATCGACATGGGTGAATGGCACGAAACCGTGCAGCGGCGTGTCGATCGAAGCGGCGCGGGCGTTGAGGTTGAAGGTGCAATGCGGCAGAAAGCCGACCATGCGATCCTCGTCGGCAACGCCTTGGTAGATGTTTTTTAAGCTGTCGAGCTTATCCTGATAAAGCGTGGCGAAGCCGTCGAGCTTGATGGTGCCGACATCGCCGCCGGAGCCCTTCACCCACAGCACCTTGACCTTTTCGCCGGAGAGCGGATCGGTTTCCATGACCTTGGCCGATGTGTTGCCGCCGCCGTAGTTGGTGATACGCTTGTCTGCACCGAGCAGATTCGACCGATAAAGCAGCTTTCCCGGCTCGTCCAAGCCGGCCGCATATGCATCATCCCAACGGTTCTTCAGAAGCTGAACGCCAGCCGCCATGTCATCCTCCCTTGAAATCAGGTCTTTCAAATCAAGTCTTGCGGGCGGATCGGATCATGGTGGAGCCGCCCTTTGTGAGCAGGGTATCGCTCACGCATAGTCACCTTGTCAATCGAAAACGATCAAATTCGATAATGTTGCGATGCAATATGAAAGTTTCTGATCGTTTGTGATTGACACATTGTCATATTTGCGAAATAACCGCCGACAAGGAGGAGCCAATGCACGAACGCGAACGCCATCGCATTATTCTGAGCGCCGTACAGGAAAAGTCTGTCGTGACGATTCAGGATATTTCCGAGCTGACCGAGGCTTCGGAAGCGACGATACGCCGTGATATCGCCGCCCTGCATGTGCAGGGAAAGATCCGGCGCGTACGCGGTGGCGCGGAATCGATCCATCCTCCGCAGCTTGGCAATCTGGCGGCGCGGCCGTTCCGCGTCTCCGAAGCCGTCAATATCGACAGGAAACGTGCAATTGCGCGCAAGGCCGCCGAGCTCTGCAACCCCGGCGACGCGATCATCATC
>NZ_JBNDIC010000046.1:0-56493 GCF_056755475.1 Rhizobium sp. KNZ2-6A | reverse complement strand
GGCTGCCTCTCTGCGGAGCGGCGGCCAGCCGACGCCCACCTCTCAACTTACCTCGCCCCTGCCCAATATGGGCGCAGGCCCTCACTCTAACAAAGGATAGAGCCATGGACCCCAAGCATCGTGTGAGAAAAGCAGTCATTCCGGTTGCCGGAAACGGGACACGTTTCCTGCCTGCCACCAAGGCAATGCCGAAGGAAATGCTGACGATCGTCGATCGTCCGGTCGTGCAATATGCCGTCGATGAAGCCATCGAAGCCGGTATCGAGCACATCGTCTTCGTCACCAGCCGCAACAAGTCGGCGATCGAAGATCATTTCGACGACACGCCGGAGCTGATTTCCTCGCTGCAGCGGGCTGGCAAGAGCCATCAGGTTACCGAGCTGGAGCGCCTTCTGCCGCGGCCGGGTGCCGTCAGCTTCACCCGCCAGCAGGCTCCGCTCGGTCTCGGTCACGCCGTGTGGTGCGCCCGTGACATGATCGGCAACGAGCCCTTCGCGCTGCTTTTGCCCGACATGCTCTGCTATGGCATGCGCGGCTGCATGGCCGGCCTGATGGAGCTCTATAACGAGGTTGGCGGTAATATCCTCGCCGTCGAGGAATGCGCTCCGGAAGAGACGTCGAAATACGGCATCATCGGCAAGGGTGCCGCGGTGCGGCACGGCTTTGCCGTGACCAAAATGGTCGAAAAGCCGCACCCCTCCGAGGCGCCTTCAAACTTTTACCTCAATGGCCGTTATATTCTTCAGCCAGAGATCTTCGACATTCTGGCCCGTCAGGAGCGCGGTGCCGGCAACGAGATCCAGCTGACCGACGGCATGCTGCGCCTTTCCGAGACGCAGTCCTTCCATGCCCAGGTGTATAACGGACGCACTTTCGACTGCGGGTCCAAGCACGGCTTCATCGAAGCGAACGTCGCCTTTGCGCTCGCTCGCGCCGATATCGGCGGCTTGGTCTATGATTCGATCCGCAACCTGGTCGTCTCGCACGAAGCGCAGATGACTGCCGCTTAAGCCTGTTCACATCGTGGCCTGCGGCCGAGAAGGCCGCGGGCTGGCTTATTTTCATTCAGGCTTCTCCGACAAGGTGGTCGCCATGCATCAGAAGAACTTCACTTTCCACAGCGCTCTTCCGCAAGCGGAATCGCAGGATGGCTTCATCGATCTCGATCGGTTGATGGCGGTCATTGGCCGCCGCATCCGCACCATTATTTTCGCCGTGGCCGCTTTCGTCATTCTGGCTGTCGCCTACCTGTTGACAGCGACATCGAGCTACACCTCGATGACGCAGATATTGCTCGACGAAAGCATGACGAAATATGCGGAGGATCAGCCGCCGGCGGCCAGTAGCCAACAGGCGGACATGGAAATCGCCAGCGCGGTCGAAATCCTGAAATCGAACGAGATGGCGCTGCGTGTCGTCGACACGGCCGGTCTTGCCGACAATAACACGCTGCTCAATCCGCCGATGTCGCCAGCGGCGCTGCTCAAATCCGGCATTGGCCTGATCGTCAGCGTCTTTACGCCGGCCCGTCCCCCGATGACGCCCGAGCAGCAACGCGAGGCCCAGCGCCAGAAAGTCGCTGCCGTCCTGCAGGAGAGCCTCAAGGTCGAGCGCGTTACGCGAAGCTCGGTCGTCGCCGTCTCCTTCAGCTCGACCGACAAGCGGCTCGCCGCCAGCGTCACGAGTGCCTATGCGAACGCCTATCTGACCGATCAGCTGAACGCCAATTTCGATGCGACCGAACGGGCATCGGTCTGGCTGCAGGAACGTCTGAACGACCTGCGCCAGCGTGCGCAGGAGGCTTCGCTCGAAGTCGAGAAATACAAGGCCGACAATGGGCTGACCTCGACCGGCGGCGAGCTGATGTCGGAACAGCAGATTTCCGATTTAAACAAGCAGCTGATCATCGCCCAGGCCGATACGGCCAGCGCAGCCGCTCGTTATAATCAATATAAGTCGATCATCGACCAAGGTCCCGACAACGCCGTCAAGAACGCCACCATCTCGTCGAGTTCGACCGATAATTCGGTGCTGCAGGATCTGAAGACGCGTTACCTCGCTGTCCAAAAGCGCGAGCAGGACATCACGCAGAATTTCGGTGCCAACCATCCGCAGGCCGTCGCGCTTCACGCCGAACGGCAGGACATCACGCGGCAGATCTATCAGGAACTTCAGCAGCTCACGGCGAGCTACAAGAACGAGTATGATGTGGCGCAATCGCGGGCGGTATCGCTGCGCGAAAGCATCGAAAACGTCGTCGGCAAGAATTCCGAAGCCAACAAGTCGCTGGTTCACCTGAATGAGCTGAACCAGAAGGCGACGGCGCTGAAGACCCTTTATGAATCCTACCTTGGCCGCTTCGAGCAGGCGAGCCAGCAGCGATCCTTCCCGATCGCCAAGGCGCGCGTCATCTCGGTCGCCGGCGTGCCGACAGCTCCGTCGAGCCCGAAGAAGACGCTTGTCATGGCGCTTTCGATCATCCTCGGCCTGATGGTCGGCTGCGGCGTGGCCGCATTCCAGGAGTTCCGCGATCGGTTCTTCCGCGTTGAAGCCGACGTGCGCTCCGCGCTTGGATTGAAGTTCCTTGGCTATCTGCCATTGCTCGGCCAACAGGCCACAGGCAAGAAGAAACGGCGCAAGACCAATGCCGGAGCGGAGCCGGTAACGGCGGAAGAGGTCGAAAACGGTGTTACCTTCGAGCGGATGATGCGCATCTCGGTCGAGGCGCCGCGCTCGATCTTCGCCGAGACCCTGAGGAATGCGAAGCTCGCGAGCGACGTCATGCTGCAGGGACGGGCCGATCGCGTGATCGGCGTCATCTCGGCGCTGCCGGGCGAGGGCAAGTCGACGACGGCCGCCAATTTTGCCGCACTGCTTGCCAGCAGCGGCAAGCGCACGCTGCTGATCGACGCCGACTTGCGCAATCCGGGTCTCAGCCGCACGCTGAGGTCGCCGCCGCAGGCGGGGCTCATCGAAGCCGTGCTCGGCGAAGTGCCGTGGACGAATGCCGTGAAGGTCGATCCACGCACCAAGCTTGCCATCCTGCCGGTCGTGGTGCGCGATCAGCTGCTGCACACCAGCGAGCTCTTGTCATCGCAAGGCATGCAGCATCTCATGGAAAACGCGCGCAAGATGTTTGACTATATCGTCGTCGATCTCGCGCCGCTCGGCCCGATCATCGATGCAAAGGCCTTCGCACCGCAGGTCGATGCCTTCCTGCTCGTCACCGAGTGGGGTGCGACGCCGACCAACCTGGTGCGCGACGTGCTCGAGCAGGAGCCGCAGATCAACTCACGTATTCTCGGCGTCATCCTGAATAAGACCGACATGTCGGAACTGCCGCGCTACAGCGATTTCGGCGGAACGGAGCGCTATCGGCAGAAATATGTGAGCTACTACACCGAGCCGCAGCCGCGCGCCCAGGTGGATGCGTAATTCACTCATGCCTTGCCGGCCTTGAGCCGGGACCTTGCCAGGGCATGTTCACGCCAGATCGTGAATATGCCCGCCGCCACGACGATGAGCGCGCCCATGATCATGGGCGCGCTCAGCTTTTCACCGAATATGGCAACGCCGATAATGGCGGAGAAGACGAGCTGCAGATAGGTCAGCGGCTGGATCACCACGGCATCGAGCAGGTCGTAGGCGCGAATGAGGAAATAGTGGCTCGACACGCCCGTCAGGCAGAGAATACCCATGAAGATCCAGTCATGGGGCGCCAGCGTCGTCCAGAAGAATGGCCCGATGCAGCTCATCGCGACAGCGCCGACAACACCCGTATAGAAAAAGCTGGTCATGGCGCCGTCTTCGCGGCTGACATAGCGGGTGAGGACGACATAGAACGAAAACAGCAGCGCGCCGAATAGCGGCACCAGGAACCGTGCGTCGAAGACGCCGCTTTCCGGCTTCAGGATCAAGAGGACGCCGACGAAGCCGAAGCAGATCGCCAGCCAACGCCGCCAGCCGACCTTTTCTCCGAGGATCGGTATGGAGAGTAGCGCCACCATCAGCGGGCCGGACGAAAAGATCGCCTGCGAATGGGCCAGTCCGACGATGACGAAGGATGAGATGGCGACGACGATCTGTGCGGCGAGCAGCAGGCCGCGGGCGATCTGCAGGAGAGGCCGTTTGGTCCTGACGTTGCGTCGCAATCCGCCCGGCGCGCGCGAGGCCATGGCGATGGCGAAAAGCATGAAGGCCCAATAGCGGATCATCGCCACCAGAAGCGGCGGATAGGCGCTGACGAGGTGCTTGGATATGCCGTCCTGTATGGCGAAGATGCTGATGGCCAACAGCGTGAAGACGTAACCGGCTCTATTGGATTTCATGATTTTCGAAGGAAGAAGATGTGCGAGGCCCTGGAGGCGCCGGGACTCCCGGCGCTGTGGTTACATTAGAGCATTTCCAGGAAAAGTGCGCAGCGGTTTTCCGTCCGGAATGCGTAAAAATAAGAAGATAGAGCGTTTTCGCGATTCGAAGAAAAGCGGAAATGTTCCAGGCTATTCGCGGTGTCAATCATAGGATCATATTTGCCTTCCGGTCCCGCCGGAGAGCAACCATCACCCCTTTTTGCGATCCGCGACGAAGGCGCTGAAACCTTCGATGAAGGTTGTGAGATTGTGTTTGACCTTCTCATCGATGAGTACGCCTTCTTCATTAAAGACGCTGCCGGCCCGCGACACCATCAGCCGGCCGCCGAACCAGGCATCGGCGCCGAGCGTGCGCAGGACCGTCAGCCAGGCGTTCTGGCTGAGGATGGTGCCGAAATTGCCGGGGGAGGCTCCGAGAACGGCGACCGGCTTGCCGCCGAAGACCTGGGCGATGTCGCTGGAGGGACGGCTCATCCAGTCGATGGCGTTCTTGAAGACGCCCGGGAGCGAATTGTTGTATTCCGGTGTGAACAGGATCAGCCCATCGGCTGATATGGCCAGCTCCTTGAGTTCCCGAACTTTTTCAGGAATGCCCTCCGCGGCCTCGAAATCGGCGTCATAGAGCGGCACGCCATGAATGGTGCGGGCGATCAGTTCGACACCGCTTGGCGCTAGTTCGACCGCCGCGTGGAGCAGGGCCGTGTTGAAAGAGCCTTTGCGCAAGCTGCCTGAAATGCCGAGTATCTTCATCGCTTTCCCCGTTTGCCGTGATGGGAAGACATTTATGCTTCGCCGTCCTTCGTCAAGGTCTTAAGCGCGATCTTATGCAGCTAGCAATGACTTCAGCTTGACGGAGCTTGCCGCTAGCGCGGCATGATCCGGATGCGCGCGGGCGGCGATCAGCATTTCGGCGAGGCGGATGTCACGCGCGATGGCATTGCCGCGGCCGATACCGCTGGCGGCGAGCAGCCGCCCGTCTGCAGCGAGATGGAAGAGGATGAATGCCCCGTCATCGAGGTCGCGCCGCACATGGGTGACCGCCTCATCCGCCAGGCCTGCGATCTGCAGTGTCAGGTCATATTGGTCGGACCAGAACCATGGCACGGCGGATATTTCCGCGCCGTCTCCCAGCATATTGGCGGCGGCAAGATTGGCCTGCTCCTGCGCATTGCGCCAGGATTCGAGGCGTACACGCCTGCCGCCATAAAGCGCCAACGGAAACGAGCAGCAATCGCCCGCCGCATAAATGTCGGCAATGGAGGTCTCCAGCCGCTCGTTGACGGCGATGCCGTTGTCGATCGCAAGGCCGGCTTCGGCGGCAAGCGCGGCATTCGGCAAGGCGCCGATGCCGACGAGCAGAACATCGGCGGAGATCACGTCGCCGTTGCTGAGCTTGACGATCGCTTTGCCGGCTTGTTCCTGTACGGCTTCGATGCTCTGGCCGCAGCGGATGTCAGCACCTTCCTGACGATGACGTTCGGTAATGGCCCCGGCAATCGCCTCCGGCACGCCGCGCTTCAAGACGCGCGGCAGACCTTCGATGACGGTGACGTCGGCGCCGCGCATGCGCGCAGTTGCCGCCAGCTCAAGGCCGATGAAGCCGCCGCCGATGATGGCAATGTGCCGTCCGGGATGAAGGGCTGCATGCAAGGCCACCGCATCCGCATGGGTGCGCAGCACGCGGATGCGCTGCGACGCGCCGTCGACACCGGGAAAGCTGCGCGCCGAGGCTCCGGTTGCAAGCATTAACTTGTCGTAGCTGAGCGTTTCTCCATCCGCGAGCCGGATCGTCTTTGTGGCGGGATCGATCGCTGCCGCCGTCGTGTCGAGCCTGAGGTCGATCGATTGCTCGCGATAACGCTCCAATGCGGCGATAAATTTTGGCTCGGGCGCCTCAGCCGATCTGCCTTTCGAAAGGGGCGGGCGTTCGTACGGCGCCAGCGGCTCGGTGCCAATAAGGGTGATATCGCCGCCAAAACCCTTTTCACGAAGCGCGAAGGCGGCACGGGCACCACATTCTCCGGCTCCGATAATGACGAAATGCGCCACGCTTGCCTCCTCAGAGCCCGATGAAGACGGTGCCGTTCTCGATCTTGACCGGATAGGTCTGCAAGTTGAGGCAGACCGGAGCACCCTTGGCTTCGCCGGTGCGGTAGTCGAAGCGGCCATTGTGCTTGGGACATTCGATGATGTTGTCCATGACCAGACCGTCCGCGAGATGGATCTTCTCATGCGTGCATAGGCCATCGGTGGCGAAATAATCGTCTTCGGGGCTGCGATAGACGGCGAAGGTTCGCCCATCATGGTCGAAGCGGATGACGTCCTCTTCGTCGATCGCGTCAACGGCACAGACTTCGATCCAGCTGCTCATATTTTCCTCCCTTTGGATGTCCGATTTTATTGAGCGGCGGCAGCCGGCAGCTCGCCGTGAAATTCCTCGCGATAGGGCCGCGCGGTCGATGGCAGCTCGCGCTTCAGGAAATAGTCCTCATTGCGCAATTGCCGCAGGAATGCCGGTATCATCTCGCGATAGCCGGACCATATGGATGGATTGGCAGCCGGCAGGTCGTGCTTGATCATCGCATGCAGCTTCGGAAGCGCGTGATAGGGCACCATCGGGAACATGTGATGTTCGACATGATAGTTCATGTTCCAGTAGATGAAGCGGCTGACCGGGTTCATCATCACGGTGCGGCTGTTCAGCCTGTGGTCGATGACATTGTCGGCAAGGCCGCCATGCTGCAGCAGTCCGGTCAGGACGTGATGCCAGGCGCCATAGAGCCGGGGAAGACCGATCAGCATCAGCGGCAGGATTGAACCCATGGCGATCGCCGTTGCAATGGTTGCGACATAGATCGCAAGCCAAATGCGGGCGATGCGAATAGCCTTCGGCTGCTCCATCTCGGGAATGAAGGTTCTTTCCGCTGAGCTGATGACGCCGCTTGCATTGCGCAGCATATCGACCATTGCGTACCAGGCATCGACGATGCCGAAGAAATTCAGAACGAGGTGGAAGAGATCCGGCGGCCGCATGACTGATATCTCCGGGTCGCGGCCGACGATGACGGTATCGGTGTGATGGCGCGCATGGCTCCAGCGCCAGGTCACTGGATTGCGCATGATCATGAAGCAGGCGATCTGATAGACCGCGTCGTTCATCCAGCGCGTCTTGAAGGCCGTGCCGTGGCCGCATTCATGCCAGCGGCTGTCGGAGGCAGAACCGTAGAGCACGCCATAGGCGAGGAAGAAGGGGATGCAGATCCAGGATCCCCAGAAATAGACGCCGAGCGCAGCGAAGACGACCATGCTGCCGAGCCAGACGACGGTGTCGCGGATCGCAGGCGCGTCCGATCGCTGCATCAGCGCCTTCATGTCCTTTCGCGCGATGTCCGTGTGATACCATTCGGCGGCAGCAAGCCCCGTTTCAACTGCCCGCCTGCCGCTTTCGCCGAGCAGATCGTAATCCCGCTTGATTGTCGTCGTCATTCCTGCCTCCCGCGATACGCAACGGCGTCTCGCCCTCGATGCCGGAAACGATAGATCGACTTTTCGCTTGCCTCAATGCGGGAATGATGGAATCTATCAAAGTACATCAAACTCTGATGTCATGAATGATGACATATCTCAGGAGCAGCCATGCGTCGCCCCACCATATCGGATCTTGCTAAGGCATCCGGCGTCAGCGTCGCGACGATCGATCGCGTGCTGAACGGACGCCATCGTGTCCGCGAGGAGACGGCAAGGCGGGTCTACGAGGCGGCGCAGGAGATCGGCTACCACGCCGTCGGTCTGCTGCGTCAGCGCGTCTTCGAGGACTTGCCGCAATATCGATTGGGTTTCGTCCTGCAGAAGCCGGCTCAGGCTTTCTACCAGGCTTTTGCCAAGGAGATCGCCACGGCCGCGCAGGCGGTCACATCAGCGCGGATCAACGCTCAGGTCGATTTCGTAACCGCATCGACGCCGACGGCGATCGTCGAGAGATTGAAGGCGATGGCGGCCCGCAGCCAGGCCGTTGCACTTGTCGCGCCGGATTATCCTGGCGTCACGGCGACGATCGAGGAGCTGAAGGAAAAGGGCATTCCCGTCTTTTCCCTATTGTCCGATTTCTCCACCACGGCGCGTCAGGGCTATATCGGCGTCGACAATCGCAAGGTGGGGCGTACGGCGGCCTGGATCATCGCGCGTTCGGCGCGCCGTCCCGGCAAGGTCGCCTGTTTCGTCGGCAGCCATCGCTTCCTCGGTCATGAGCTGCGCGAAATCGGCTTTCGGTCTTACTTCCGCGAAAATGCTCCCGAGTTCGAGGTGCTGGATACGCTGATCAACCTCGACACACCGGAGATCACCCATGAGGCGACGCTCGATCTGCTGCAGAAGCACCCCGACCTCATCGGCTTCTATGTCTGCGGCGGTGGCATGGAAGGGGCGATTTCCGCCATTCGCGAGGAGCGCTTATCGGGCAAGCTGATCGCCGTGGTCAACGAGTTGACGCCGGAATCGAGGGCTGCACTTGCCGACGACGTCGTCGCCATGGCGATCGGCACCCCATTGCCCGCGCTCTGCAAGGAGTTGATGAGCCTGATGATCAGGTCCGTCGAGAGCGATGAGGCGGCCGTGCCCGGACAAAGTTTTCTGCCGTTTGAAATCTTCGTTTCGGAAAACATCTAGCATTCATGATGGAGTTCCATCATTTTGCCAATAATTCTATCAAGAATGATGGCTAGGAACGATGGAAGAAAGACGTGAATGCCGCTAGTCCTTCGAGAAACAGGCGCGGCGATCTGGAAATGTCTCTTGTGGCCGGACGCCTTGAGGAGGAGTGCCTATCATGAGTTCCATCCGCTTCGCGCTCAATCATATGTGCGTGCCGTCCCTGAAGCTGGAGGCGTTCTTCGCCGCTGCAAAAGAGCTCGGCATCGACAACGTGGAGATCCGCAACGATCTTGCCGGAAACGCTATTCTCGACGGTACGCCGGCAACGGTCGTCAAGGAGCTTGCGGCGCGCGAAGGCGTCACGATCATCTCCATCAACGCGCTGCAGCGGTTCAATGAATGGAACGACGAGCGCGCCCGGGAAGCGGCGGAGCTGATCGATTATGCGCGCGATTGCGGCGCCAGAGCGCTCGTTCTCGTTCCGGTCAATGACGGCAGCGGCCGTGAGCCGGAGGTGCGCCGCGCCAATCTTCGCAAATCGCTTTTGGCGCTGAAGCCGATGCTGGAAGCGGCCGGCATCATCGGTCTCGTCGAGCCGCTCGGCTTCGAAATCTGCTCGCTGCGCCTGAAGAGCGAAGCGGCCGCCGCGATCGAGGAACTGGGCGCGAAGTCCACCTTCTGCCTGGTGCACGATACCTTCCATCATCATCTGGCCGGCGAGGCAGCAATTTTCCCCGAGCTGACGGGCCTCGTGCATATTTCTGGCGTCACCGATCCCAACATCTCGGTGGACGACATGCGCGACCCGCATCGCGTTCTCGTCGACGCCGAAGATCGTCTCGACAATGTCGGCCAGCTGCGGGCGTTGATCGCTGGCGGTTACGTTGGTCCGGCATCCTTTGAGCCTTTTGCCCCGACGGTCCATGCCCTGAAGGAGCCGGTTGCCGCCCTCAAGGAGAGCATGGCCTATATCGCGGCTCAGCTCTGATCGGCGCGGTAGTCCGCGGGCAACCGATCCACCCCCTCAATCATGCGAATGCGTTTCGGGGTGATCTGCGCCGTGGTCCGAGGGGATGATGTGCAGGTTGCCGAAGCGTACGCCGCGCTGCGTCACCACGCTGTCGGCGAAGGTCATTATCTCCTCCGCTTTGCCCTTCAGCACGGAGACTTCCAGACAATCATGCCCATCGATATGGACATGAAGTGTCGAGACCGAGAGATCGTGGTGATGATGTTGTGCCGTCGTGAGCCGGCGCGACAGATCGCGGGTTTCGTGTTCATAGACATAGGTCAGCGTGGCGTAGCATCTGGCTTCCCTGTCAACCGTCGGCTGCGCGCGGGTGACCGCGTCGCGAACAAGATCGCGCAAGGTTTCGGAGCGGCTGGCATAGCCCCGGTGCGCGCTGATCTTGTCGATCGTCTCCAGAAGATCGTCATCGATGGTGATGGTAATGCGTTGCATGTCGTGATCCTCGTTCCCCACAGCGTGTTGGCAACGACTAGAGGAAATTTCGAGGCGATTTGCAACGGTGTCAGGC
Organism: Rhizobium sp. KNZ2-6A; assembly: GCF_056755475.1. NCBI lineage: Bacteria > Pseudomonadati > Pseudomonadota > Alphaproteobacteria > Hyphomicrobiales > Rhizobiaceae > Rhizobium > Rhizobium sp. KNZ2-6A. The sequence goes on along the minus strand of NZ_JBNDIC010000046.1, from coordinate 45,935 downwards.
TTATTGACGGTTGCGGAAGCGACGTTGGTAGGTCGGGTCGTAAAGCGAGCTTTCGCGGAAATCGCTGGCGCCAAGCGATGGGCCGACAAAGATCAATGCGGTGCGCTCGATCGGTTCGGCCGCGACCTTTTCCTCGATCGTGGCAAGCGTGCCTCGAATAATCCGTTCGTCCGGCCAAGATGCCTTGACGACGATCGCGACCGGGCAATCCGCGCCGTAAAGCGGCGTCAGGTCCTCGACGACCTTTTGAAGCGCATGGATGGCCAGATGGATGGCGAGCGTCGCGCCGGTCGCGCCGAATGTTTTCAGCGTCTCGTTGTTCGGCATGGGCGATGCACGGCCGGAGACCCGCGTCAGAACCAGGCTCTGGGCGACGGCCGGGATGGTCAGTTCGCGGCCAAGCGCAGAGGCGGCAGCCGCGAAAGCGGGAACGCCTGGGGTCAGCGTATAGTGGATGCCATGTTGCTCGAGCCTGCGGATCTGCTCGGCGACAGCGCTCCACACCGAGAGATCGCCGGAATGCAGGCGCGCGACGTCTTCGCCTGCGGCGACCGCTTTCAGGTATTCGGCCTCGATTTCATCGAGCGACATCGGCGCGGTGTCGATGATCCGGGCACCGGGCGGGCAATATTGCAACAGCTCCGGCGAAACGATCGAGCCGGCATAGAGGCAGACCGGGCATTTGCCGATGAGATCCCGGCCGCGTACCGTGATCAGGTCGGCGGCTCCGGGGCCTGCGCCAATGAAATGCACTGTCATCGCTCTACCTCATTCTGAATTAGGGCTTGGTCCACGACCATTGCGTCACCGGCATGGCCGGCCGCCAGCCGGTCATGCGGCCGACGGGTGCGGCGCGCGCAATATCGATACGGATCAGCGAGCCGCCCCTGCGTGCCTGTTCGGCCAGCAGAAGGGCTTCCATTTCGGTGGTAACGGCGTTGGCGACCAGCCTGCCGCCGCTTTTCAATTGGCCAATGGCGGCATCGAGCACGCCAGCATCGCTGCCGCCGCCGCCGATAAAGATCGCATCCGGTGCCGGCAAGCCAGCAAGCGCATTCGGCGCCTCGCCTTCGACAATGGTCAGGCCCGGCACGCCGAAATTCGCAGCGTTGCGGCGGATACGCGCCGCACGCTCAGTTGATGCCTCGATGGCGATGGCGCGCAGCGAAGGATCGGCCAGCATCCATTCGATGCCGATTGAGCCGGAACCTGCGCCGACATCCCAGAGCAGCTCGCCATGGCGTGGCGCCAGGGCCGATAGCGTGATTGCCCGTATCTCCCGCTTGGTGATCTGGCCGTCATGCTCGAAAAGCTCATCCGCCAGGCCGGCGCTCAGCGACAAAATCCGCGCGCCGGCGTCAGCCTTGACCTCGACCCCGCAGAGATTGAGATCGTTGATGCCGGAAAGGGTGAAATTGGCCGCACTCTGGCGAGAGATCTTCTCATGCGGGCCGCCGAGTGCTTCCAGAACCGTAAGCTCGGTCTGACCGAAACCCGAAGCCTGTAGCAGGGCGGCCAATTCGGCGGGACCTTTGCCGTCTGAGGTCAGCGCCAGGATCTTGCGGCCGGGATGCAGATGTGGCCGGATGAGGTCGATTGGCCGTCCATGGAGCGAGAGGATTGTGGTTTCCTGCAAGGGCCAGCCGAGGCGGGATACCGCAAGGCTGAAGGACGAGGGCGCCGGGATAACGGTCATATCAGCGACCGGAATGTGCCGTGAAAGCGTCGCGCCGACGCCGTAGAAGAAGGGATCGCCGGAGGCGAGAACCACTGTCGGTTTGCCTTGCCGGGCAAGCACCGCCTCTACCGATCTTTCGAATGGGGAGAGCCATACCTGCGTCTCGCCGATGATGAGCGGCTTCATCAACTCGATATGGCGCGCTCCGCCGAAAACGACCGGTGCCTCGGCGATCAGCCGTTTGGCTTCGTCGCCGATGCCGGCTGGACCGTCCTCGCCGATGCCGATAAGAGTAAGCCAGCGTTGAATTGAAGGTGTCTCAGCCATGGGCAAGGCCCGCATTTTGATCCTCGGCGGTACGACGGAGGCCCGAGCGCTCGCGGCAGCCCTTGCCTCCCGCGCCAATCTCGACGTTGTCCTGTCGCTTGCCGGCAGGACCGCCGATCCAGCCCCGCAGCCCGTTCCGGTGCGCAGCGGCGGTTTTGGCGGAGCGGAAGGGCTCGCGCGTTATCTTCGCGATGAAAAGATCGATCTGGTGATCGACGCCACCCATCCCTTCGCGGCCCGCATCTCCGCCAATGCCGCGCAGGCGGCTGCTCAATGCGATGTATCGGCCTTTGCGTTGCGCCGTCCCGCTTGGCTGCCGGTGGAAGGAGACGATTGGCTGTCGGTGCATAGCGTTTCGCAGGCCGTAGCCGCGCTCGGTGCGGCACCTCTGCGCGTTTTCCTGGCGACGGGCCGGCAGGAGGCGCATCAGGCGAATGCGGCGCCGCAACACCATTATTGGGTCCGCAGCGTCGATCCCGTCGAGCCGCCGCTGACTGTGCCGCATGTCAGCTACATCCACAGCCGGGGCCCGTTCCGATTGGCCGACGAGTTGGATGTGCTGCAACGGCATGCAATCGAGGTCGTCGTCGCTAAGAATAGCGGCGGTGACGCGACCTACGGGAAGATCGAGGCGACAAGGCAGCTCGGCATCAGGGTGATCATGGTCGAGCGCGCGGAGACTGCTGGCTTGCCGGTGGTCGAAACAGTCGATGCTGCGCTCGATCGGATCGATCATCTCGTCTCTTCCCTGATGAAACGCGGCGTATAGACCAGATCCGGGCGTCCTTCGCGAGTAATGACGCGCGTCTCGGCCGAACCGATGATGACACAGGTTGCCATATCGGCCTGCGAGGCTTGTGCCTCCGCCAGCCGCGCCACTGTCATGCGCTCGTCGGGGCGGCCGGCGGCACGTCCGAAGATGACCGGCGTGTCTGCAGGCAACGCGGCGCGCAGGGTTTCGAAAGCCTTGCCCAGTTGCCAGGGCCGCGCCTTGCTGATCGGATTGTAGAGCGCGATCACGAAGCCCGCTTCTGCGACGGCGCGGAGCCGTTTTTCGATCAGCGGCCAGGGCTTGAGATTGTCCGACAGCGAAATCGCGCAGAAATCATGACCGAGAGGCGCACCGATGCGCGCCGCCACGGCAAGCATGGCCGTAATGCCAGGCACGACAACCAGATCCACCGTCCGCCATTCCGCCGGGCCGTGATCGATCGCTTCGCAGACTGCGGCAGCCATGGCAAAGACGCCGGGATCGCCGCCGGAAACGACGCAGACATTGACGCCGGCTGCGGCCCGCTGCAGCGCCAGCTTGGCGCGATCCAGCTCCTCGCGATTATCGGATGCCTGGCGGATCTGATCGCCGCGAAGCGTCAGGCGGTCGAGATAAGGGCCGTAACCGTAGAATTCATGGGCATCGGCAACCGCATTCAATGCCTCCGGCGTCGTCTGTACGGGATTGCCGGGGCCTGTGCCGATGACATAGAGGCGCCCGCTCATGGCCGTCCTTCCCAGCCGGGGACGAGAACCAGCGAGAAATAGGGCGCCTCGGCATCGTCGCGGCTGGCAAGCGGCGCCATCGCGCCGTTCGCCATCGTGCCGCGCTCGACATAGATGGCCTCGTTCAGCCGACCGGCCGCATCAAGCGCGCGGCGGATCTTCGGCAGATTGCGGCCGACTTTCATGATCACGGCTGCCTGCGTGTCGCCCAAGCGGCGGGTAAGCTCGGCTTCCGCCATCGTTCCCGGCAGCACGGAGAGTACGTCGTCTCCCTGAACCATCGGTAATCCGGCAAGCGACCAGCAGCCGGACATGGCCGTCACGCCCGGTATGACTTCGGTAGGAAAACGATCGGCAAGGCGCACATGCAGATGCATGTAGGAGCCGTAAAAAAGCGGGTCACCTTCGCTGAGCACGGCAACCGTCTTTCCTTCGCGCAGATGCGCCGCCACCATCTCGGCCGAGACGTCATAGAAGGCGGTGATCTGGCCGATATAGTCCGGTTTGTCCTTATCGATCTCCGTCGTGACGGGATAGTAGAGCGGCAGCAGCGTCACGTCCGCTTTCAGCAGGTCGCGGACAATGGCCTTTCCGTTGCCACCTCTGCCCTGTTTGGCAAAGTATGCGACGACATCGGCACGCTCCAAGGCTTTGACGGCCTTGACAGTCAGCAGTTCCGGATCGCCGGGGCCGGTGCCGACGCCAATCAGGCTTCCGATTGAAGGCGCGCTCATAGGCCCGGCCTCGCCAAAGCGTTAAGGGCGGCTGCCGTCATGGCACTGCCGCCAAGCCGGCCGCGCACGATGGCAAAGGGAACGCCGTAGGAGTTCTCGGCAAGCGCATCCTTCGATTCCGCCGCGCCGACGAAGCCGACGGGCATGCCGATGATGGCGGCAGGCTTCGGCGCGCCATCGCGCAGCATTTCCAGAAGGTGGAAGAGGGCGGTCGGCGCGTTGCCGATGGCGACGACCGAGCCGGCAAGCCGATCGGCCCACAGATGCATGGCGGCAGCCGAGCGCGTGTTGCCGATGGTCTTTGCGATGTCCGCCGTGCGCGGATCCTGCAAAGTGCAGATCACCTCGTTGGCGGCCGGCAGGCGGGCGCGCGTGACGCCGCGCGCGACCATTTCAGCATCGCAGAAGATCGGTGCGCCGGCAGACAGCGCCTTGCGGGCGGATGCGACGAAATCGGGCGAGAACATGAAATGCTGTGCTGCTTCCACCAGTCCGCAGGCATGGATCATGCGCACTGCGACATCGGCCTCGGCTTCGGGAAAACGCGTGAGATCGGCTTCGCTGCGGATGATCGCGAAGGAGCGTTCGTAGATCGCATCCCCCTCGCGGATATAGTCATAGTCAGGCATTTCTATCCCTGTCGTAAAGCCGTCGCGATTGCGTCCCGGCCGAGCCGTTTAAGACACTGCTGTGCCGATTCGCCAGCAGCTTTGTTTCGTACCAGTTTCCCGAGCGCAGCCAGCGCCGATTTCAGGTCTTCCTTGTGGATGTAAGCCACGGGCTCCGCTGATGATGACCCATTTACGACAATAGCATAGCCTGTTGCAGCACCGACGATGGTCAGCATTGCCGGAGACGGATGGGCGCAGCCTTTTGTGCAGCCGGACAGGTGCACCTTGAGCGAGCCGTCCAGCAGGTCGGCACCCACTTCGACCAGATCAGCGGCGGCCTGTCTCGTGGCATAATGGGCGGAAGCGCAGGCGCCGGCGCCGGAGCATGGGATGGCATAATTTGCCGGCTCGTCGGCGCGCGTCTGAAAGCCGCAATCGGCTGCCGTAGCCAGGAGACTTTCGACCCGATCACGCGGAAGGCCGAGCAGCAACAGGCTATGTTCCGGTCCCGTCCGGATTTCACGAACGCCCGCCGCCTCGGCCAGCCCAAGAAAGCGGATGAGATCCTGGGCATGGATCTGCCCGAAAACCGGCCGTAGACCGAGAGCGGATTGTTCCTTACCGAGACGAATAATGCCGACGGGGGAGGCTGAAGAGATGGTTTCGCTGCGTGCAAGAGCTGGCGCGGCGGGAAATTGGGCGCGCAGAGTGGCGATGTCCAGATCGCGGCCACGTGCGCGGGGTCCGATCGCAGCCAAGGTTTTCAGCAGCGTGATGACGCCGGCAATCGCCTGTTCGTCCGGCAAAGCGGCAAGCGGCGTGGCCGTCACCGCCGCTCCGGCGATCGCGAGTGCCCACAGTCGACGGCCATCAGCAAGCTTGACGGCCTTCAGCCTGATATCCGCCGAGAGGTCGTCGAGGACCAGCCGCCCGCCGCCGTCGATGATAATGGCGAGCTTGGCAGCGAGCAGCGGCTTGGGATGAAGGGCATCGATGGCGCTGCGCAGGTGCTCGGCGAGCCCGCGTGCGTCTGCAATTTCCGATGGATCGAGGCCGCTGAGCGGCGGGACTTCGATGGCAACACCGCTCTCCGGCCTGATACCGGCGCGGTCAATATCGGTGGCCAGCCCGGCCATGCTTTCCGGGCTCATACCGCGAAGCTGGAGATTGCCGCGCGCCGTGATTTCGATCAAGCCGTTGCCATGCTTTTGGGCAGCCTCGGCCAAGGCGCGGAACTGCGCAACCGTCAGGCCTGGCGTCGAGGGCCGCAAGCGCACGAGCAGCCCGTCGCCCGTCTGCATCGGCGCGCTCAAGGAGGGGCACGCACCGCGAACCATGGAGGGCAGAGGCGACGCAACGCCATCCTCGGCAGCTCCCTCCTGAGAGAAGCACGCTTGTTCCTCCATTGTCTGCGTGTCGACCGCTACCATAAACTGCCCTTCATAAGGCACATTTCCTTGCACAAACCGGATCGGCGGGCAAACGATTTGCTACTCAGCGCTTATTCGAGATCGTCGAAATCGTGTCCCTTGCGCATGAGATAAATATCCATGATCCATCCGTGCCGCTCGCGGGCTTCGGCCCGAACAGTAAGAATGCGCTCGGAAACATCCGCCAGCCGGCCGGCGATGGTGATCTCGTCCTTGGTGCCGAGATAGGCTCCCCAGTAGATATAGGCATCGGGATCGTCGATCTTGCTGAAGGCCTGCTCGCCGTCAAGCATAACGACGGCCGTTTCGGCAATGCCGGGAAAGCTCTCGCCCAGCCGCCGGCCGGTGGTGATCTGCACCGGCTTACCGACGAGATTGAGCGGGATGCGATGGCTTGCCGTCAGCGCCTGGATGCTGGTGATGCCGGGAACAACGCTATAGTCGAGAGCGACATTGCCGCGCGCAACGACCCGCTCGAGGATGCGCAAGGTGCTGTCGTAGAGGCCGGGATCGCCCCAGACGAGGAAGGCAGCACTTTGGCTTTCCGTCAGGTGCTCCAGGAACAGCCGTTCATAGGTCGCGGAAATCGCGTCATGCCACTCGTCGACGCTCTGTACATAGCTGCGCTCCGCCGTCTGCCGTGACGGCACGTCATAGTCGACGAAGCGCGTGGCGGGATGGGTGACATAGCGTTGGCAGATCTCCCGTCGGACGTCGGCAAGTTCGCTTTTGGCCGCGCCCTTGCTGGGAATGAGGATGACATCGGCGGCGTTCAGCGCATTGATCGCCTGCACGGTCAGATGTTCGGGATTTCCCGTGCCGATGCCGACGATGTGGATATGCCGCATATGCTTGCCCTCGCTCTTGGTGCAATTCCAGGAAAAGTGCGCAGCGGTTTTCCGTCCGGAATTGCAAGGAAACAAAGAGATAGAGCGGCTCGGAGATTACTTGAAAGGTTGAGCCGCTCTGGCGCTGTTTGCCGGAAGCGTCCGATCATTTCAAGAGGAGCTTCAAGCCGATTGCCGCTCAAACGTCCAGCGGTTGGCCATATAGCTGCGCGGAGAGGTGCCGAGCATGCGGCGGAACATGGTGGTAAATGCCGCTACGCTTTCGTAGCCTGCTTCGAGTGCGACATTGGTGACGGGTTGGCCCTCGGCAAGCTGCGGCAGGCCGGCGAAAACGCTCGCCTGCTGGCGCCATGTGGTGAAGCTGATGCCGGTTTCCTTGCGAAATTGCCGTGTGAACGTTCGGCGGCTTACCGAAAGCTTCTCGGCCCAATCGTCGAGCCTGGCGTTGGGCGACGGGTTGGACAGATAGTCGCGGCAGAGCACGGCCATCCGACGGTCGGAGGGGAAGGGGAGGCCGAGCGGACGCTCCGGCAGGGTCGCGATTTCCTCGACGAGTAGAGACAGGACAAGCCGTGCCTTTCGATGACTGACCGGCGCCTCTCGCAACCGAATGGCCTCCAACAGCAGGCTGCGGGCGAAATCCGTAACTTCGACGACGCGCGGAGCCTCATCCTTCGGCGGCTGGCCACGCGGCGTCACGTAGACGGATTTCATGCTGACATCGCTCAGGATCTCGATCGAATGTTCCAGCCCAACAGGGATGAAGAGAGCATGACCAGGCGGCACCATCCAGCGGCCGCGCGCCGTCATGATCAGGGCCACGCCGGCGAAGATGCAAAGCAATTGCGTGCGGCGATGATGGTGCCAGGGAACGGTATAGCCCTGCGGCGGCTCGGCGCTATGGACAAGCACATCGGCGGGCGAATCCTCCATCCAGCGCATGTTCTGCACATGATCGTTGTCGAGGGTTGCCAGCAACTGTTTCGATAGCTTTTCCATTTTGGCCCGATCGAGAAACTATTGGACCAAAACACGAAAGAAGGACACACGCAAGCCGTGTTAAAGGCGGAAGAAACAATATGGTCGGCAAGGCGGTCGACACAGGCAAGGAATCCTCCCATGGTTGCGGCATTTTCGGGTACGCAGGCCCGATATGAAAAGACGACGATGTCGATCGTTATGGCGGTCAGTACCTGCCATCTTTTGAACGATACGATGCAGTCGCTTTTGACATCGCTCTACCCGATGTTCAGAGAGAATTACGCGCTCGATTTCGTGCAGATCGGGTTGCTGACGATGATGTTCCAGATTACCGCATCGCTGCTGCAGCCGGTGGTCGGCATCGTCACCGACAAATGGCCGATGCCCTACTCGCTGCCGTTCGGCATGGTCAGCACCTTTTCGGGCCTGCTGCTGCTCGGCTATGCCGGCAGTTTCAGCGTGCTTCTGATAGCCGCAAGCCTGATCGGCTTCGGTTCGGCGGTCTTCCATCCGGAGGCGTCGCGCGTTGCCCGTCTGGCGTCCGGCGGACGTCACGGCCTGGCGCAATCGCTCTTCCAGCTCGGCGGCAATGCCGGTTCGGCAATCGGGCCGCTGATCGCCGCCTTCTTCGTCCTGCAGCACGGCCAGAAGAGCGTGGCCTGGCTTTCGGTGCTGGCCGTCATCGGTTTCATCGTTCTGAGCTGGGTCGGAAACTGGTTCGTCAATCACCGTCGCCAGCAGTCGGCGCGTCCCGCGCCGAGCCGCGCTTTGCCGATCTCGCGCAACAAGGCGATGTGGGCGCTTGCCATCCTCATCCTGCTGACGGCAACGAAGAACGTCTACATGGCCAGCATTTCGAGCTATTTCACCTTCTACGTCATCGACAAGTTCCATCTCGATGTCCGCGATGCGCAGCTGATGCTGTTCCTCTTCCTCGGCTCCGTTGCCGTCGGTACCATCATGGGTGGCCCGGTCGGCGACCGCCTGGGCGCCCGCTTCGTCATCTGGTTCTCGATCCTCGGCGTCATTCCCTTCGCGATGATGATGCCCTATGCAAACCTGTTCTGGACCTGTGTCCTGACCGTCATCATCGGCCTCGTGTTGGCCTCGGCCTTCCCGGCGATCGTCGTCTTTGCGCAGGAACTGATTCCCGGCCGCGTCGGGCTGATCGGCGGCATCTTCTTCGGCTTCGCCTTCGGAGCCGGTGGCCTTGGCGCGGCAGCGCTCGGAGATTTTGCCGACACGCACGGCATCTCCTTCGTCTACACGATCTGCTCGTATCTGCCGCTGCTCGGCCTGTTCACGATCTTCCTGCCACGAATCTCGCGGCATTGATCGATATCGGCTGACGAAGAGCCCGCCGCTTTTTCAAGCGCCTATATGCCGAATCCTGCTGGTCAGGCGTAGCGGCTGATCGCGAGGTCGGTTGCGTCGATATCAGGCTTGCGGCCACTGACGAGATCGCTGATGACGCGCGCCGAGCCGGAGCTCATCGTCCATCCAAGCGTGCCGTGGCCGGTATTGAGGTAAAGGCCCTTGATCTTCGTCGGCCCGATGACCGGCGTGCCGTCCGGCGTCATCGGCCGCAGGCCTGACCAGAAGGAAGCCTTGGCAACATCGCCGCCGGGGAAGAGATCGGTGACGGAGTGCTCGAGCGTCTGGCGCCGGGCAAGCCCGAGATCATTGGTATAGCCGGAAATCTCCGCCATGCCGCCGACGCGGATGCGATCGCCAAGCCGGGTGATGGCGATCTTGTAGGTCTCGTCCATCACAGTCGATTCCGGCGCGCGTGACGCATCGGTAATCGGGATCGTCAGCGAGTAGCCCTTAACCGGATAGACGGAGAGGCTGATGCCGAGCGGCTTCAGCAAAAGCGGCGAATAGCTGCCGAGCGCGACAACGATCGCATCGGCATCCACGCGTCCAAGATTCGTCATCACGCCACGTACTTGGCTGCCTTCGACATCGAGCCCCTTGATCGTCGTGCCATATCGGAACTTCACGCCGAGCTCGATCGCCTTCGCCGCAAGCGCATTGGTGAATTTAAAGCAATCGCCGGTCTCGTCCTTCGGCGTCAGCAAGCCGCCGACGATCTTGCCGCGGACATGCCGGAGCGCCGGTTCGACGCCGACGCAGCCGTCGGGATCAAGCACTTCATAGGGGATGCCGTCGGCTGCCAGAGCCTTGACGTCCTTGGCCGATGCGTCGAGCTGCGCTTGCGTGCGGAAAAGCTGCAGCGTGCCCTGCATGCGTTCGTCATAGGCAATACCGGTCTCTTCACGAAGCTCAGCGAGGGAAATGCGGCTGTAATCGGCAAGCCGCAGCATCCGGCTCTTGTTGATTGCGTAGCGTTCCGACGTGCAGTTGGACAGCATCTTGACGAGCCATGAAAGCATGGCGCCATCGACCTTCGGGCGCAGGATGAGCGGCGCGTGGTGCATGAAAAGCCACTTGATCGCCTTCATGGGAATGCCGGGTGCCGCCCAGGGCGAGCAGTAGCCGAAGGAGACCTCGCCGGCATTGGCAAAACTCGTCTCCAGCGCCGGTCCCTGCTGCCGGTCGATGACCGTGACTTCGTGGCCCGCCTTGGCAAGCTGGTAGGCTGACGTCACGCCGATGATGCCGGCACCCAGAACGACGACTTTCATGATGTCCTCAGAGACTTGAGAGATGGGAAGGTCAGCGGTATTGACGGTGGAAGCGGTGGCCGAGACTGGTCAGGATCTCATAGGAAATCAAGCCGGCATCCCGCGCAAGATCCTCCAGGCTCTGGTGATCTCCGAGAACCTCCACCATGCTTCCGAAAGAGAGCGCGTCTTCGGGCAGAGCGCTGATATCGATTGTCGCGCTGTCCATCGACACGCGGCCGACGATCGGCAGACGCACGCCGTTATAATAAACCGCGCCACGGTCGCTGAGGCTGCGCGGCAGGCCGTCGGCATAGCCGGCGGCGATCGTCGCAAGCCGGGTCCGGGTCTTCGTCACGTGCACGCCGCCATAGCCGACACGCACGCCTTCCGGAACCGTTCGGGTCTGCACCACGGCGACATCGAGCCGGACGACGGCTTCCATCGGATTGGCGACACCGCTCGTCGGTGCACCGCCGTAAAGGGCAATGCCCGGCCGCGCCAGCACGCCGTGAAAATCGCCGCCGAGAAAGATGCCGCCAGAATTCGCGAAAGAAATATCGTAGCTGGGAAACTCCGCTGCGACGCGGCGCATTTCCGCCAGCTGATCGGCGTTTTGTTCGCTGTCGGCCTCATCTGCGGAGGCAAGATGGCTCATGATGAACAGGATCTCGATGTCGTCGGATGTCTGCAGATGAGCAGCGACGGCACTTCTGTCTTCCGGCGGAATGCCAAGGCGCGACATGCCGGTATCGAATTGCAAAACCGCAGGGAGCCTGCGCTGAAGAGAGCGTGCAGTCTGCGACCATTGCTGCAACTGATCGAGCGAATTGATGACAGGCACGATGCCGCCATCGGCGCAGGTAGCCTCATTGCCGGGCAATAGGCCGTTCAGTACAAAAATCGTCGCATCGCCAGCGAGTTGCGGCCGCAGTCGCAGTGCCTCGATGAAATGGGCGACGAAGAAATGCCGGCACCCGCGCTCGTAGAGCGCTTTCGAGACTTGATTGGCACCGAGCCCATAGGAATCAGCCTTGACGACGGCAGCTGTTTTTGCCGGCGCAACGATGGCGGATAACTTGTCGTAATTCCGGCATAGAGCGGCCGGATCGATCGTCAGATAGCCACATGCTCCACTATCCATCGCCAACTTTGGCGTCCGAGAATCCACAATACCGCCGTCCATATCCGCCCTCGCTTCTTCAAAGGCAGATTATTGAAAGGATCGTGAAATTGCTCGCCAAACAGTGATTGATTATTGTGTAATTCCAAAGATATTGAAATGATCTGCGAATTTTTGAAAGATTCCACATGGCCGCTCTCGACGCCATCGACCGCAATATTCTCCGCCTGCTTCGACTTGATGCCCGTGTCAGCAATGCGAGGCTGGCAAGCGAAGTTGGACTATCGCCATCGGCCTGCCTGCGGCGCATCAAATTGATGGAGCAGGCCGGGGTAATCCGCGGTTATACGGCGCTGGTGGACACGTCGCAGGCAGAGGCATCGATCGCCGTCATCATCAACATCACGCTTGAGCGGCAGACGGAAGAGCATCTCGATCGCTTCGAGGCGGCGGTGCGTAAACATCCCGAGATCAAGGAATGCTTTTTGATGACGGGCGACTCCGACTATCTGCTGCGTGTCGAAGTCGCCAATCCCGGCGACTTCGAACGTATCCATAAGGATATCCTGTCGACCATGCCGGGAGTGCTGCGAATCCATTCGAGCTTCTCGATCCGCAATGTGCTTGCGACGCGGCCGAAAAATCCGCGCTGAACAAGCTGCCTACTCCGCGCATACCTTGTTTCAGGCAGTTCTTTCTCAGGACTGATCCCAGCCGATGCCTGTCGCGGCATGTACCTCGCAGATCACGCCGCTCGGCTCGTAGCTGATATTGACCTGACCGTTCAGCTCGGCCGCCAGCAGGCTTTCGATCAACCGGGAGCCAAACCCCTTGCGCGTGGGTGGTTTGACCGTCGGTCCTCCCGCTTCTTGCCAGCGCAGGCTCAGCCGATCGGTCCTGCCGGGTTCCAGAGACCAGCGGATGGCCACCCGGCCATCAGGCACCGACAGCGCGCCGTATTTGGCGGCATTCGTCGCAAGCTCGTGGATCGCAAGCGATATGGAGACAATGGTTCGCGGCGCCAGTTTGATCGCCGGACCGGAAATTTCGAACCTCTCCTTGGGATAGAGCGACAGTGCCTGGCCTATGACTGCCACGAGGTCCGCTTCCTCCCATTTGCCGTGGATCAGCAGGTCATGCGCGCGCGCCATCGAAGCCAGCCGCGCCTCGAATGTCTCGACGGCCGCCTTGTCGACTTCGTCGCGCCCCAATGTCTGGCGTGATATGGCCATGACGGTTGCAAGCACGTTCTTGACGCGATGATTGAGTTCGCCGACCAGCACCGTCTGCAGGCGCTCAGCTTCCTTCTTCGCACTGATGTCGTGGGCGGTCTTCGAGGCCCCCACGATCCTACCATAGGCGTCATAGATCGGGGAGACGCTGAGCAGGACGTCGACAAGTTCGCCGTTCTTGCAGCGCCGCTTGGTTTCATAGGGCTCGACCTTCTGACCAGCATGGATCTGGGCGAGGATCGTCGGTTCCTCCTCGCTTCGGTCGTCCGGGAGGAGCATCGTGACCGACTCGCCGACCGCCTCTTCGGCGGAGTGGCCGTAAAGCCTTTCCGCACCGGTATTCCAGCTTGTGATCACCATGTTGAGATCGATGCTGAGGATCGCGTCGTCCGAAGAGGCGATGATGGCCGCCAGTCGCCGCTCCACCTGCTGTACCCGTTTGCGTTCGGTGATATCGGTGATGACGCCGGCGATCCGCTGGATGCGTCCCGAACCGTCCCGCAGGCCGGAAACGGAGTTTGCAACCCATATGAGGCTGCCATCCTTGCGGACGTAGCGCTTTTCGATCTCGAAGTTTTCGCCGGTCGCCATCATCTTCTCCAACAGGCGTGTGTTCTCGTGCAGATCGTCCGGATAGGTGATGTCGTCCATCCGCATGCCGAGAAGCTCGGTCTCGGAATAGCCGACGATCTCGCAGAAGCGCCCATTCACCTGAACGAAGCGGCCGTCGAGCTCGCATTGGGCCATTCCCGTCGCGGATTGGGAAATGACGGCACGGATTCGTTCCTCGCTTTCCCGCAATATCTGTTCGGAGCGAACGCGTTCCGTCGTCTCGTTGACGATGCAGAAAACGCCCAGCACCTTGCCGTTCGCATCGCGAACGGGCGAATAGGAAATGTCGAAATAGACCGTTTCGGGATAGCCGTGGCGCTCGATGTAGAACGGCCGGTCCTTGGCGACGACCGTATTGCCTTCCTGCAGGACGGAGCGCAGAAGCGGCTCCAGATCGTTCCAAAGTTCTGCCCAGTTTTCCCGCGCGGGACGTCCCAGGGCCTGCGGATGCTTGTCGCCTATCGTGGCGGCATAGGCGTCATTGTAGAGGGCGACGAAGTCCTCGCCCCAGAACATGACGATCTCGGCCCGTGCCGCCAGCATGATATCGACCGCGACTGTGAGGCAAGAGGGCCATGCCGATGGAGGACCGAGACTGGTCGCTCCCCAATCCAGGTCAGAGATAAGCGCTGCCATTTCACCGGTGTGACTTGCCACGATGTTCAGGACGGATCCCCTCTCGAACGACGGCTGGGTTTGCAAGGCTTGTCCCGTTTGCTCATGTTCGCAAGAATTCATAGCACATTCCCGATTGCGACGCGCAGAGAGAAAATTCCGCTGATTTCAACGTCTTTCAAACCGGTCCCGATCGGTGCCGTCAGGTGTCCGGCCTTGCATGCATTTCGGCCGTCAGCCACCGCTCGAGCGCCAATGCGTCCGGCCTGCCTGCAATATGCGGGGCGATCCAGAGCACCATGCGCCTGGGTCCAGGCAGAAAACCGAACGGTGCCACCAGCCGCCCCGAGGCGAGCTGATCGAGCACCAGCATCTGCGGAACAACAGCAATGCCGAGGCCGCAGGCGGCGGCCTGGATCAGCAGGTAGAAATGGTCGAATGCGGACTGGGACGTGAGCGGCAGATCCCTCTCGCCGGCGATCGCCTGCCAGTCGCTCCAGGCCTGCGGGCGCGTGCGTGTAGAGAGGAGTGCCGCATTCTCCATGTCGCCTGGGCTAAGAATGCCCAAGCGGCTCAGATATTCCGGCGAGCAGACGGGGCCGATCGCCTCGCCGCCAAGCTCGCGGATGATCGCATCCTTCGGCGGTTCGATGACGCTCGAGCGGATCGCGAGGCTGATCTTGTCCCGGACGAAATCGACCTGATCGTAGTTCATGTTGAATTGCAGGGCGATGTGCGGATGGCGCTCGTGGAATTGGCCGATGCGGGGGATGATCCATCCCATCATGATGGATGAGGAGCAGGAAAGCGTCAGCGGGCCGGGACGAACACGCTCGACACTCGCCTGCATTAGGCCGAAGGCGCTCGCCAGCCCCTCGGCCAGCCGCAGCCCCTCGGGCGTCGGCTCGGTGGAGTGCGCCCGGCGGTTGACGAGAATGACGCCCAATGTCTGTTCGAGACCGCGAACGTGCCGGCTGATCGCGCCATGCGTGACGCAAAGCTCGTCGGCGGCAAGCGTCATCGACCTGTGCCGCGCGGTCGCTTCGAAAGCCTTCAAGGCATTCAACGATGGAAGAGGGCCGCTCATTTTCCAGTCCTGCGATAATATGATGTGATTTTTCCTCACATGACGGGGAGATTAAATCGTTTGCTTGCGGCTTGTCCATACCGCTAGAGATCAGGGTCATTCGAGGGCGCATGCGGCCGAAGGCAGGGATTGGAAGGGAAGTCGGAGTTTCCGTTCTGTCAGCGACGCAAGCGGAGCGCTGCGTCGCGAGGGTTTCAGAACTGGGGGAGGATTTCTATTGCAGCCTGCTAATCGGGAAATGTCACAGGTCGAGCGTTCGGCCATCGCCAAGGTGTCGAAGCGGCTGGTGCCGTTCATCGCCTTGATGTTCTTCATCAACTTCCTTGACCGTACCGCGATCTCCTTTGCGGGGCCGAATGGCATGACGACCGATCTGGCGCTGACGGCGGCGCAGTTCGGCTTCGCGGCGGGCATCTTCTTCTTCGGCTATATCGTGCTGGAGATTCCGAGCAATCTGGCGCTTCACAAATATGGCGCCCGTCGCTGGCTCGCTCGCATCATGGTGAGCTGGGGCATCGTGGCGCTGCTGTTCACCTGGGTATCGAGCGCGACGGAACTCTACGTGCTGCGTTTCCTCCTCGGGGTTGCCGAAGCCGGCTTCTTTCCGGGCGCGATCCTGTTTTTGAGCATGTGGGTGCCCGCCAAGCATCGCAACAAGATCCTGGCATTGTTCTATCTCGCCCAGCCGCTGACAACGGTCATCGGTGCACCCTTTGCGGCGATGCTCATACAGATGCACGGCCTCTTCGGCTTGGAAGGCTGGCGCGTCATGTTCTTCGGCGTTGCCGTCCCCGCCATCGTCATCGGCATCGTTGCATGGTTCTATCTGGCGGATCGACCTGATGATGCCAAGTGGCTGACGCAGACGGAGAAGGATTGGCTGAACCGGGAACTTGCCCGTGAGGAGAAGGCAAAGACGGCCGCTCATGGCAAGATGACCGGCCTGGCCTTGACGGATGGCCGTGTGTGGCTGCTGTCGGTGATCTATTTCGGCCTGATCTACGGCCTCTATGCGCTGGCCTTCTTCCTGCCGACCATCATTGCCGGTTTCGAAACGAAATTCGGTACCAAGTTCGACGTTTTCGACAAGGGCTTGATCACGGCCGTTCCCTATCTGCCGGCAGCCGTTGCCCTGTTCTTCTGGAGCCGCGATGCATCCAGGCGCGGCGTGCGGCCGTGGCATATCGGCATTCCGGCCCTGATCGGCGCTCTCAGCATTCCGGCTGCGCTCTATATGGGCTCGCCCGAAGCAACGATCGTCATGATCACGCTGACGGCGTGCGCGATTTTTTCCGCCCTGCCGAACTTCTGGGCCATTCCATCCCGCTTCCTGACGGGACCGGCGGCTGCGGCCGGCATCGCCCTGATCAACACGATCGGCAATATTGCCGGCTTTGCCGCGCCCTATATCACCGGTGTCGTCAAGGATGCGACCGGCCTTTACCAACTGCCGATGTTCATCGTCGGGGCGCTGATGTTGCTATCGGCGCTGCTCGCCTTCTCGCTGAGCGGCAAGGTAGAGGAACCGAAACTGGTCGCGTCGGGCGGCAGGGGCTGAAAGCATCCGCAATGAATGGATGAATTCGATGGCGGTCGCGAATGCGATCGCCATCGATTTTTTCACCCCGCCCGCTGCAGCATGCCGAACAGGTCGCGCGGGTCGTCCGGGTCGGCAATGATGTCGAGCTTCTGGAAGTAGTCCGTGCCTGCCAGCTTCTCGCGCACATAGCGCAGGGCGGAGAAATCCTCGATCGCGAAGCCGACGCTGTCGAACAGTGTGATCTGCCGCTCGCTGCTGCGGCCCTGTGCCCGGCCGGCGACGACCTGCCAGAGTTCGGTGATCGGATAGTCCGGATCCATCTGCTGGATCTCGCCTTCGATGCGGGTCTGCGGCGGATATTCGACGAAGGTGTCGGCGCGCAGCAGGATGTCGCGGTGAAGCTCGGTCTTGCCGGGGCAGTCGCCGCCGATGGCGTTGATGTGCACGCCGGCGCCGACCATGTTATCGGTCAAAATGGTCGCGAACTGCTTGTCGGCCGTGCAGGTGGTGATGATGTCGGCGCCTTCGATGGCGGCCTGGGCCGAGGTGCATGGCACCAGCCGTAGGCCCGTTCCGGTGAGGTTGCGCACGGTCTTTTCCGTCGCCTTCGGATCGATGTCGTAGAGGCGGACTTCCTCGATGCCGAGAACCGCCTTCATCGCCAGCGCCTGGAATTCCGCCTGCGCGCCATTGCCGATCAGGGCGAGGCGGCGCGAATTGGCCGGTGCCAGATGGCGGGCCGCCATCGCCGAAGTCGCAGCCGTGCGCAGCGCCGTCAGCAGCGTCATTTCGGTCAGCAGCACCGGGTAGCCGGTCGAGACCTCCGCCAGCAGGCCGAAGGCGGTGACGGTCTGCAGTCCCTGAGCCATGTTCTTCGGATGGCCGTTCACATATTTGAAGCTGTAGACCGCTCCGTCGGAGGTCGGCATCAGCTCGATGACGCCGTCATGCGAATGGGAGGCGACGCGGGGCGTCTTGTCGAAAAGGTCCCAGCGACGGAAGTCCGCCTCGATGGCGTCGGTGAGTTCGATCAGCATGGTTTCAATGCCGACATGATGGACGAGCCGCATCATATTCTCGACGCTGACGAAGGGAATGAAGGCTTTTTCCGAAGGGAGCGGTGCGGGCATCGTCATGTCCTCAATGCAAAGATTTCCCATAGGGTAACAAGCGGATCGATTGACTGAAATCGCAAAACTGTGTCAGCTCTGGTATGGCTTTGTGCAAATTGCCTAGTATTTTTGACCGAAAACGCAGAACGGGATTACGCGATGGCGCTCGCCAAATATATTCCGGACGATCTTGATCGACGCATCATAGCGCATTTGCGCGCCGATGGCCGCGCTTCGCTCTCCAAGCTGTCGGATGCCCTGGGCGTGGCGCGCGGGACCGTGCAGAACCGGTTGGACCGGCTGATCGAGACCGGCACGCTTCTCGGTTTCACCGTGCGGGTGCGCGAAGATTATGAGGAGCAGACCGTCCATGCCGTCATGATGATCGAAGTCGTCGGGAAATCGACGACCCAGGTTATCCGCAAGCTGCGTGGTCTGCCCGAGATCTACTCGCTGCACACGACCAACGGAAATTGGGACCTGGTGGCGAATATCCGCGCGACCAGCCTTTCGGACTTCGACCGGGTATTGCGCGAAGTGCGGATGATCGATGGCGTTGCCAACAGCGAAACCAGCCTGCTGCTCAGCAGTCTTTGAAGATGGCCGATGTCGTCGAGGCCGCGCTATGCGGAGGAGGCATCCTCCATATACAACCTAGCGATCCGAAGACCTGCTGCTTTGGCTTTCCAGCCGGTAGCGATTTCCCGGATAAACCAGCCGCGCCGTGGAAACGACGCCGCGCGTCGACCATGTGCGCCGGCGGATCGTCAGGCAGGGCTCGGTTTTCAGGATGGTCAGGAGCTTGCATTCCCAGGCTTGCGGCATGACCGCTTCGACCACATGTTCCGAGCCGCTCAAGGGCGCGACCGCGGAAAGATAGGCGTTTGGCGTCATGCCGCTGAAGTCCTGCTGCAGGTAGTCGGGGGCCGCCTCCGGATGGACATGCCGGTCCTCGATCTGGACCGGCACCCCGTTTTCGCTATGCACGATCAGAGAGTGAAAGACCGGCGAGCCGATGTCGAGTTCCAGCGCATCGGCAACGTCGGGCGAGGCGGTTTCCCGGGCCAACACGATCACCGTTGCCTGGTGGGAATGGCCGCGTTCGGCGATCTCGTCGGCGATGTTGCGCACCTCGAACAGGGCGGATGCGCCTTTGCGTTCGGCGACGAAGGAGCCAACGCCTTGGATGCGCACCAGCTCACCCTCGTTGGCGAGTTCGCGCAGCGCCCGATTGGCCGTCATCTTGCTGACGCCGAGTTCGGTAACGAGTTCGTTCTCGGAGGGGACGCGATATTTGGGTGGCCACTCGCCGCTGTGGATGCGATCGAGTATCATCTGCTTGACGCCGGCATAGAGAGGCGCGGCGTCGTTTTCCGCCAGTTCGCGTTTCATCTCGCCGGAGCGCTTCATTGCCTATTCCCTTTGCACCGAGTGAATCTGCCTCGAAAACAACTTTCCCACTTGCATATCATAAATTATCTCATATGGTACCCTATACAACCTCGCAATCAATCCTAAAATTTAATTGGGAAAGCGGGCAAGCCGGCGAAGATCGGTAGGAAGTGCTGAAAGGCCTGTTTTCAACCTCAGAGGAGCTCTACACGATGAAATTCAGTGCAATTCTCTTGTCAGGCGTCGTGGCCGCCGCCGCGTTCGCGGTCCCTGCTGCCGCCAAGGACTGGAAGACGGCGACGATCACCCTGGAAGGTGCCTACGCCCCATGGAACATGACCAATGCCGACGGCACGCTTGGCGGCTTCGAGCCGGAACTTGCCAAGGTTCTGTGCGAACGCGCCAAGATCGACTGCAAGCTGGTTGCCTCCGATTGGGACGGCATGATCCCGGCGCTGAACGCCGGCAAGTTCGACGTGATCATGGATGCGCTGTCGATCACCGACGAGCGCAAGCAGGTCATCGGCTTCACCATTCCTTATGCCGCGACGCCCGCCGCCTTTGCGACCGCCAAGGATAGCCCGCTTGCCAATGCCGCCGGCACCGGCGCCACGATCAAGATGACCCCCGGCCAGACCGGCGTCAAGGAAATCGACGTCCTGAAGGAAGCCTTCAAGGGCAAGACCATCGGCATCCAGGCCGCGACCGTCTATGCCAAATTCGTCTATGACAATTTCGGCTCGATCGCCACGATCCGCGAATACAAGACCGGCGCCGACCGCGATCTCGACCTGCAGAACGGCCGTATCGATCTCGGCTTCGATGACGCCGTCTACTTCGCGAACGCCTTTGCCAGCGCCAATGACTCGCTCGCCTTCACCGGCCCGGAAATCGCCGGCTCCATCTGGGGCGAAGGCGAAGGCCTCGGTATCCGCAAGGCCGATACCGATCTGCGCGACAAGTTCAACGAGGCGATCAAGTCGGCGCTTGCCGACGGCACGATCAAGACCCTGTCGATGAAGTGGTTCAAGGTAGACGTCAGCCCGCAATGACGAGTGCGGCCTTCGGGCCGTTATCACCGGTCCCCGGCTTTGCGGCCGGAGACCGTATGATATGCTGACGCCTGAAACTGCCACGGACAGGGATTGGATCTATGGCAACCTTGCAATTGCTGGGCTTCGGCCCGAACGGCTGGGGCGCGCTGCTGCTCGTCGCCGCCTTGATGACGCTCGCCGTCACGGCGACAGCCCTGGCCATTGGAGCCGTGCTGGGCGCGATCGTCGCTTTCGCCAAGCTCTCCGGAAGTCTCGCGCTGAAGACGCTCGGTAACATCTATACCACTGTCTTTCGTGGCGTTCCGGAACTCCTGATCATCTACCTGATCTATTTCGGCGGCTCGTCGGCGATGACCTCGATCGGCAAATGGCTTGGCTATGAAGGCTTTCTCGGCCTGCCGTCCTTTGCCGCGGGCGCGCTTGCCGTCGGCATCATTTCCGGCGCCTATCAGGCGGAAGTTTTCCGTGGCGCCTATCTTGCCATCTCCAAGGGGGAGCTTGAGGCGGCGTCAGCGATCGGCATGCATCG
Source organism: Rhizobium sp. KNZ2-6A (assembly GCF_056755475.1). Classification (NCBI taxonomy): domain Bacteria; kingdom Pseudomonadati; phylum Pseudomonadota; class Alphaproteobacteria; order Hyphomicrobiales; family Rhizobiaceae; genus Rhizobium; species Rhizobium sp. KNZ2-6A. The sequence continues at coordinate 24,905 of NZ_JBNDIC010000046.1, read as the reverse complement.
CGGCCTGCGCCTGCGGCGCATCATCATACCGCAGGTTCTGCGCTTCGCCATTCCTGGCCTCGGCAATGTCTGGCAGCTCAGCCTGAAGGATTCCGCGCTGATCTCGGTGACCGGCCTTGCCGAGTTGATGCGCACCAGCCAGGTGGCTGCCGGCTCAACCCGCCAGTATTTCCTCTTCTTCATCGCTGGCGGCCTGCTTTACCTGATCCTGACCAGCCTGTCGGATCGCATCTTCAACAGGGCGGAACGACGCGCCAATCGCAGCATGCCTGCTGCGACGATCGGCCAGGCTTGAGGGGGAGACATGGATATCGATTTTCTTTCGAGCACGACGGTCACCCTGCTGAAGGCAGTGCCGATGACGCTGCTGCTGTTCTCGCTGTCGATCCTCTGCGGCGGCCTCCTCGCTCTCGTCATCGTCGCCATGCGCGTCAGCGGCAATCCGATCCTGTCGGGTTTCGCCAAGGGCTATATTTTCGTATTTCGCGGCTCGCCGCTGCTGATCCAGATGTTCCTGATCTTCTATGGATTGGCGCAATTCTCCATCATTCGCTATTCGTTCCTCTGGCCGTTCCTGCGCGAACCTGTCGTTTGCGCCATCCTGTCGCTGGCGCTCTGCACCGCCGGCTATTCGGCCGAGATCTTCCGTGGCGGCATCCGTGCCGTTTCGCCGAAGGAAATCGAGGCGGCGCGTTCGATCGGCATGTCCGGCTTGCTGCTCGTTCGCCGCATCATCGCGCCGATCGCCTTTAGGCACGCGCTGCCGGCCTATTCGACCGAGATCGTGCTGATGATGAAGTCGACGGCGCTTGCGAGCCTGGTCACGGTCTGGGAAGTCACGGGCGTTGCCCAGCGGCTGATCTCGCAGACCTATCGCACGATGGAAGTCTTCATCTGCGCCGCGATCATCTACCTCGTGCTGAATTTCGTCATTCTGCAGGCCATGGCCCTGCTGGAATATTCCTTGTCCCGCCATCGCCGCGCCATTCCGCCGGCGCTGAAGGCGTAAAGCTTACTGGAGCAGGCAAATCATGCCAGGTGTCACTCGACTATCCGTCCGCAACATCCGCAAGAGCTTCGGTACACATGAGGTCTTGCGCGGCATATCGCTCGATGCCCAGGATGGCGATGTGATTTCGCTGCTCGGTGCTTCCGGCTCGGGCAAATCGACCTTCCTTCGCTGTATCAACCTCCTCGAGATCGCCACGGATGGAGAGATCTGGGTGGATGGCGAGCAGATCCGCATGATCCACAAGAATGGCAAAAGCTATCCGGCGAGCCACAAGCAGGTCGATCATATCCGTTCCGAACTCGGCATGGTGTTCCAGAGCTTCAATCTCTGGTCCCACATGACGATCCTGCAGAATATCATCGAGGGGCCGGTCCATGTGTTGAAGCGCTCGCGCGCCGAGTGCATCGCCGAGGCCGAAATCCTTTTGGAGAAAGTCGGCATTGCCGACAAGCGTCATGCCTATCCCGCCCATCTCTCCGGCGGCCAGCAGCAGCGTGCGGCGATTGCCCGCGCGCTTGCCATGAAGCCGAAGCTGATGCTGTTCGATGAGCCGACCTCGGCGCTCGATCCCGAACTCGTCGGCGAAGTGCTGCGCGTCATGCGCTCGCTTGCCGAAGAGGGCACGACGATGCTTGTTGTCACCCACGAGATGAGCTTCGCCCGCAACGTCTCCAACCGCGTCGTCTTCATGAAGGAAGGGTTGGTCGAAAGCAGCGGCACACCGGACGAGATGTTCGGCGGCGGCGCATCGCCGGCCTTCCGCCAGTTCATCGGTCATTTCGGAACCGGGCAATGACCATCACCATCGACAGGCCGATTTCCTGGCGTGAGGTCGCGCGCGTCGGTGCCGGAGAACCGCTCTCCCTCTCCGAGGCGGCGTGGGACCGCGTTGCCGAGGCAAGCCGTATCGTCGAGCGGATCGTCGAAACGGGCGTGCGCGCCTACGGCATCAATACCGGTGTCGGCGCCCTGTCCGATACGGTGGTTGACCGCGATTCCCAGAGCCGGCTGTCACGCAACATCATCTTGAGCCATGCCTGCGGCGTCGGCCCGCTTCTGCCGGCGCGCGAGGTGCGCTCCATCATCGCGGCGCAGATCGCCAATTTCGCCCACGGCCATTCCGGCGTACGCCCCGAAATCATCCGGTATCTGACTGCGTTTCTCGAACGTGACTGCATTCCGGAAGTCCCGTCCAAAGGGTCAGCCGGTTATCTCACGCACAATGCCCACACCGCCCTCGTCCTGATCGGCGAGGGCAGGGCGGTCGTGAAGGGCAAGTCCATGCCGGGTGCCGAGGCGCTTGCGGCGATCGGCTTGAGCCCATTGGTGCTCGGCGCCAAGGAAGGCTTGAGCCTCGTCAACGGTACGGCCTGCGCCACCGGATTGTCGGCGCTTGCCGTCGCCCGCGCCGAACGCCTGCTCGATTGGGCCGACGCCATTGCGGCCCTGACGCTGGAAGCCGTGGGCTGCCAGATTGCCGCTTTCGACGAGAAGGTGCTGGCGCTCCGCCCGTCGACCGGTATCGCTAAGGTCGGGCGCCGATTGCGCAGCCGCCTGCAGGGCAGCGGCCTTGTCGCTGCGGCCCTTGGCCGTCGGACGCAGGATGCGTTGAGCCTGAGGTCGGTCCCGCACGCCCATGGCGCGGCCTGGGATGTCTTCGAACAGACGGCTCGCATCGTCGATCAGGAGCTAGCCTCGGTGACGGATAACCCGGCCGTCTCGGGTACCCCTGAACACCCGATCGTCTCCTCCGAAGCCCATGCAGTAGCGCCGGCCCTTGGTCAGGCGGCCGATAGTTTGGCGATCGCCATCGCCCAAGTATCAGCCATGAGCGAGCGGCGGACGGATCGCCTGGTCAATCCGCTGGTCAGCGGCTTGCCGCCGTTCCTGGCGACCGACGCCGGCAGCCATTCCGGCCTCATGATCGCGCAATACACTGCTGCGGCGCTGAGCAACGACAACCGGCGCCTAGCCGCTCCCGCATCGCTCGATGGCGGCCTGACCTCGGGCCTTCAGGAGGATTTTCTCGCCCATCCGACAGCGGCTGCCAACAAGCTGCTCGCGATCCTCGACAATGCCGAATATATCCTGGCGATCGAGCTGATGGCGGCGGCGCAGGCCCATGACTTTCTTGTCTCGCAAGGGACGCGAGCGCCGGGAACGGATCGCCTCTACACCGCGGTCCGTTCGCGGGTTCCTCTCTATGGCGACGATCGTCCGCTGAATGTCGACATGGAGAGTTTACGCGACATGATCGCTCAAGTCGCGCCGCCGGCCGAAAGTGAAGCTGGAGCATAATATGTCTGCGGAATTTGACGTTGCTGTCATCGGGCTCGGCGCGATGGGAAGTGCTGCATTGTCCTTCGCCGCCGCTCGCGGCGCAAAGGCGATCGGGATCGAGGTGCATTTCCCCGCTCATGCCCTTAGCTCCTCGCATGGCGACAGCCGGCTGATCCGCCTTGGCTACTTCGAGGACCCCTCCTATGTTCCCTTGCTGAAACGAGCCTATGAAAACTGGCGCTCGCTGGAGGCAAGGCTGCGCGCCGAGATCCTGACGGTCACCGGCGTCCTGCAGATCGGCGCGCCCGACAGCAAGATCGTCAGCGGCACGCGCGCTTCCTGCGACATGCACGGATTGCCGCATGAGATACTCGACCGGGATGCCATGAAGCGACGCTTCCCGGCTTTTACGCTGGAAGAGGGCGAGGTCGGGCTGCTCGATCCGCAGGGCGGCTATATCAGGCCGGAAGCTGCGATCATGGGCTATCTGAGGCTTGCGGCGGAGGACGGTGCGGTCCTGCATTTCGGCGAACGCGTCGTTTCCATCGAGCCCGACGATACGGGCGTAACGGTCGTTTCCTCGACGGGGCAATATCGCGCCCGCAAGGTGATCGTCGCGACCGGCGCATGGATCGCGGAGCTCGTGCCGCAGCTGAGGGCGCATGCGCAGCCGATCCGGCAGGTGGTTGCCTGGTATCAGCCGAAGGACGGCTTTGTTGCCGAACCGCAGCGCATGCCCTGCTTCCTGCGCGACGAAGGCGCCGAAGGTTCCTATTTCGGCTTCCCGGCGATCGGTGTCGATGGCGTGAAAATCGGCCGCCACGCGCATTTCCGTGAGCCGATCGACCCCACGATGCCCAATCCGCCGGTCAATGACACCGATACCGGTCTGCTCGATAGTTTCGCCCGCAAGCGCCTGCCGGAAGCGGCGTCGTTTCGGGTGCGGGCAACGACCTGCCGCTATACCATGCTCCCGAGCGAGGATTTTCTCATCGACACCTTGCCGGGACAGCCTGATATCGTCGTGTCTTCGGCCTGCTCCGGCCATGGCTTCAAATTTGCAAGCGTGGTCGGCGAAATCCTTGCGGATTTGGCGCTCGACGGCGGAAGCGCATTGCCGACCGCCCTGTTTTCCTTTGAGAAGCACTTTGGCGGCTTGCGGGCATAGCCGCCGGTCTCGCCGCAATTTAGCCGATCGTCATTCGCCGCAGCACGTCCGATCTGAAATAGAAGTGCTGGACGAGTGCGCCGAGGATGTGAAGGACGACGACGATCCAGAGCAGGGATTTGATCGGGCCGCCATGGACGAAGGCCGCCGTATCGATCCCCAGATAGTAGGCTGCCATTCCCGATAGCGGCATCGCAAAGATCAGCACGTAGAGCAGGACATGTGTCAGCGTTGCAAGGTAGCGCAGGAAGGCGGGCTGGCCATCCGGCGTGGCGGGGACGTCGGAGGAAAACCTGACCGCAAGGCGTATGATGGCCAACAGCAGGATGGCAATGCCGGCATAGGCGTGGATATTGGCGCTGGCGATGTCGGCTGACGACGGCGCCTGGCCGTTGCGGACCAGACGTCGCCACGCGTTCATCCCGTCAGGAAACAGGAGATTGAAGAGGATGAGCACGGCCATGAGCCAGTGAAGAATGCGTTGCGGAACGGAATAGGCAGATCTGGCAGGCATCGGATCTCCTCGGATTTGAAGCGTTCCAAGGATAGGGCGTGATTCTAACGAGAACCTGAATGCCGACCGAGAGCCCGGACGATCCTTCAAGATCCTCCGATATCGGCGGCGGCCCCGTTCATGAAGCCGCCGCTGGCTTAATTACTTTCCAGCGTCCTTGGCCGCCTTCTCGATTACGGCGGCAACCTTTTCCGGCTGCGAGGCGAAGACGGCGTGGCTTGCCTTGATTTCGGTGACGTCGCTGCCGGCGCGCTTTGCCATGTCGCGCTCGAGCTCGGGATTGATGGAGCGGTCGTTGGTTGCAACGACGGCCCAGCTCTTTTTCGCCCGCCAGGCCGGATCACTGATCTTGGCGGTAAAGGCGGCCTTGGCCGCGAAGACCTGAGATTTCGCCATGAAATCGGCCTCGTCCTTCGGCAGGTCGGCCGCGAAGTCGGCTGCGAAGGCCGCAGGATCGAGATAGAGATATTGGCCGTCCTTGGTTTCGCGGATGTTCATGCCGCCGGCGGGCTTGGAGCTTGCGAGGCTGATCAGGCTTTCGCCCTTGTCCGGCTGGAACGCGGCGACATAGACGAGGCCTGCGACATCCGGTCGATTGCCCGCCTCGGTGATCACCATGCCACCATAGCTGTGGCCGACGAGCAGGCTCGGCCCGGTCTGAAGGTCGAGCACGCGGTTGGTGGCAGCGACATCGTCGGCCAGCGAGGTGATCGGCTCCTGCACCACAGTGACCTTAAAGCCGTCCTTTTCAAGGATTTCGGCGGTCTTGCGCCATCCCGAACCATCTGCAAGGGCGCCGTGGACGATGACGATGTTCTTGATCTCGGCTGCCTGCGCCGCAAAGGCAAACGTGCTTGCGGCAAGCCCGAGAGCGACGATGGAGAGAAAACGGATGCTCATGATGTGACTCCTGTCAGTTGAGGTTCATGCTTGGGTGGGAGGGGAATTTCAGCCGAAGGTGAAGGCGTAGGCCTGGACTCCGGGGTCGAGGAAACGGATCTCGAAGTTGTGCGCGGTGACGTCACCGGATTGACGGACGAGCTGGTAGAGCTTGGTTTCCGTCACGGTGCCATTGCCGTCGGCGTCGATATCGGAGCCGTGGTCGGCGCCGGGCGCCTTTCCGTCCACGGTCACCTGGAAGCGGATCGGTTTTCCGTCGGCCGCCGGCCCGAGGACGAGATGCAGGTCGCGGGCGCTGAAGCGGTAAGTGATGCCGCCGCCTGCCTTGTCGAGGGAGGCCTCTTCCGGGCCGACGGTCCAAGTGCCTTCCAGACCCCATTGGTTGAGGCCGGGATTGGCAATCGAATAGTCGGCCGCCGTATCGGCCTTCAGACCTTCGGGAGAAATGAAGCCCGTTGCCTGCTTGTAGCCGACATAGGTCTCACCCGAGCGGATATGGCTGAGGTCGGGGCTTGCTTCCGCACCCTTTGCTTCCGGAACGACTGGACCGCTTTGGGCCATGTCGCTGCCCGCCTCGCGCAGAAGGTCCTGGATCGCCTGTTCGGTCTGTCGATAGTTGCCTTCGCCGAAGTGCTGGTAGCGGATCTGTCCCTTGGCATCGATCAGGTAAAGGGCAGGCCAGTAGTTGTTCTCGAAGGCGCGCCAGATGCGGTAGTCGTTATCGATCGCGACCGGATAGCCGATCTTGAAGTCGGCGATCGCCTTCTTGACGTTATCGACATTCTTCTCGAAGGCGAATTCGGGAGAATGGACGCCGATGACGACGAGGCCCTGGTCTTTGTATTTTTCCGCCCAGGCACGAACATAGGGAATGGTGCGGATGCAGTTGATGCAGGAATAGGTCCAGAAATCGACGATCACGACCTTGCCGCGAAGCTCGGTTGACGTCAACGGCTGAGAGTTCAGCCAGGTGACGGCGCCGTCGAGCGAAGGGGCGGGGCCTTCGATGGGCAGGTTGCTATGGAAGGGATGCGTCGCGTCGCTGGCAATCTTCATTGCATTGTTGCTGGCAACTTCGGTCCCCGGGCTCGCACTCTTGCTCTGCAGCTTCTCCAGAAGGGCTTGCTCGAAGGAGCCGGTGCTTGCGTAGGAAAGACGGGCAAGCAGGCCGGTGTCGAGACCAAGGGCGATGGCCGCCACGCCGGCGAGGACGGCAGCGCCCGCGAGCTGGCGGATGCGTTCGCTGACGCCGAGCGACTGTTTCATGCGGGCAAAGATCCTGCCGCCGGCAAAGAGTGCAACGGCAAGCGAGGTTGCAGCACCCTCGGCATAGGCAAGCAGCAGGAATGTGGTCTGCAGATTGGCGCCCTTCAACGCGGCGCCCGTCAGGATGAGCCCGAGGATCGGGCCGGCGCAGGGCGCCCAGAGCAGGCCGGTTGCAATGCCGAGTAGGAAGGAGCTTCTGACGCTCGATGTCGCGCGACCGTTGCCCGCCGCGTTCAGGAGATTGTTGCCGAGATCGACGGCGGGCCGGGACAGGGCGCTCGCGATGCGTGGCGAGATCAGGCTCAGGCCGAAGAGGCCGAGCAGGACGATGGCTGCCAGGCGGCCATATTCATTGGCGCGGATCGCCCATGCGCCGCCGACCGCAGCCAGCGTTGCAACAAGCGCAAAGGTGAGCGCCATGCCTGCCAGCATGGGCAGCGTGCTCTTGACGAAGGGCTGACCGGCACGGGCAAAGACGAAGGGGAGAATGGGCAGGATGCACGGACTTAAGATCGTCAGCGCACCGCCGAGATAGGCTATGATAAGAAGCGTCATCGTCTTGTTCCTTTAGAAGCAATCAACCGGCTGCGGACGGCGACGCGCCGCGCCCGGCAGTGACGCCATCTGCCGTTGGCGACGTATCTCGAATGTGTCTGGCCAGATGGGAGAATGTACCGAAACGTCGATGTCTTCGGCTTCGATACAATGCGATACAAATTGCAGGAGGCCGGCGCGATTTTTAACGGCGCTTCAGAGGCTTCCAGACATTGCCCGACAAAGGGGGTGGATTGTATCAGACTGTATCTGCGCCTTCGGAAGCTACATAGTCATTCAAAACCACGCGACTGGCGACACATCGGCGATACATGCGGCTGGCTTTCTCAACCTCACGATCCAATCGACAGGAGAGACAGATGTCTGAGGAAATCAATCACAATCGCCGCCGCTTCTTTGGTGTTGCCGCCATCGCCGTCGCAGCCGCCGAATTCGGCCTGCCCGCGATCGCCGGCGCTGAGGAAAAGACTTCCGCTTCGACCCTGCCGGCGGTCAAGGCCGGGAGCCACACCTCTTTCGACGCGCTGAAGCAGATCGATGCGGGCGTGCTCAACGTCGGTTACGCCGAAGCCGGCCCGGCCAATGGCCCGGTCGTGCTGCTGCTGCACGGCTGGCCCTATGACATCTACAGCTTCGTCGATGTCGCGCCGCTATTGGCCGGTGCCGGCTACCGGGTCATCATTCCCTATCTTCGCGGCTATGGAACCACCCGCTTCCTATCGAAGAAGACCCCGCGCAACGGCCAGCAGGCAGCCATTGCCGCCGATATGATCGCGCTTCTCGACGCGCTGAAAATCGAAAAGGTTGTCGTTGCCGGTTATGACTGGGGCGGCCGCACCGCCGACATCATGGCCGCGCTTTGGCCCGAGCGTTGCAAGGCGCTGGTGTCGGTCAGCGGCTATCTTATCGGCAGCCAGGAGGTCAACCGCAAGCCGCTGCCGCCGAAGGCCGAGCTTGCCTGGTGGTATCAGTTCTATTTCGCCACCGAGCGCGGCCGCCTCGGCTATCAGGAAAACCGCCACGATTTCGCAAAGCTGATCTGGCACACCGCCTCGCCGCAATGGGCTTTCGACGACGCCACCTTTGACCGCTCGGCCGCCGCTTTCGATAATCCGGATCATGTCGATATCGTCATCAACAACTACCGCTGGCGGCTGGATCTTGCCAAGGGCGAGGCGAAGTTCGATGCGGTCGAAAAGAAGCTTGCCGCGGGGCCGGTGATTTCGATCCCGACGATCACCATGGAGGGCGATGCCAACGGCGCGCCTCACCCGGAGCCTTCGGCCTATCGCGGCAAGTTCTCGGGCAAATATGAACATCGCACCATCACCGGCGGCATCGGCCACAATCTTCCCCAGGAAGCACCGCAAGCCTTCGCCCAGGCTGTGATAGATGTTGATCGTTTCTAGTTCGGCGGTAGTGTGCGAGTGGGCGCCGGCATAGGCCGGCGCCCGTTGCCGTTGGCGCGACGAAGGATGACTATTCGTAGGTTGGTGCTTACGATGTTGAGCGGGAAATCAAAATGGAGCATGTCGACCATATCCTGATCGTGGATGACGATCGGGAAATCCGCGAGCTGGTGTCCAGCTATCTGAAGAAGAACGGCTTGAGGGCGACGACGGCCGCCGACGGCCGCCAGATGCGCAGCTTTCTCGAGGCCAATTCGGTCGATCTGATCGTGCTCGACGTGATGATGCCGGGCGACGATGGCCTGGTGCTGTGTCGCGAGCTTCGCGCCGGAAAGCACAAGGCGACGCCCATCCTGATGCTGACGGCGCGCAGCGACGAAATGGACCGCATTCTCGGGCTGGAGATGGGCGCGGACGATTATCTGGCAAAGCCTTTTGCCGCCCGCGAACTTCTTGCCCGCATCAAGGCGGTTCTGCGCCGCACCCGCATGCTGCCGCCCAACCTGCAGATCAGCGAAGCCGGCCAGATGCTGGTCTTCGGCGATTGGCGGCTGGATACGGTCGGGCGTCATCTGCTCGACCGGGATGGAACGGAGATCACGCTCAGCGGCGCCGAATATCGCCTGCTGCGCGTCTTCATCGACCATCCGCAGCGAGTGCTCAATCGCGATCAGCTGCTGAACCTGACGCAGGGCCGCGACGCCGATCTCTTCGATCGGTCCATAGACCTGCTTGTCAGCCGTCTTCGCCAGCGGCTGGGAGACGATGCGCGCGAACCGGCCTACATCAAGACGGTCCGCAGCGAAGGCTATGTCTTCTCCGTTCCGGTGGAAATAACGGAGCTTCGCCCATGACCATGGCGGACCTGTCAGGTCGCCGGCCATGGTGGCCCAGCACCTTGCGTTCGCGCATTTTTCTGATCCTGCTCGCCGGCCTGGCGATTGCCTACGGCCTGTCCTTCAGCGTGCTCTACATCGAGCGTTACATGTCGGCAAAGGCTGTTATGCTCGGCACGCTGGAGAGCGACGTCGCGACCTCGATCGCCGTGCTCGATCGCCTGCCGGCGGACGAGAGGGCGAATTTCGTCGATTGGCTCAGCCGCGGCAATTATAATTTCGAACTGGGCAACGGTCTGCCCGGTGTGCCCGATACCTCCGCGCATGGCGCGGAGATCGCCGCCAAGATAGAAGAGGCGGTCGGTCATCGTTTTCCCATCCGCATGGAATCGATACCGGGTCCGGTCATGCGTCTGCAGGCGCATCTCAATTTGAGCGATGGCAGTCCGCTGACGATCGACGTCACGCCGAAGGGCGTCATGCCGATCGCGGCATGGCTTCCTTATGTCTTCATCGTCCAGATGCTGCTGATCGTCTTTTGCACCTGGTTCGCCGTTCGCCAGGCTATCCGTCCGCTCGCCGAGTTTGCCGCCGCGGCCGATGCGCTGGATCCCAACAAGAAGAGCCAGGCATTGAGCGATCGGGGGCCAAGCGAAGTGGCCCATGCCGCCAAGGCCTTCAACGCCATGCGCGATCGGATCGCGCATTATCTCGAGGAGCGCGTGCAGATTCTCGCAGCCATCTCGCACGACCTGCAAACACCGATCACGCGCATGCGGCTGCGCGCCGACATTGCCGATGATTCGCCCGAGAAGACCAAGCTGCTGCAGGATCTCGGCGAGATCGAGCGTCTGGTGCAGGACGGGATCGCCTATGCGCGCAGCGCTCATGGCAATGGCGAGAAGAGCGCGCGCATCGATCTTGCCTCCTTCATCGAAAGCATCTGCTACGACTATCAGGACACGGGCAAGTCCGTCGAAATTCTCGGCCTCGTTTACGGAACGGCGGCAACGAAGCCGCATGCCCTTCGCCGCATTCTCACAAACTTCATCGACAATGCCCTAAAGTTTGCAGGCGCGGCGGAAATCGCCGTGGACCGTCGGGATACGGGGCAGGTTGCGATCACGGTTCTGGATCGCGGTCCCGGCATTCCGGAGGATCAGATCGAGGCGGCCATGCAGCCCTTCTTCCGGCTGGAGCAGTCGCGTAACCGCAACACCGGCGGCACGGGACTTGGGCTTGCGATTGCCCAGCAACTTGCCCAGACGCTCGGCGGCTCCGTCAGGCTCTATAACCGCGAGGGCGGCGGCCTGGCAGCCGAAGTCGTTATTTCCTGACGGTTCTTGCGACGATTTCCAGGCTCTTTGTAAGCAATTGTATCCAGTCTGTTGGAGCCTACGTTCTGTGACACTTCCGGCGATTCCGGAAACACGGCGGATACGTCGATCCATCAAAACCACTCCGTCAGCAGACGTCGCCCCAGACGACATAACAAGCCGGGCGACGCAACAAAGGAGTGTTCCATGACCAAGATCGACAAGGTTCTCTACACCGGCAGAACGCACACCATCGGCGGCCGCGACGGTTTTGCGCGCAGCGATGACCACCAGCTTGATATCAAGCTTTCGCCTCCCGGCAGCGCGCATGCCGGCACCAATCCCGAGCAGCTCTTCGCTGCCGGCTGGTCGGCTTGCTTCATCGGAGCCATGGGCCTAGCTGCGGGCAAGCGCAAGATCAAGCTGCCGGCCGATCTCGCCGTCGATGCCGAAGTGGATCTCGGCACCACGGAAGGCGCCTATTTCCTGCAGGCACGCCTGACCATCAGCATGCCCGGCATCGAGCCTGAGCTGGCACGCACGCTGGTCGAAGAAGCGCACCAGACCTGCCCCTATTCGAAGGCGACTCGCGGCAACATCAATGTCGAGCTGAAGCTCGCCTGAGAATCGCTCAAGCGTGGGTATTGCGCGCCGCTCCGGAGGATGCGGCGTGCAGAATCGTTAATTTTTATCGCATCGGATATCAAGCAAGGCAACGTCTGCCTTGCGCCTGGAGGATCACATGAAGGCTGTCATTCTTCTCCTTGCTGGAGCTGCGATTTTCGCCGCTCCATGCGTCTACGACCCCAGTTCCAACGAGCCTTCGGCGCTCGCGAGCATCGCCGTTTTGTGGGGCGGTTCGGGCCCGAATGGAAGCCCGCGTTAACCACTTGTTAACCATATCGACGGTACACAGGATCAACGATTTATTCACATAGATGACCAAAGTGCTAACAGACGCTCGTTCGATCCGTATCAAGGGCCGCTCCTTTCTTGCGGTCATGCTTTCGCCGGATCTTCCGCTGGATCAGTGGTTGATCAGGCTTGACGACCTCGCAGCCCGTTCGGCCGGCTTCTTTTTAGGGCGGCCGGTCGTGCTCGACATCACTGACCTGTCGATCGACAAGGCGCAGCTCAAGGAGCTGATTGCAGAGCTTTCGGCCCGCAATGTCAGCATCATGGGCATCGAGGGTGGGCGCCCGTCGATCGCCGGGCCTGGCATGCCGCCAATACTGAAGGGTGGGCGTCCGGCTGCGGATTTTGAAGTTAACGAGACCGAGCCGGTCGTGGAGCGCCGCAACAGCGAACCCAAACAGGCTCCGCCGGAAATTAGGCCGGTCACGCAGTCGCTGATCATCCGCGAGCCGGTGCGTTCGGGTCAGTCGGTGATCTTTCCCGAGGGCGATGTCACCGTCATCGGTTCGGTGGCCTCCGGAGCTGAGGTCATCGCGGGCGGATCGGTCCACATCTATGGCGCCCTTCGTGGCCGCGCCATGGCAGGCTCGATCGGCAACGCCTCGGCGCGAATCTTTTGCCGCAAGCTCGAGGCCGAGCTGCTGGCGATCGATGGCATTTACAAGATGGCGGAAGACATCGCACCAGGCCTCAGGGGGCAGGCCGTTCAGCTCTGGCTGGATGGCGAAACGATCATGGCCGAAAAACTAATCTGAGCCGAAGCCGGCCAAAACAGGAGAGCGAGATGGGCAAGGTAATCGTCGTCACATCAGGCAAGGGTGGAGTTGGAAAGACGACTTCGACGGCCGCATTGGGGGCGGCTCTGGCACAGAGAGGCGAAAAGGTCGTCGTGGTCGATTTCGACGTCGGCCTGCGCAACCTCGATCTGGTCATGGGCGCGGAACGCCGCGTCGTCTACGATCTCGTCAACGTCATCCATGGCGATGCCAAGCTGCCGCAGGCCTTGATCCGCGACAAGCGGCTGGAGACGCTCTTCCTGCTGCCGGCTTCGCAGACCCGCGACAAGGACAATCTGACGCCTGAGGGTGTCGAGCGCGTCATCAACGAGCTCAGGAACTATTTCGACTGGGTCATCTGCGACAGCCCGGCGGGCATCGAGCGCGGCGCAACCCTTGCCATGCGCCATGCCGACGTCGCCGTCGTCGTCACCAATCCGGAAGTATCATCGGTGCGCGATTCCGATCGCATCATCGGCCTGCTTGATGCCAAGACGCTGAAGGCCGAGCGCGGCGAGCGCATGGAAAAGCATCTGCTGCTGACCCGCTTCGATGCCGGCCGCGCCGAACGCGGCGACATGCTGAAGGTCGACGACGTGCTGGAAATCCTCTCCATCCCGTTGCTCGGCATCATCCCGGAAAGCACGGACGTTCTGCGCGCTTCCAACCTCGGCTCGCCGGTCACGCTTGCCGATGCACGCTGCGCGCCGTCGCTCGCCTATTTCGAAGCCGCGCGCCGTCTTGCCGGCGAGCAGCTGCCGATCACCATCCCCGGCGAAAAGCGGGGTATTTTCGGCAAGATCTTCGCAAGGAGGGCCGCATGAGCATTTTCGGACTGTTCCGCAAGCAGAGATCTGCACCGTTGGCGCGTGAGCGTCTGCAGATCCTTCTTGCCCACGAGCGCGCCTCCGTGGGCTCGGATCTCGTATCCGTGCTGAGGGAGGAAATCCTCGCCGTCATCGCGAAGCATGTCCAGGTCGATCGCGACAAGGTGCAGGTGAAGATGGATCGCGATAAGGATGTCTCCATGCTGGAGATCGATGTCGAGATCCCGCGCGATGCGGCCTTGAAGGCCGCCTGAGGCAAGCCCCAGCACCGCGCATGTGTGCGAATGATGCCACATGGTCTTCCCATGTGGCAGAGCTGCGAAGTTTTTCGAAGCTTGCCCTTGTAAAGGGTGTGATTCGCGATTATCTGCTGGCCATCACCTGTATCGATGGCCTGCCGCTGACATTTCCGTGTCGAGCCGGTGTTCGCTGTCCGGGTTAAAAAGCAAGGGCGCTCCCCAGAAATGGGTAGAGCGCCCTTTGCTTTTGTCGCGTTCGCAGCCCTTTTCTTGTCCGATGCGATATGCCAGTTTGCGCTCATCATGCGGGGGGCGATTGGCTTGGGCGGATTGGACAATCAACGGAATGCCGTATTCTCGTGGTTGCTTGCCGGCATCTTCCTTGCTGTATGCGCCCTCGGTGCCCAGGCGGCCGACAAGACGATCTATCTCACATTCGACGACGGCCCCTTGCCGGGAACGAAGAACATTCTCGCCGTGCTGAGCGAGGAAAAGGTTCCCGCCGCCATGTTCATGGTCGGCCTGCATGTCGAAACCATTTCGTCCGGGCGCGACCTGCTTGCCGAAGCCAAGGCCATGCCGCTCGTGACCGTCGGCAATCACAGCTACAGCCACGCCAACAATCGTTACAGGAAATACTACTCCGATACCCAGGCCGTGGTGGCGGACATGCGCCATGCCAACGAAGTGCTTGGCCTGACCCCGGTCGTGCATGCGCGGCTGCCGGGCAGGGACGTCTTTCGGCTTCCCACGGTCGCGAGAGAGGATCTGTCCATCAATGTCGCGCAATGGGAGCGCGAATGGCTGGATTACGAGCTCGTCGCCGAAGCGGGCTTCTATCTCTACGGCTGGGATTTCGAGTGGGTGCACAGCGACGACGGCAAGCCGGTCCAATCGGTGGACCATCTGGTCAGCGAGATCGATCATCTCTTCCAATACGGCCGCTTCACGCAGCGTGGTAAGATGATCCTGCTGATGCACGACGAAATGTTCCAGGATCAGTTCAACGGCCAGGATAATCTGAGAACGTTGATCCGTTCGCTTCGCGAACGCGGCTATGCCTTCGGCGATATCAGAACCTACGCGCCATCGAATCCTTGAACCACTCGTATTTGTTGCTTAGGCTTGTCTCGCCGCGGCTCCCGTCGCAACCGTCAGAATGAAGTCATCGAGTTCCTGTTCCAGGCTCTCGACCGGCAGGCCGACAAAGCGGCCTTCGAGGCTGATGCTGACGACGCCGTGGACGGCGAACAGGGTTCGCGCCCGGATGGCGCGCCCCGTCTCCGACATAGTCGGCTGCAATTCTGCGAGCGGCTCGGCAATGACACCCATCAGGAACATATGCTCTTGCAGGTGCCATTCGGGGCTCGCGCGATCGTCCGGTGGCCGATGATCGAAGAGTGCCTTCCACAGATTGCGGTGCGCGACCGCGAACCGCAGATAGCCGCGCGCCAGGTTTCGCAGCCGGTCCGTCGGCGTGTGATCCCGAACCTCCGCCAGCGTCAGGGAAGCCTCGAGCGCCTTCAGCGTCGCCGAATTGACATGAATGACAAGATCGTCGAGATCGGCAAAGACCGTATAAAGACCGCCCAGAGCGCAGCCGACATCCTGCGTGACGTCGCGCGCCCTGAGATTTGAAAGGCCGTCGGCAGCGATGCGATTGCGCGCCGCCTCGATCAGCCGCAGCTGCAGATCCGGTGGACAAGGGCGATCCCGATCTCGTTTTCCAGTCGCTTGATGGTCTGGCTGACAGCAGAACGCGAAACGCCGAGCCGGTCAGCCGCGACCCGGAAATTCCGCCCCTCTGCGACGAGGACGAAGGTGGCCAGTGCATTGAGATCAAGCGTCATTGGTTAGAGAATCTAACCACTATGTCGCTCGATGGCCAGCTACTCGCGACGCTCGCTAGCGGCCATTGTCTCGTTCGTGGATCCGCACCTCGAAGCGGATCGATCGAAAGGCTTTGGAGCGAGACCATGGACAAGACCGTATTGATAACGGGTGCTTCGAGCGGCATCGGCGCCGGCATCGCCCGCGAGCTGGCAGCCGCCGGCGCCCATCTCATGCTCGGCGCCCGCCGGACGGATCGGCTTGCCGCGCTGGCGACCGAACTCAGGCAGCTCGGCGCGGAGGTCGAGTATCGCAACCTCGACGTCACCCGCCGGGATGATGTCACAGCCTTCGTCGAAGCGGCGCGTGCACGGTTCGGCCAAGTCGACGCCATCGTCAACAATGCCGGCGTCATGCCGCTTTCTCTCATGGCCTCGCTCAAGGTCGACGAGTGGGACCGCATGGTCGACGTCAACATTAAGGGCGTCCTGTACGGCATCGCCGCGGTCCTTCCGGAGATGACGTCTCGCGGCACGGGCCACATCGTCAGCATCGCATCGATCGGTGCGCTGAGCGTCTCGCCCACGGCGGCCGTCTACTGCGCCACCAAATACGCCGTTCGCGCGATCTCGGACGGGCTCGCCAGGAACGGGCCGACATCAGGGTGACCTGCATTCATCCCGGCGTGGTCGAAAGCGAGCTCGCCGGCACGATCACCGATCCCGCGGCGATCGACGCCATGAAGGCCTATCGGGCGATCGCACTTCAGCCCGACGCCATCGGGCGCGCGGTGCGGTACGCGCTGGAACAGCCAGACGACGTCGACGTGAATGAAATCGTCATTCGCCCGACGAAGGCGCCGCACTAATGTGTGCCGCACGCCTAATGCTGGCGACCGGCCTCATGTCGGTTTTCGCAACTCTCACCTGGGCAGAAACGCCAATGCAGCAAATCAATCATCCCTATGTCGGCATGTGGGTCACAGCCGACAACGCAGTCCGCCACGAGCTTTTGCCCAACGGCAGCTACGTCGAAGCCCGTGGCAACCGCGAGGGTGCCTATCGCGGACGCTACGCCGTGACCGGAACCCGGATCGAGTACTGGGACGACACGGGCTTCACCGCTGATGGCGACTTCGTCGAGCCCGACACCCTGCATCACGGCGGCATGGTCCTGCTCCGACGTGCGCGGCCGTCGACGCCGATATCTCCCTGATCTCGCCTACCGCCTCGGCAACTCGCGTCTCGGTGCCGGAGCGTTTCTTTTCCCTATTTTCGCAGAAGGAGAAATTCGATGACATTCAAGATCTTGCGCCGCCGTGTGGCGAATACCGTGTTCTGTGGAGGGTTGGTTGCGCTCGCCGCCCTCACGGTCGTTCCGATGGTCGCCACGCCGGCGCGGGCTGACACATCCGCCACGGCGCGCAACGAGATGATCGTCCGCGATGCGTTCCAGCGTTGGGCGGCAGGCGACAATGTGTTCCAGCAGCTCCTGGCGCCGGACATCGTCTGGACGATTCCGGGCTCGGGCTCCGTCGCTCGTACCTATCGCGGCATGAAAGACTTCGTCGAGAATGCTTCCATGCCGCTGGTCAGCCGCCTTGCGACGCCGCTTGTCCCGCAGGTCCAGCGTATCTGGGCGGTCGAGGACCGCGTCATGATCCGTTTCGACGCGACCGCGACGACGACCGGCGGGCACCCCTACCGCAACCAGTTCGTCTGGCTCTTCCGGATGAGAGACGGAAAGGTCACCGAGGCCGAAGCATTCCTAGATCTCGTTGCCTATGAGCAGGTCGTCGCCAATAATACGCCACGGGCGAAATAAGGACCCTCGCGCCGCGGAGACCGCAGAACGCCGCCGCTTGTATTGGGCGCGGTCACGCGCTCATCCGAGCCTTTTGAATTAGTCGTGTGTCCGCTTTTCAGTAAAATACCAGTGTCCGCTCATGATGCTGTGGACGGCTCTCCAGCCCCGCAGGAGCGTAAGCTCTCGCAGAGATGGAGGAGAGCATGGATCAGGCAGTCACAATCGGGTTGGACATCGCGAAGTCGGTCTTTCAGGTTCACGGCGTCGACCGGAGCGGCACGGTCATGGTCCGGCGGCAAGTTCGGCGAGCGCAACTGCTTTCGCTCTTCGCCAAGCTGCCGGCTTGTCTGATCGGCATCAGCCCGATCCGAGTTCGTCACATCACGATCGATTCAACGTTCGACGGAAACGCTCTAGCGGCCCTTATGGAGCTTTCGTCTAGTGTCTGCTCCCGGGCCGGCATCGAACGGCAGCTTGTGGCGCGACCCGGACCAATGGGGCAGGCACCGACGACGTCTGTATGCAGCCAAGGCCAGCGATCTGCGCGAGTCGACACCAACGACGTTGATTGCGCTCTTTGCCGTTCGGTGGGTCATTCGAAGGTTGGAGAAGGACGAACACCGTCGAGTGTGCGAGGCGGGGAAGGGGGCTTCTTTGCCCGCAGAATGGCCGCTGCAAGCTGACGATGTGCATTTGCGTTTTACCACCCGTCGGACAGGTCGGAGTAAATTCTCAAGCTCCTCATTTCAGAGGGAATTCAGATCGAGGCGTGATCCATCGTGTTTCAGAATGCCCGTGGGGTATCGAGCGGGATTATTATGGAGAAGCCCAGGCGCAGTTCACGCAGACGATCGGCAAGCTCAAGGCAACGGTTCGCGCGTCCGAAGCGCGATTGCAGGAGTTGCAGCGCGGCGAGCGCCTGGCGCGTGCAACCCAGCAGACACAGAGACTCAATGACGCCTGCCACGACAATTCCGACCTGGCAACGCTCGATGAGGCCGAGGAAACGCCTGGTGCTTTGAGCGTCGTCTCGTCCGTGCCCGACGCCAAGAAGGGCGAGCGTCTTGTGCTTCTGACCGATGCGCCGGATGCGACCCGAAGCGATTTTCTGGCATTCGCAAAATCGAAGGGCGCCACGGAAATGATGGTCCCCGCCGAAGTCACCGTCGGTAAGGTGCCGGTCCTCGGTTCCGGTAAGGTCGATTTCGTGACGGCGCGTGCAATGGCTTTGGAAGCTCAGTCGCAGTCACAGGCGGCGTAAGCTCTCGCTCCTGAAACAGGGGAGCGGCCAATGGTTTCAGCCATCGGCCGCTCTTTGGTGAGCGACGATGCCGCCGATGCTGCTTGCCCCCTGTTCGGAGGGAGCTATTCAGGAAAATTGGTTAAGTTCGAACGTCGAATTCATCGACACTGTGCGAGATCTGAACAACAATTGCTTCAAATGCGGCCAATCTTGGCCAGGATTCAATTGAGATTTTTGCGATGGATGTTCCAAGATGGGGCAGTTACTTGTGGAACTTAACCTTGCGTTTGCCAGCTTCCAGTCAGCCTATGGATTGCCGGTTTGAAAATCGATTTGTTGTCGGCGCTGTCGTACTCACCCCTGACGACAGCCGGGAGTCTCGGAGGCGGCCCTCAGCTGCGGCCGAGATTCCCGTCAGAGGATACCAATGCCGATCGGCGGGTGCCCAAAAGAGTGAGAAAGCGGCTTGAAAATATCGGGGTGTCGGAATCCAGCCATTCGCCATGGTCGTGGATTGGATTGGCGGGGATGTGCGCTACGGAGGTCCGGAATAGGCTTTCCTCGCCGCTTATTCACGCTTTATCATAGAGGCTGATGTCACAACTGAAGGCTCGAGAGGAGTACTTCGGGAATGCATGAGCGAGGCGCAGGGAACGGCAGATGAGAATTACGACGATTACGAATTGGGCCTACGGCATCACCGTCGTCCTGACCGTGCTGTCTGCCGTGGCATTCATCCTCTCGGCCCGAAGCGCCATTCAGGAAAGGCAGGCAGTGGAGCAGCATCTGCTGCTGACCAGCATGGGCGAGGAACTTGCGCTCGCAGCCGAAGAGACGACGGACGAGGCTCGTCTCTACGCCATGCGCGGGGAGGCGAGGCATCTCGATGCTTTCACAGTCGACGAGGGCGAGGAGCGCCGGCGCGATGCTGCGCTTAATTCCCTGCGCGGCTCGGGCATTCCCGACGCCGAGCTTCAGGTCGCCGAGCAGGTGGTGGCCAATGCTGAAGCACTGGATAAGATTGAGGAAGGGGCGGTGGCCGCCTATGGGGGCGGCAATCAGGCGGGTGCGCGCGACACGCTGTTCGGCCCGGAACACGAGCGCATCCAGATCGCTCTCCTCAACGGTGTCCGCCAGTTTCGCGCCATGGCAACAGCGCGCACCGAAGCGGCCGTGCGCAGCGCTCAGGCCCGCAGCGATCTATGGGCCAATGTTGCCAAGGTGATGCTTGCCTTGACCGCGGCGGTGTTTCTCGGCGTGCTCTATTTCATCATGCGCCGCCGGGTTGCCTTGCCGCTGATCCGCATGACCGGGATCGTCAACCGGCTGGCCAAGCAAGACTATGCCGTCGAAGTGCCGGCCGACCGCCGCCGTGACGAAATCGGCGAGATGAACGACGCCATACAGATCTTCCGCGAGAACGGGCTGGAGCGGAACCGTCTCGACGCCGAGCGCAAGCGTGACCTGGAGACGAAGGATCTCATCCTACAGATGATGCATCGCCTGCAGGCCTGCTACGCTCAGAACGAGCTTGCCGAAGTCGTCGCGCTGTTCGTGCCGCAGATCTTTCCGGGCATCGCCGGATGCCTCTATACGATGAACGAGAGCAGGACTGCGCTGACGGAAGTCAGTCGGTGGCTGGAGCCCGCCCATACCGAGACGTCCTTTCCCGCTTCGGCCTGCTGGGGGCTGCGTCGCGGCCGGCCGCATGTCAGCCATGTCGCGGAGAATGATATTCCCTGCCAGCATCTGGATGGTTCCGGCATCCCCGGCCTTTGCGTGCCTTTGACCGCGCTCGGCGAGGCGATCGGCCTGCTTTATTTCGAAGATCGATCGAAGGATGCCGCTGCCGCCGATGCGCCGCGGCTCTACCTGGAACTGATCGCCGAGAATATCGGCCTTGCGATTGCAAACCTGCAGCTGCGCGACAGGCTGATCAACCTCGCCGTGCGCGACGCGCTGACGGGCCTGCTCAACAGGCGCTCCCTGGATGAGATGCTGAACAATCTTTACCGGGATCATTCAGCCCGCACGGTCATCTGCATGATGATCGACATCGATCACTTCAAGCGCTTCAACGACGAGTTCGGCCATGATGCCGGCGACGAAGTGCTGCGCCATGTCGGGCAGATCGTCGCCGATACGGTCGCCGAAACCGGCACGGTCTATCGTTTCGGCGGGGAGGAGCTGACGGTCATCGCTACCGACATGGCCGACGAAGCCGGTTTCGCGCTGGCCGAGCAACTGCGCGCGCGCGTCTTCGCCACGCCGTTTTCCTATCGCGCGCGCATCGTCGGGCCGCTCTCCGTCTCCATCGGTATTGCCTCATCCCCGGCTTCTGGACCGGCCAAGACATTGATCAATCGCGCCGATGGGGCTTTGCTGAAGGCAAAGCTCGACGGACGCAACAGGACGGTAGCGGCCTTTGCAATGGAGGCGGAAGAAGAGCGGAAGATGGGGCAGAGCTGATTTTAGATGGTTGCGAATATGGCCCGAAATCCGGTTTTGCCGCCTTGTCGAATGCGCGTCCCGATTGTAGCTTGAGGCTGGAAATCGCTTAAATGGAGGGCGCGGTTTATGGGCATGACGCAGAATGCTTCGGATAGCGAGATCCTGCAGTCGGTAGGCTTCGATCTGGCCCTTCATCGCAAGTTTGCGGCTGGCATCGAATCCGGCTTGCTGCGCGATCTGCATGTCGTGCTTGCCGCTCGTTCCCAGCAGATATTCATGGAGTATTACGGCGTTGGTTCCGATGAAAATTGGGGCGCCCCGCTCGGCGACGTCGCCTTCGATGCGGATACGCTGCACGATCTGCGTTCGGTCACCAAGAGCATTACCGGTCTTCTTTATGGCATCGCACTCGACGGAGGATTAGTGCCGCCAGCGGACGCATCCCTCTATGAGCAGTTCCCGGAATACGACGATCTCGCCGGAGATCCCGCACGCGCCAGGATCACCATTGGCCACGCGCTGACGATGACGCTGGGGATGGAGTGGGACGAAGATCGTCCCTATACCGATCCGCTGAACAGCGAAATTGCGATGGAGAATGCGCCGGACCGATATCGTTTCGTCTTGGAGCGTCCGGTGATCGCCGAGCCGGGAACGCGTTGGATTTACTCCGGCGGCAGCGTTGCGCTTGTGGGGGCGATCATCGAGCGCGGCACGGGCAGGCGCTTGCCCGATTTCGCACGAGAGATTCTCTTCGAGCCGCTCGACATCGCGAAGTTCCACTGGTCGGCCGGCTATGACGGCGTGGCGTCGTCGGCGTCCGGATTGCGGCTTACGGCACCCGATTTGCTGAAGATCGGCACGCTGTTCCTCCAGAAGGGCGTGTGGAACGGCCAAAGGATCGTCTCGGAAGAGTGGATCGCGCAATCGCTGGCGCCGGCGATTTCGACCGGGGACGGTTTGGACTATGGCATGCTGTGGTTTTGCGGCGAGGCACCCGCGCCGGCATTTGCCAATCCACGCCCCTGGCATGCGGGCTTCGGAAACGGCGGTCAAAGACTCTGGCTGATGCCCGATGCGGGAATTGCCGCCGTCATCTATTCCGGCAAATACAATGCATGGGACGCCTGGATAACGCCCACGCGTGTCTGGCGCGAAATCATTCTCGCCAACTTCCTGAAAGTCTGAAAATGGCTGAGCCACAAGACAAGTTCCCCACGCTTGTGACGGACCGGCTGCGGCTTCGCGAAGCGAGCATGGATGATTGCGACGATTTCCATACGATGATTTCGATTCCGGAGGTCACACGGTTCTCGAACTGGGTCGATGCGCCGAAGAGGGCGCAGATCGAGCGCTCCGTTCGATGGATGATCAAAATCTTCCCCAAGGGAACGGGCTGTACTTGGATCATCGAGGACCGCGCTTCCGACCATTTGCTCGGTGCCATCCGCTTCAACAGTCTCGACCGGCACGCCAGATGCGCCGAGCTCGGATATGAGCTGCATCCCTCGGCCTGGGGCAAAGGGCTCATGAGTGAGGCGGCGAGGGCGGTCGTCCAATGTGGCTTCGACGTTTTTTCCCTCAATCGCATCGAGGCCTGGACGCTGCCGGGAAACACCGCCTCCGATCGGGTTCTTGAAAAGGCGGGGTTCCAGTATGAGGGCACGCTTCGGCAGAAGGCGCGGTTCAAAGAGGCCTTCCATGACTTTCGCATGTTCGGCTGTTTGGCCGGCGATCGCTAGAGATCGCCCGGCCTCGATAGTCTAGCCTGTTTCGCTGCCGAGAACGGGGATCTTCCTCAAAGGATGCGGCTCGCCTGGTCAGCTGTCGGCAGCCAGCATGTCTCCCGCCTGCCGAAGATGCGATAGCGGTTGCGGGCAAGCCAATGATAGATCGGGTCGCGCAACATGCGGGGCACAAGGCGCAAGAGGGACATTGCCTTCCAGGGCCAGCCGAGGCCTTCATAGATCGAAAGCACCGCGTCGCTGTCCCGCAGCACCTTTGCGCCATCGACGATGATCAGGCTGTCGGGATTGGCAGGATCTATCCCGCAGCGGCGATAAAGAGCAGCGCCGGTTTCATTCTGCATGGAGGCAAGGCGGAAGTGGCCGATGCGGTCGTGGCGAAGCACGAACTGGGCATTGGCGGTACAGAGCACGCACAAGGCGTCGAAGACGATGATCGGCCCATGGTATTCGCTGCTATTGCTATTGCTCATGTCGACGTCGCGTTTTCCGTGCCCGGTCTGCTCACAGAATTGTCCGGTTGAGCTGCCGCCGTCAATTGCACGTTTGGGAAGGCTGCCATGCCAAACCAACACAGGAGCGTGAGATTTGAATCGCAGAGCAGGTTATGGGGAGCGGAAAAGCAGGGCCTTCGATGCCCGGCGGCATGCGGCCCGATCTTGATGACCGGGCCGTGTTTCCACTGGAGCAAAGACTTAACGATAGCGCCAGCCACCGTGCCACCATTCGCGATGCACCCAGTAGCGGCGCCCGTCCCAGTAGCCTCGGCCGGGATAAAACGCGCCATAGGCCGGAACCACGGGTACGACCACGACCGGCCGTCCATCCGGGCGGCAATAGCCATAGGGGCCGCGATGGAAGCCGACGCCGCATCCGTCGCGGGCCTCGGCCGGCGAGATCGCGGCGAAGCAGGCCGTTGCTGCAAAAGCCAGCAAGATGATCTTTTTCATGATGTCCTCATTCGTCCTGGAAGAGCTTGACGCTGTTATCCCTTCAGCGCTTAAACGGCTGCGATCGGTAAATCCGTCGCTGCGTTCGATCTTTTTGCATTCACAGGAGGAAGCGGGCATTTGCGGTGCGCAAATCCGCGCAACCCTTGCCGAAGAACTGCGCTTGCCGTGGGATCAGGATCGAATTTCAAAGGTCTGGGATGCTGGGCGGGACTGTGACGGACATGCCTTTGCCGCGGGTATCGCCTTTTTGCCGACCACCGGCATGCGCCGTATCAACGCGCGCCGGACGGCAAGGATTGCCTTGTATTGCTCGCCCAGGCGCAGGCGGCCATTGGGATCATAGGCAAAGAGGAGACGCCGCCGCGCGAATACATGCGCCAGCCACAAGGCGAAGGCGACGCCGACGCCCCAGCCCATCAGCGTGTCGCTCGCCCAATGGGCGCCGACCCATTGACGCGACAGGCAGATCAGGACGCCGACCGGCATGAAGACGGGGCGAAGGCGGGGGAAGACGAGCGCCAGCGACATCGCCATGGCGCCGGCCGTGGCAGAATGTCCGGAGGGAAAGGATGCGAAGTCGGCGTGAAAGGCGAGGGGGCGAAAATAAAAGGCGCCATTCGTCAGCAGCAGTTCCGGTCTGGCGCGGCCGATGATGTTCTTGGCGAGCGAGGCGACAATGCCGCCGCCGGCGACCGCCAGGAAGACGAATGCCGCGGCGGTGGCGATGAGATCTGCGCCGGCTCGCACCGATTTGCGCAATTTGTGGGCCGGCGCGAGGATGGCGAACGGTGGCGTCGCCTTAAGCTGGGACAGGGGGCGCGTCTGGCATCGTAGCAGCCTTCACGCGTTGATTGACATGGTGAT